>DAIQAU010000024.1:0-11428 GCA_036781565.1 Bacteriovorax sp. | reverse complement strand
GCAGTTTTTACTTTACTCATAATTTGTACCTCTAAACTAATTTACGGTACATCTTGACATATACTTGAGTTAAATAATCAGATTTCCTTTAACTCTATGAAAAAGCGTTAATTAACTTAGCTGATACGCAAGTTGTGACCTATATCAATTCTTCATATGTGCCCATCAAATCAGTCACTGATATAAGAAACCATCATAAAACTCACTATGATGGACACGACCTCACCTATCAGGGCAAGAAGGGCAAAGCTCCGCAATCCTAAATGGGTCGTTCCCAAGTAGAGCGCCAGATAACTCAGCATTGTGGTGAGTGAACATAAAAGAATAAAGGCAGAAATTTTATTGCGATTTTTACTCATCGTCAGATTGATCAAATAATCTATTCCAATTCCGAGAGTGAGAATCACAGAAATATAATTCAATACCTGCAGCTTGATATTAAAAATAGAAACAAATGAAAAAAAGGCAGCCACAATGAAAAGATAAGCGAGAAGAAATCTCGGGCGATTAATACTTTTGGAAGAAAAAATAACAATCAAGAGTAAAATCAATACGACTGATGTGACCACTGGTTTCCACCAGAAATCCATAATCATTTCACCAATTGTAGAGAGCATGGGAATAATACCAACATAAAGAACACTGCTTGGCGGATTAATCGTTTTTCGTAGAAGATCGATCCGGTTGAAGAAACCGTTCATCTTGAAGAGATCGGTCTCCAGCTTATTGAGATTGAAAGAGAGATAAAGAATATTGCCCGGCACTTTTCCCTTTTCACTGAAAATCATTTTCAAGAAAGGCGGAGCCTCCATTTCCATTTCGCTTGAGAGCGCTTGAGTGCCGTGGGAAAGATCGAGTAGCTTCTCCTCTTCTGCTATGATGGAAGGAAACTGTTTTATAAAATTGATATCTTTAATTGACCTGAGCCGCTTCAAGTACATTTGTTTTTGATTAATGTCAGAAGGAATAATATCGCTCCACGAATAAATCGAAAATTCCGGAACGAGTTTGCGGATGACCGGATCGTTATCAAGCACGCCTTTAAATCGAAAGGCATCGCTTGCATTATCCAGAAGAATAACTCCAGTTGGAAAGAGACTACTGTTCACTGATATTGAAGAAATTTTCCCCTTAAAACTTTCAAAGCTGGAACTGGTGTAGCTTCGATCTTTAATTTTATTCATATCAGGCTCAAAAAGATTTTCGCGTTTGAAAGCCCCGCCAGCAACAAGTCCGATCAACATGATGAAAAAAAGACTGACAATAGCGAGAGCAGGAATTTTAAATTTAAATTTAAAATCTAAATTGTGATGAACGGATTTTTCCAGATCACTGGCCGTAAAAATATTCAAATTAAAAAGAACAGGGAATAATAAATAGTAACTGATAAAACAGAATAACATTCCGAAAAAGCCAAGGATGCCAAAATCTGAAAACCCCTTGAAGGGTAAAAAACAGAGGACACCGTAGGCGATCGACGTTGAAACAGTTGAAAGCAAGGTTGGCTTGAACGACGCCTTGAAAACTGAATCAAAGAGGTGCACATCATCAACCTCTTTATATAATTTTAAATTTGCCATTAAAATGATACCGACATTAATCGAATTTCCGGCAATAAGAGAAGAAAGGAAAAATGCATTCGAATTAATATTGCTGAAGAACATGGCCCCAAATGTATAAAGTCCCCCTATCCCAAAAATGAGAGGAATAAAAATAGCAGCCACGATCTTCCACGACCGGAAAAAATAATAGAGAAGCCCGACAAGAAGAAGTATTACAAGGACAGAAGATAAGATCATATCTCCCCAAAGTGATTTGTACTCGTTGACAAGAGAATGAGCAAAGCCGTTAAACTTAACCGCTTTAAGTCGTGGCTCATTCTGCATCAGCTCTTTCGTCAGACTGTCGAGTTGAGTTGTAAATACCTCGGCCTCTGCAAGGTTGATAAAAGGATGTTGGTGAATAATAAAAATCAATGCAGATTTTCCATCTTTCGAAACCAGCATTCCCTCTGGCAATTGAGAAATTTGCTGAAAGATTCCCATTCTTTTGTATTGAATGAAATTGATGAGAGATGTTTGAAATCTATCAGGCGTTTGAGTTTTCTTTCCCTTCCGATCAAAGATTTTTTCATCAAGAGCTTTGAACTGATTGATAGGATAGTAATACGGGCTGTATTTTTCAAAAAAAGCGAGCTCGTCTTTGAAATTGTTTTTCAACAACGCTGTATTAGAGATTTGTTTTTCTTTCAGCAATCGGCTTAACTTATCCGAAACCTGCCCGCATTCACTGGTGCATTCCATAGCTATCAAAGTATTATCGCTAAATGGAAACCTGGAATTGAATTCTTTCAGATTGTGAATCAATTCGTGTTTTTTAGGAAGCAGGTACTCAAGTTCCGGTCTTAATTTGTGGAAGAAAGAAACACTTCCCACCATCAGGAGCAATAAAACAAATAAGAGAAAGGCTCCTGCTTTTCTTTTATTTTCGATGAGAAATGCAAACCACTTTAATTTCTTTTTTTCCAAACAATAATACCAATCAGAAGCAAAGGGAGAAGAATCAATCCCCCTGTCACTTTTTTATCCTTTAGCGCTAGAGGGATGTTGTTCTTTTCTTGTCTATTTATCGTTTCATGCAAGGATGGAGCTGAAGATTCTGAAACCACTCTCTCATTACTGGCTTCAGCCTGAGGAGCTGCGCGTTTCTGCACTTGAAAACTTTTGCCGTAATTGGTTTCCTTAATCCAGTTTTGATGACTTTTCTGAGCCTCTTTTTTTAATGTTTCAAAACTCTTGAACTGGTAAAGATTATCTTTCTCATTTTTAATAATTAATTTATCAGCATGCTTGAACATTAACTGAAAGGATTCTTTGTCCTCGTTATAATTTTTTAATTCGTCATAAAGACCGGAACTTTTTTTCTGAATATCCTTTTCAAGGTGTTTTTTACCTTCAGGCGAATTGTACTGCTTGATTTTCTTTTGAAATTTCTCAATTTCTTTGTTTTTTATTTCCTGAGTCACTTGAGTTTCAACCTTGCCCAGAGTGCATTATGATCCGAGCTTAAAGATGAGTCTTCAACGTGACTTTCAATAGTTGTAAAGCCGCGCACATAAATATGATCCAGCGGAAAGGCCCTGAATTTTTTTCTCTTGTCGTTTATGAACCCTATTTCTTTCAGTTTGTGTTTGCTCACAAGGAGATTTACAAATTTGGTCTTTGAAAGAGAAAATGTATTAAAGTCTCCGGCGAGGATCAACGGCCCCTTATGTTTTCTGAGTTTCTTCTCAATATTGGCAATTTGTTCAAAATACATATAATCCGGAACGAAATTGATTGCATGAACATTCACAACCAGCAGAAGATTTTTTGATTTTTTAATTTTGTACCATGAATACAAAGTCGACTGACGAACCCACATAACAGGCTCATAATATTTGGAATAAGTAACTTCTGACTTTACAGGTTTAGTAAAAGTTCCGGTTGCAACTCCGGATGCCACGTTGGTCTTAATATGCACGTGAGCATTACCCGCAGTCCAGCAAAACGCTGAATCATTGAAAATCTTTTTCTGTGTCTGGTTGAAAAATGTTTCCTGAAGTAAAAAAAGATTTGTCTTTGTTGAATAGTCCTGAAAACCTTTCAACCACTCTTTCTTCATTCCTGTAAGCATATTCCATGAATAAAGATCTATTGTTTCAGGAAGCTCGCGTGAAATGTTGCACTTGCCGAAAAACTGTGTGACTTCAGAAGCACGCGGTTCGCGAAACGCTCCCTTGGCGAAGGCTGTATTTTCAATCATAAATTTAAAAAACAGTTCCGCAATCATATCTTAAAATTTGTAGAGTAAAGACGTTAAAATCTCAGAGCGCTTCAATGTTATTTCTGTATTCTTGAGTTTCGAATAGGTAGATGAGAACTCCAGATTAAATTTTTCAAATATCATCGTTCCAAGGCCCACAAAGGCTCCCGGTCCACTGAGCGTTTTATCTGAAACTTCCTGTCTGTTCATGTGATAATAAGGCGTATAATTTAGTGTCGCTGCTATCGTCCAGTTTTTTTCAAAAAAGACCGGCATATAAATGGCGCCTGCATTTAGTGTGGAATAATAATCATCGCTTTTCCCGATATTGAGACTATTCAAAACATACAGGTGTGAATTCTTGGAAATTGTTAAACTCGCCAAGGGAAAGACGTTCCATTTATTTTCTTTGAAATAAACAAAAGAATTTTTCAATTCTATTTCCAGGGGAAGATTTATTGTCTGGCTAGCTTTCGCCAAACCAAGTTGTGGAATATAAAGCCACTGTTTATTTTCATCGAGATAAAATTCTCCTCTTCCTCTCAATTGAATGGCGTCACTTTTGATCGTTTCAAATCTTCTTTCGCCTTTAAACTCATCGACAAAGGAGCTATTAAGACCAATTCCGATTTGAGGAGAATATTTTTTAATCCAGCTTTCATTTTCTACAGCAACGGCTTCTTCGACTTTTGTTTCAGGAACAGTCCCATTGACGACAACAGTTTTAGGTATTTCTTTATTTTTTAAACGCGCTTTAAGCCATGCTGGAAATTCCAGATAGACGTACTGATTAGTTTTGATGTGATTGAAATCGCTGATATGTGGATTCACTGATTTGATAAAATTATAGAGACTTACTTTCTCGCTGGAAGAAATCTCATTATAGGTTTCTCCCAAAGACTGAATAATAATTTCTTGTAGATTTTGATCGCGCTCGCGAGTCGGAGCATTCGTCCAGATTAATTGCGAATAAGCTTCACTGAATACCAACAGTAAAAGTAGCAGCAACAATTTTGTCTTCATTCGTAAATCGTAGCACTAATTAAATTCTATAGACAATGTTTATTGATCATACATATTATTGAGTGATGAAAAGACTTATTGCAATGGTGTTCTTTTTTACTCTGGTAATGAGTACACAATCTCAAGCTTCTTCTCTAAAAGAATGGAGTCAGGAAAAATTGAAGTACGCTCAATTTGGCGTAGGCGTTTTCAACAACTCTCCTTTCTCGACTATTCGTAACAATAAAGACTCCAAAGATGTTGTCGGGCTCACTCCAAGTTTCATTCTCAATGCCCGTCTTTTAAAAGAAAACTGGGCGTTTCTTCCGGAATTTAATTTCATTCCTTATTTTAAAACAGCAAACAATTATACAAAAACAGTGACTAGACTGGGACTTCTTGGCGGCTATTCATTCAGTGATAAGTATATGGTTCGCTCGGGAATAAGTTTTTTCAGAACGACTTTATCTGGAAGCGGCGGAGTTGTTTATCTGAACAATGGGACTTCTACATCACCTTACTATCTTCCCAAAGACGCTACTGAATCTTACAACACAACAATAGATGTCGGACAAGAATACGCTTTCTCTGAAAATTTTTCTGTTCGCAATGATTGGAATATTTATCAAATGTTCTCTTCTGATAAAAGAACGTTAGGCTTCACACTGTCGGTTCATTACCATCTCTGAGGTAGTCATGTTTAAATTTGCTGCAACTTTAATTTTAGTCGTCGCTTCAACTGAAGCCTATTCTTTCACCCTTCAAAACCAGGCCTTCACTCATTTCCCTGTTGATGAAGTGACTGTGAACATTGCTGATACAAGTTGCAGCAACATCAATATCACTCCCGCCATTCTTAAAGATTATGTTGAAAAAGGAATCAATCGTTTCTGGAATACAGTTCCTTCTTCCAGATTAAAATTAAGAGTCGGAACAATAAAAACCGGACTTAATATTACGAACGTCACGACGCTGGATCAAGTGATTGCCTTAGCAGAGACTAACTCAATAATAGTTTCCTGTTCACCAAACAATACGATTTTCACTAATCCTTATATCCATGCTTTTGCCAACATCAGGGCCTCCAATCCGAACAAAGCTGCGGTCCTCATCAACAACGTTGGCGCTCCTACTTTTGGATTGAAAGAACAGGACGAGCAAATTGCCATCATTGCTCATGAAATCGGACATGCAATCGGCATCGGACATTCTGAAGATGATACGGCGCTGATGTACTATTCTGCTTCTGGAAAAACTCAGACTCTTCTCACTAAGGATGATGTTGATGCTGTCACTTATCTTTATCCGAATCGACCACCTGTATCCTGTGGTTCAATTGAAGATGTCAGCAAGAAAACACCTGGCTCATTTCTTTTTCAAATGGTCATTGGTTTTTTGGCGATTGCTACAATGCTGAAGATAAAAGGGAGAAGCAAAGGTGCCACAGGCGCGACACCTTAGATTTTGATTAATAAAGCATGAATACGTTTAAGTGATCGGCCGCATGGAATGCGCCATTAGACTGATTCAGGATTCGCACAGCTTTTGATACATCTTCACCCTTTTTCAATTCCGGGAATACAGAGGCATAGGCTTTTACATCCCAACCGATCGAGCGTCCGTAAAAATAATTTCTGAATTTCACTGATTTTGTTTTTCCATCAGGTCCAGCAATCATTTTTGTGACTTGCTTTTCACCGCCTTCAAAAGAAACTGGTGCCAATGCTTTCAGATCGCGTGGAGGATTCATGTAGAGTGAAGGAAAATCGACGGCCACGACTTCGCCTGTAATATCTGATCTCACAAGAGTTTTTCCATTCATCATTTTTTCTACGTTCTCTGCTCCGCGATCGATGCGGTTAAAAAAACCATCGAAATAATTTGGATTGAAAAGATCCGTTTCACTTGTTGGTCTGTCTTTCAATTCCTGCCAGGCAACCACGGCCAGGCGGCTTCCTTCTTTAAGATGTTTGAAGGCCACCTTCATATTCTGTTCACCATTTGTTCTCAAGGTGAAAAGATTTTTATATTTTGATTTCAATAAAACATCATGAATCTTCTTTGCTGTCACTCCATCAACTTCGGACAAGAAAGAATCGTAACCATACAGGCCGGCAATTTCTTTTGAAAAACTGACGAGTTCAGCTACATTGTACGCTTGAAATCTCGCTGCTCCAGCGAGTGCATAATGAAGTGAAGAAAGCGTTGCCAGCCTTTCAGCTTCACCGATCGTGTTATAACGTTTGAAACCGTCCTGAAAAGAAGCCGTTCCATAAAGTAGTTTATTGTCCCAGACGACTCTGCTCTCTGCAAAGTTCAAGGCCTTTATTCTGGACGCTGCTTTTAACAGCTCAGGATACATGACTTTGCCTACAAAATTCTGCACGTCTTCAGTTGTGTAGAATCGATTGGCGTCATCTTCCATCATCATTGGTTCACTTGTATATTTAAATCCCGCCATCCATTGATCAGTCGGAAGATTGATTTTCATCAAAGATGCAAAATTGAGAACGCTCGAAAGAACAACTGAATGTGAAAGTTTTTCCTTGGTCACAAGCGGATACATTTTATAAGTAAAAGCACGCAAAGCATGCATTGGAGTTACCAGTGCCGCAAAATATTTCAGATCCTGAGGAAATGAATCGTAGCGCGAATCAAGCTCCACCAGAAGCTTTTCCAGCTCCTCAGGAGTTTTCGCAGCTAAATATTTATCACGAAAAGATTTTAATTCCTTGCTCATCAGATCATCTGTGACTTCCTGATTCGAAGCGATTCTTCTCTTTGCTCTCTCTCCCGCTTTTTCTTTTTCCCAGGTGAAAGCTTTATCTGAACTCCATTCATAATTGCCGGGATTAACGACAACTATATCTTTTGCACTGACAAGAGAGGTGCTCGCTAGCAACAAACAAAAGACCAGGCTCTTCATGACTCCTCCAAATTTTTACCAATATATAAACGAAAGAATTTTTCCCCATTTAGGTTTTTTCTTCTCAAATTGCGATTTAGTCATCGCGCGCGCTTCCTGATAGGCAGGAGTTGTCCGCACGGCCCACTTCGCCATTTTCATCATCCAACGAATTTTTTTCAGGAAAGAATATTCCGGAAAGGCATAATGGATGACTTTGTAGGATCCAATGACTAGGGCCACTTGCATAATGAGAACAAAAGCGATTGTTCCAAGAAAAGTTTTTACAGGACCCGCTTTTTCGAAGATCGAATCATGAAGATCGAATTCAAGAGGAAGATGAAAAGATTCATCAACCTGATGAATGTGATTTAAATGGATCCATGAATTTTGGCGGTTATCGGGATAATATTTTTTTATCATCCGGTAATAACTTAAAGTAAATGCCTCCAGCTTGGCACCTGGAAGAAAAACACAGGCCGGAGCTTTTCTGACAATCCATGCAATTGTATTTTTCAGACCTCTTGAATCGGCATAAATCTTTTTTTCCTGCCAGTTAAAGACAGCATTGGAATAAAGAAAATGTCTGAATCCCTGGGAGTGATAGAGCTCTTCAAAGGCAAATTGCTTAAGCGAGGCACTCGCTTCAGGTGATATTTTTTTAAAATCTCTTACCAGAAAACGAACACCATAAACAAGAATCTGCTCGAACAAAACCAGAGCTTCTCCGACCAGTTTTAGGTATTCGAAAAAAAGCCTGTGTCTTTCTTCTTGAGATAAAGAATTATATTCTGCAGACCCAAATAATGGAGTGAGCTCAGGAATAAAGTGAACAGAATCAAAATGCATCGGACCCGACATAAATTCGTGCCACTTATCCCGGAAGTTTTCCTGGTGATGTAAATAGGATGAATAGATCGTCTGTCTCATCGAATGTATTATACGTGAAGGTGATGAATATTCGCACCATTTTCTTTCGGCAATTCTATCCTAAGAATTTTACTCAACTAAAGCATTTGTTCCAGGTAAGTTTTTGTCCTACAATAGTTTCATGATTGAGAAAATAACAGCTCTACTACTCGTGCTTATCTGCGCTTATCATGTGATCGCAGGCGCGTTCGTCCTGGGTCCCAAATCATGGATTCAGCTTTTTGGAAGAAAAGTTTACGCCTTAAATATTCCTGAATCTTACGAACCCCGCTATGAAGTCTCTGTCAAATTTTTGGGACTGCTTGCATGGACAGTTGCAGCTCTTGCTGCTCAAGCCCTCATCTGGCCGGATAAAAGATTGCAGGCCAGTACACTTTTCATTTTCTCAGTACTTTTTATCGCACGGGCCGCTCTTCGTATTGTTTTGAAAAAAACTCTTGATGATGCTTACCAGTTGTCTTTTAAAAGAAGTCTGGGGAACATCGCCTTCAACATTTTATTAAGCCTTTTCACGCTGGCAGTAGCAGCGTTGCGTTTGTAAAATGGCCGCGCTCAGAAGAAAAAGTGATTGGCGAAGTCTTTCTCTTGTTAGTTTTACGTTTCTCTTAATTCTTTTTCTTTTATCGCTCCCCTTTGCAAGTTTGACCTGGTGGTCATACCCCCTGCTTTTTCTTCTTCTCACTTTTTTTATTGTCGACTGCACGTTAATTAATCACAACCACCGCCATCATCAGATATTCAACAATAATAAACTGAATGAATTTTTAAATGCTGTGATCTCACTTTGCATCGGGGCTCCTTCTACCCGATTGCACCTGGTTCATCATTTCAATCACCATCTTCATTATCCAGGCCATGAAGACTGGAGTCACTATGAAACGAACGCCAGAGGCGAAGGGTTTGGCAGAATTGTGAGTTATCTTGTTAATGCAACAAAGGCCATGACGAAGAACCGGGATCAGCTGGTTAAGACAAATTATCATCGTCGCGCACTCAGAAATGAAAAAATCATTCTCTATGCCTTCAGTGCAATCGCTCTGCTACTGAACTGGAAAATGTTTATTGTAATGATTTTACCTGCGTGGTTTCTGGGTCTTTCTTTACTGTTAACGTCGAATCTTTTAAATCACGACCACTGCGATCTTGCTGATGAAATCAATCATTCGCGCGATTTTATCAATGGAATTGAGAATTGGTTTTTCTGCAACAACGGCTACCATACGGCCCACCATCTTAATCCACATCTTCATTGGGAAGAACTCCCTGCCTTTCATGAAAAGAACGTACGGCTTCGAAAGAAACCAGAATTCGCTAGTGGCTCATTTTTTATTTTTCTTGTGAAGTATTCTTTGCGCTTGATTTAAATATTGTCATTGGCATCAGGACTGACAGAGCTGGAACGATCGCATGATTCTCAATTTCACATCCCGGGGCAATTTTTGAATCACCACCAATGAGCGCATCGGCACCGATTTTAATTTTTGCCAGAAAGATTTTTTCCTTGTTGATCAGATGTGAAGAGAATTTGCTTCCATAACCGACAACTGTTCTGTCACCGATCTCGAGTAAGTTGCGGTCCAGTATTTCAATTCTCGGAGACCAGTACACAAGCTTGCCGATTTTTGCTCCCCATAATCTCAGCCAGGCTGAATACAGAAACGGTGGAATTCTCAGCAACTCTTCAAAAAAAGGAAAGCGGGAAAACAGAAGCTGAAGTTGAGCTCCATACCACCAGATCAAAAGTTCTTTGTCGGATAATCTATATCCTCCGGGTTCGAACTCGTAGAAAAGATGAAGGGCCCTGAATAGCAAAGGCGGCAGAAGATAAATATACAAAAGTATAAAAGCAATAATTTCTGCGGGAGATTTCATTTGCAAAAGGCCGATGATGAAAATCAGCAATTGAAAAAAGGGCAAAAGGTTGCCCAGGAGGAAGAGAATTTTCACTTTGCTTATATTCATCCTTTAAGCTTACAATGATTGTATGAAAATTCCTACCCGTCTCAATATAGTTATTCAGATCGCGGCCAGTGCCACTTCACTTTTCTGCTTGTGGAGTGCTTCACACTATGAATCTTGGGCGATCAAGATAGCTGCCGCATTGGTTTTTTCATTCACCAACAATACGCTTTTTTCCCTGCTGCATGAAAGTGTGCATCGCTGCTATTCAAAAAACAGAGCGATCAATGAAACGGCAGGAATCATGGCCGCAGCGTTTTTTCCGACAGCACTCGTCTTTCAGCGCACGTGCCACCTTGGACACCATTTAAGAAACAGAACAGATCATGAAATGTTCGACATGTATTATCCTCAGGATAATAAGTTTCTGAAGTTCACTCAGTACTACGCGATTCTCACCGGCTTTTACTGGTTGTCACTTCCATTTGGCTGTCTCATGTATATGATTGCGCCTTCGTCGTACAATATCTTCAAACATATGGCCAAGAGTACAGACGCAGAAATGATGCTCCCATTTCTTACACATCCTTTGAAGAATCGAATTCGCCTTGAAATTTTCTACACTTTTGCATTCCAGATTGCCGTGTTTTATCTCCTCGGTCTTAACTTCACCGGCTGGATTCTCTGCTACTGGATTTTTGGAATGAATTGGGGTGGACTTCAATACGCTGACCATGCTTGGAGTGAACGCGACATCAGAAACGGAGCGTGGAATCTTTATGTTCCAAAGTGGATGCAGGCCGTTTTTTTAAATTATCACTATCACAAAGTTCATCATCAACATCCCACAGCGCCGTGGACTTCATTACCAGAAATGGCCGAGCCCAA
>DAIQAU010000023.1:16367-24474 GCA_036781565.1 Bacteriovorax sp. | reverse complement strand
TTTCAAATGATATTCCTGATCTTGTTCATAGCCACGTTGGAAAAAATATAGATGAATTTCTTGAAAAAAATAAAATGTCGAGAAGCGATCTGAAATTTTTCATTGCCCACCCGGGGGGACCGAAAGTTCTTGAGGCACTGACCAAAACACTGGGCAGGAATAGAGAGGACTTTCGATTGAGCTGGGAGAGTCTAAGAGAAAGAGGCAATACTTCAGCTGCTTCTGTGGTCAATGTTCTGGAACATTCGATTAACCGTACAGACATAAAAAAGGGAAGCTATGGCTTAATGATGGCCATGGGGCCGGCCTTCAGTCTGGAATTATCATTGGTAAAAAAATGCTGACAGAAACTTTTATTTCTTATGCAGTTTTCTTTTTTTATCTGGGAGAAAGAGGAATTGAACTCCTGGTGAATAAAATGAATTATCAATACCTCATCAGTAAATTTTTTGTAGTCAAAAGATTTCCGCAAGAATCCATGCAGATGAAATTGTTTCATGCTTGTTGGTTTCTTAGCCTTTTCTGTGAAATGAATCTTCACGGCAAACTCCTGGGAGGCGTCGCCTTTGTTTTAGTGGCCCTGGTTTTAGTGATGGCCCAACTTCTTCGCTGGTCCGCCATTTTGTCTCTGGGGTATTTCTGGTCGATAGATATCTATGAAATGAAAAATCATCCAGTTGTCACAACCGGCCCTTATAAGATTTTAAGACATCCCAATTATTTGGCGGTTATGACCGAATTCATATTCCTGCCCCTGCTTCTAGGTTGTCCTTATACCCTTGTGGCCGGAACTATTGGAAATACATTGATTTTACATCGCAGGATCAATCTGGAAGAGAAAGCCTTGGAAGAGCAATCAAACCATCATTATCATTCCGTCTTCAGCGTTAAAAACTCTTAACAATTCGAGACGTTTTATCCTAAAATTTATACAGACATTATACATTGTGATGGTTTAGATCCTAAAATCTGATACAAAAGCTGTATGCCAAACGAATTGCAACCTTACGCCATATTTTTGTCGGTGTTTATCCTTATAAACATCCTCATTTATTTCGTCATTCAATTGAATGCGAAAGAAAAAATATTCAAAGAGTTGTTTTATTACTGGCTGGCCGTTTTTGTTGTTTTTATTTCTGAAGGTACGATCATCAATGGAAAGCTCGGCCTGAGTTTGATTTTTTTAACAAACTTTCTTCCCATTTCCATCATGGCGAGTTTCATCCTTCGCACTTATAATTACAAATTCAAATTTAAATTTTACGCCTTTGCGATACCCGCAGCGGCCGCAACTTCTTATCTCTTCTATAAACTGGACTTGCCGTTTCCGATCGTTTCAGCACCGGTTGTCCTGGTAGATATTGGACCTTTTCTCGAAGCCATTTATGTATCAATGTACGTTCATAGAAAAGAATCCGGTATGACCGAGAAAATCATCGGCACATTCCTGTCTGGTTTCGGAATCTTCTGCTGTATCAATTATGGATTAAATCGTTTTGACCCGACACCTCTTGAATATATTTTTGGATTTGGAACAGGATTTATCTGTTACCTTATGTATTCCATTCTTCTTCCGGTGTACGTGATCCAGCAAATCAATAGAAAACGAACAGAATATCTCGAAAAGATGGTTTCCGAGAGAACGAGAGAATTAACTGAAAGCAAGCAGGAAAAAGAAAAACTGTTGCGCGTTCTCGTTCACGATATTTCAAATCCTCTTCAGGCCGTCATGTATAAGATGGGGCAGTTGAAGAAATCACATCGTCTGGGCCTTGATGAAAAAGAATCTGTTGAAAAATCTTTTAAGCATCTCTTTGCAATCAGAGATATTATTTCTCACGTGCGCGAATATGAATGTGTTCTTTCCGGAACCAGAACTTTAAATCTGGGCGAAGTCAGAGTTGCAGACTGTCTTGAAGAAATCGAAAATATGTTCTCCGATCGTTTTAAAGAAAAAGATATTTTCTTTAAAATCGAGAACAGACTCGCAGACGATGCTTCTGTTCTGGTCGATAAAACATCATTCATTCATAGTGTTGCGGCCAATTTAATTTCCAATGCTCTCAAGTTTTCAGTTCCTCATTCAGAAGTACATCTGATCTGCGAGATGAGAAATGATGAAATCGTTTTTGAGGTCATCGATCACGGAATCGGGATTTCCGAAGCTACGCTTGAAAAATTGTTCGATATCGGGGCGGCCACTTCGCGAATCGGAACGTTGGGAGAAAGTGGTACCGGTTTTGGTCTTCCTATCGTAAAGGCTTACGCTCTCATGTACGGCGGAAGAATAAATGCGGTTTCTTCACAAGAGAAAGACCAAAGCGGAACAACATTTTCACTCTATCTGCCAACTGTAAAAAAAGAGTCTGTGAGCACAACTTTTTATCACTAGCCAACTAAGCAACCAGCTTAAGTTTTCTCGCCACTTGATTTCTGGTCTCCCAAAGTTTGTCCATTTTTGCTGACAGAGAATGATCGTAGTATGCGCGTTCTACATTTTCCTGATAGAAGGCCACCAGATCGACAAGTGTTTGATCTTTTCCTGCCTGGTATTCCATATTTTCGATTAAGGGAACTGTTCCAAAAAGCGCAGTAAGTTTTCCCATTCCCTTATTCACTCTCATTGTTCCGGTCATAGCGGACTTTTGGGAGTGAAGAAAGTATTTGGAAAGCATTCCCATCAAGACTATTTTCCAGGGAGCATTATCCATTTCAAGGGGCCCTTCTTTGCGGAAATTTTCCATTACAGTAAATTGAGAACAGATAATGACGTCCGAGCCGTGAACGCATAGACCTGTGCGGGCCTTCTCCGGCCAGCAGGAAAAATAAGAGTCGAGCGTGGCCGAAAAATCGCCGAGATCAACGTGTGAAAAAAAACAGAGGGCCGCACACTCATTTTGATAGCTCAGAACCAGGATTTCATCCTGTCGGGTGAATTCATCTGACGGTAAGTTCTTGTCTGAGTGAAAATCGTATTTGTAAGTATTCTCCCAGGTTTCATGCCAGGCCTTGAATGCCTGATCATAAATGGCATAAAGTTCTTTTGGATTTGAATATTTCTTTCCCTTCAATACAAAAGTTGAAATTGTATTTTCCATAATGTCTCCTGGAAATTAGGCAGCTTTTTTCTGACCTTTCATCTGCCATTTACTTTGCAGTTCACTGAGCATGCTGTTATAGGCATAAGATGATTGAATGAGATTGAGCCGGATTGAAGCAAGATCTTCCTCCTTCAGATTTCCAATGAGATTTAAAGCGGCCTCAACGTGAGCAGGATCTTCTTCACCATGGACGTGAAAGAAAGTGGCACATCTATTTCCATACTGTTTCGCGAGTCGATCGACCAGGGCAGGACAAGCTTTTTGGGCAAGCACTTCGAGAAATAAAATATACCCCATCAAAGCGAGCGGACGTTCGTGTTCAATCTTGTAATATTGAGGTTCATAAAACAGACGGGTACTTGCGTGTTCCGGAAGTTCTTCCTTTTTGAATCCAAGATACTTCAGATCATTTAAAGCGAGCTTCTCGTGATTTGATTCTTCTCTTAGATGAGCAATAAAGCGCAAATGAAAACTTTGCTCTTCTTCGTAAGAGAGCCGTGAAGCCGCGAGAGCAAGCAGGCGAGTAGAATGCCGGACGTAGTAAAAAGTTTGGGCCATGTAATCAGCGTAAAAATTCTTCTGGCCCCAGTCGCATTCATTGATTTGTTCGAGAGTGTTGGCAATTTCGAGATCGAGAGTTCTTTGCAGATCTTTCATATAGACCTCTTGTTAGGGGAATACACAAGTTTAACTCTAGTTTGAAAGTTACCAAGTTTTCGGGATGATTTTATGGTCTAATAGAGGGTTACTTGATCTTGTGAAAAATTGTGGCCGCCAACTAAACATCGCATTGATATTCACTTGATATTCATTAATTTCTATTAAAATTTGAGGGATTTTTTTAGTGATAAAAGTTAGCGTTGAAAGACTCGCAAAGAATGGTGCCCAGGGACGGAATCGAACCGCCGACACAGGGATTTTCAGTCCCTTGCTCTACCGACTGAGCTACCTGGGCGTGCACCATTTTTTGGAATCTAAAAATTAATAGATACGATTGCTTTCGTCAATTGTTTTAACAAAAAAAAAGTAGGTTTTCTGAAGTTTTCAAAGCGGCGCATATTCTATAGAGTCCAGCGAACTTTGGCCCTTAAACTTTAAAAAGCGAGGACTTTATGAAATTGGGACTCTTGATTTTGCTTCTGACTTTTTCGGCCTTTGCAGAGGAAAAACCGCCGGTTCTTCCTGAAAATCTTGTCGCTCATCACACGGCCGTTTGTCCGGATTTCGGAACAGCTGACGGCAAATGGTTTCAACGAGCAGCTTACACACTTCCACAATCTCAGTACTCTAAACAAATTAACACGCTCTATGTTCTTGGTTGCGAAATGTACGCTTATAACTCACAAGAGCGCGCATACATCGTCGATCCTAACGGCGTCATCACTGATGTTTGGGTGGCCGAAATTGATTTTAAAGGCAATTTTACTGCTACTAACAGCTTGATGGGATCCGATTACGATCCGGCCTCTCAACTGCTTTATACATTTCAAAAGGGACGCGGCATCGGCGATTGCGGATCAGCGGCTTCTTATAAATATTCTGCTGAAGAAGAAAAATTTATTCTGACAGAGGCCCGTATAAAAGACAATTGCGACGGCGACATGGAAGCTGAATGGCCAGTGGTTTATTCGCACTAAATTGAGTAGACTCATGGTCTATGAAATTACAAAAAACAACTCTTCAATATCTTGATCAAACTACAAACGCTTTCGTTTTTCTGCCGGAAATCGGTTCTGAAAACGAAAGCGTTCAACCAACTTTTGCACTTATCACTCACGGCTATACATCAGACAAAACTTCGGTCATGAACTGGGCGATCAGACTTGCCGAAGTCGGAGTCAGCTGCCTCGTGTTTGATCTTCCCGGACATTACCAGGGAAATTTTTCAGAAGTAAAAAGCTTCGATCATTTTAAAAATCACGCACACGAACTCTTCATCGATGCCTTTAAGACATTGAAGAAATATTTTCTCGACGAGTTTCCGCTCTATGAAAATATGTGGGAAACAAATGAAGCGCGACTCGTTTTTGCCGGACATTCTTTAGGGGCGATGATGTCACTGAAAGCTTTAATGCTTCCTGAGTTTGCTTCCTATAATAAACGCGCAGTGTGCGTGGGACTCGGAATGGCCCCGGTCGGCGTTGTTCATCTTTTCGATACTCCTTTTTATAAAAGCACATTGCGCGTTCGCGAACAGCTTGTTTCTCCGGAGCTTAAACCTGACAATGTGTTTCCTTGGATAAAAGAAGAAAAAAAATTACTCGCTGTCAGTGGTCAAACCATTCATCTTATTACCGGAATCGATGATCTTGTCGTAGGAGATGATGGCTCAGAACGTTTTATGGAAAGTCTGGTTGAAAAAAATAATACTGTGACGCTCGAAAAACCGACTAAGCTTCCTCACCATGAACCCAATCTGGCCGCTTCGCATGTCAAAAAATATTTAAAAAAAATAAATTGGTTTTGAGCGAAAAAGCCCAACATAAATCATTTTTTTGCGTCTTCTGATAGAATAAGATTTTTGTTTATTTTATAAGCGAGGGAAAAATGAGTTCAAAAGAAAGATTCGCAGACAAGATGGAAATGCCTCCTAAAACGGAAGGTCCAAACGTCTATCCACTTTCATGGGTGGCCAAAACTCAGAAAATGGAAGAGATCTGGCAAGCTTCGCAAAGAGAATATTGGGATCCTCAAAAACTTCCCTGGGACACATTCGATCCTTCTCGTTATTCATGGGAAGAAAGAGAGTCGATTGCTTACTGGTGGACAATTCTTTCCGTCTTCGATGCTTCAGCACCACCTGTGTTTGCAGCGGCCATGATCAAGACTTATGAAGATCATGAAGAAGATCCGGTTCGCCGTTGTTTTTTCTCTGTCACCAGAGATGAACAAAATCACGAACAACTTTGTGGCATGGCGATCACAAAACTTTTAGATCACACTGATCCGCTGACTTATATTCCAAAAACCGACATCGGCAGAAAGCTTCAAAAAAATGCGCACTGGTTGTATTTCAACGGGGGACGCTACTGGTCGGGGTATAAAAACGCTGTGCCGAAGTACTCACTTGCGGTTTTATTCTCTTCATTCTTAATGGGAGAAATTGCAGCGGCGACAATCTTTCATCAAATGAGCAAAGGCTGTGCAGAACCTGTTTTCCAGGAAGGTTTTAAAAACATCGGCCGCGATGAAGGCCGCCACATGGCAATCTGCATGTCATTAATGGAAAGAGATTATCCAAAATTAAAAGTAGAGGATAGATCTCTCATTACTAAACAGATCCGCGCAGGTTATTTATTCCTTTCTGCAGTTCTCTTTGAACCTCCAATGGAATTCTGGGATTTGCCAAATGATTTCATTGCGAATCAGCGAGAGGCGGAAGAAATCGCACGCGCAGCTGGCTTCGGCATTCCAACTTACGATGCAAAAAAAGAAAACTGGAAAAATGCCATGTTGAATTTAAAAGGTGTGTTGGATAAATATAATATTCCATTTCCGGCCATCCCAGAAGTTGGAATTACAGGTGAAGAAATCCGCGATGTCGATATGGATGATATTATTCCGGTGTTTTAATGAAAAAAATCAGACTCTATCCTTCACTTAAAGAAATTGATTATATTGAAGGCGAATCCGTTCTCTCGACTTTAGAGAAGAATGGATTCGCTCTTCCTAATAATTGCCGGGCCGGTGCGTGCGGCGAGTGCAAAATGAAAATTCGCCAGGGCGAAATAGATCAGGGATTTATTCTCGACATGGCGTTATCTCAAAGTGAAAGAGATGAAGGCTACGCACTGATGTGTATGGCGAAATGTAAAAGTGAAGTTCTGGAAGTGGAATGGGCCGATGTCGATGCTCGACCTAAACTTTTTCCACCAGCTGAAAACGTACTTTATATGGTGATTGAAAAATTACCTGTCACCAGTTCCATTATGCGATTAAAGCTTAAAGCGCTTTCAACGCCGCTCAGGTTCTGGCCAGGGCAGTACATTCAACTTGGTGATAAAGAGAAGAATATTTCTTATAAAAGTTACTCCATCGCTAACATTCCCAACAATGACGGTGAATTGCTTTTGTATGTCACCAATACAGGAGCAGGAACGAGCCACTGGATTCATGAAGGTCTGCAACTGGGCGACCGGGTGAAAGTCAATGGACCCTACGGCACCTTTATCGGAAATCCTTCTGCGGAAACTCCGGTTCTTTGTCTTGCTCAAGGATCAGGATTAGCTCCAATTATGTCTCTGGCCAGTGCCGCTCTTATGAGAGGCGGTTATAAATATCCAGCGACGATTTTATTTTCTGCCAGAACCAAGAATGAAGTTTTTGAAAGAGGTTGGTTCAAATTTCTTGAAACGAAGTTCAGAAATTTTCGCTTCAACGTGACTTATACACGAGAAGAGTATCCGGGAGAAAAATTCGGACGTATTCAAAAAATTCTGCCGGAGCTTTACAAAGATCTTTCTTCGTACAGCCTCTATATTGCAGGGACACCTGAATTTGTCGAAGAGAATAAAGCAATTTGCCTTCAGCTTGGTGCAAAGGTAGAGAACATTTATACCGAAGGCTTCTTCACCAACGGGCAAATTCAAAACTAAAATTTTATTTTATGAAAGATCAGTGACCTTCAAAGGAGCAAAGTGCAAAGACCTTGTGACCAAGGGCCTGAATCTTTTTTGCTCCCCCTAATTCCGGCAAATCAACAACAAAGGCAGTCTCATAAATTTTTCCGCCAACTTTTTCGATCAGGGTGATTGCTCCGATAGCTGTTCCACCTGTCGCAATTAAATCGTCGATAAGAAGAACATTTGCTCCGTGGTGAAGAGCATCGTCGTGGATTTCAATTGTGTCTGAGCCGTATTCAAGATTGTAACTTTGAGTGATTGTTTTACCTGGAAGCTTGCCTTTCTTTCTGACTGGAATAAATCCTTTTCCTAAAGCATAAGCGAGAGCTGAACCGAGAATGAAACCGCGGGCCTCAATGCCGGCGATATAATCAATAGGTGAGT
>DAIQAU010000023.1:9844-16267 GCA_036781565.1 Bacteriovorax sp. | reverse complement strand
GAACCGAGAATGAAACCGCGGGCCTCAATGCCGGCGATATAATCAATAGGTGAGTCTTTGTATTTAGCAACCAGCATGTTGATGGTTGTTTTAAATCCTTCCGGATCTTTTAGAAGAGTGGTGATATCGCGAAACATAATTCCTTCCTTTGGGTAGTGGGGAATTGTTCTGATAAGTTTCGCGATATCTGCCATTTTGCTCTCCGTTTTATAAATTACTTCTTAAGTGTCAAATCGACAGTCAATTGAACATCATCAGTGATCATTTTGTCACCTAGACCTTGGAAAAATTTTCCAGATCCGTATTTGATATCGTATTTAGTTCTGTCGAAAACAACGTTTGCAGTTGCTTTGTCTTTGTTAGCTACAGCATCAAAAGCGATTGGAGCTGTTTTTCCTTTAATTGTCAGGTCACCAGAAACTTTGTAGTTGTCGCCTTTAACTTTTTTTGCGCTTTTAATCACAATAGTTGCTGTTTTAGCATTTGCTGTATCGAAGAAGTCCGCGCTGTTCATGTGATCGATAAACTTTTTGTGGTATTCCTGGTCTGCGATATCTGTGTTTGTAATCGTTGTCATATCAGCAACAACTTCACCGCCCTTAAGCGCGCCTTTTTCGAAAGTCAGGTAGCCGTTAGAAACTTTAACGTCTCCAGTGTGCTGACCAGTTACTTTTTTTCCAACGTAAGTGATTTTTGAAGATGCTGAATCAACTTCTACTTTGTCTGCTTTTGCGAATGAAGCAACAGAAGCTAGTGCAACTGTGGCCACTAATAAATTCTTTAACATGAGATTCCTCCGGTTGTGGTAATGAGAAAATATTATTGTTGTCAAAGATCTTAACTTAGGTTTGTATAAAATCAAATTATCATTTAACTATTAACTCGATAAGTTATTTTGATAGTGTGTCAGTTACTTTAAGGGAACTTTTTATGACGTTAGAACAGATTCTTACTATCGAAGCAATTGTCCAGCACGGAAGTTTTAAAGCGGCCGCGGATCATCTGCATAAAAGCCAGCCTTCTATCAGTATGGCCATCAAAAAGCTTGAAGAAGAATATCAGCTCACACTTTTTTCCCGCGATGAATATCGACCGACGTTAACAAATGAAGGCCGGATTTTCTACGAAAAGGCCCGGTCCGTTTTAAAAGAATTCCGCGAATTGGAAATCACAGCAAAACAGATGACGAAAGGTGAAGAAGTCGAGCTTCGCATCAGCATAGATGCCGTAAGCCCCGTTTCAGTCATTTTAAAGTTCCTTAAACGCTTTTTTGCCACTCACCCTAGCACAAGGCTTATGCTGTCTTTTGAGGTCTTAAACGGCACCCTGGAGCGTTTAATAGACGGTGAAGTAGACTTTGCCATAACTCCGATGAGCGAAACGGATTCGGCCTTTGAAACCATTCATCTAACGACGACTCAATTGATTCCGGTGATGAAGGCCGATTTAGTGAAAGAGAAGAAAGTCACCGATTCCATTTTGCGTGATTACAACCAGATTATTCTTGCGGATTCTGCAAGAAGACTTTCTAAGGCAACGACAGGAGTTCTTGAGGGAGGAAAAAGCATCACTCTTTCAGAAATTTCTTTTAAGAAAGAAATGATTCTTCAAGGATTGGGATGGGGTGGTCTTCCTCTTGAAATGGTAAAAGCAGAGCTTGCCAAAAAAATTCTTGTTCCTATCAAGACAACACTCATAAAAGAAAGAACAATGCACATCTTTCTCGTGCGCGATCAAAGAAAAGCTATGGGCCCGGTGGCCCGTGAGCTTTGGAATAAAATGTCTGGGGAATTAGTGAAAAGATAAATCTGATTGTGGTAAAAAATCGACGCCTTCAAAATCCATTTTTAAACGTCGACCATCTTCGTGTATCCGTCTGTCTCTATGGATAAAATTCTAAGTGCCAGACCTATTTTTTAGTAGTTTATTTTTCTTACAATTCATTACTATTTTCTAACATCCTCTAGGAAAAGAGAGGGAAAAAAGATTGTCCCAAACATGGACTTTTGCAAGTCCGTGTAAGTACTCTTAGGGGCAGGTATAGGGGCTGAAAAGATTGTGGTTCGAAAGATTCAACTACTTTTGGTCAATCAGATTTTTATACACAAGTTCGCCATTCAAAGCACGCGTAATAAACCCAGAATATTTAGAAACAAGAGGCGAATTTTCTTTTTTACATTTTTCAATGTGATTGCGGATCACTTGAATTGAATTCTTCACATCTCTCAGCATGATTTTTTTAACGAAAGATCCAAACATTGATTTAGGTTTGATGTATGAGCGATAACGAAAAACAGTTCCATTTTTATAGGGAGAAAAATAAGCGCTTCCTTTCACTTCATCAGTTGAAGTTGAAGTCACTTTATACCATGTGAGTTCGTAATCTTCATTGTATTGGTGAACAATCGAGCCGTGAGTATAGTGTGCGTTTGCCAATGGAAATGGAACGTGCATCTCATATTCAGTGAGAACTTCAACTGCACTGATATGTTTTACTGGTTTTGACTGGATAATATTTGGAACATAATCCTTCTGGTAATCGAGTGCTGCAAATAATCCCATGGCCTCAAGAGAATTTGTCCCTTGAACGAGAGAGTAAATTGTTATTTCAGGCCAGGCAGAGCCTTCGACTTCTTTTGTTTTCACAACAAGTTCGCCTTTTTCAATCTGCGATAGTTCCTCTGTTGTAACTTCCTTAGTCACATCCGTTTTCTGGGCAAGACAGACAGGGGATGCGGTAATAAGAAACAGAAGGGTAAAAAGTACACTAATTAGACGGTTCATAGGCTGCCTTACATTTACAGATTGGATGAAATATTATAACAAATCTTAAAAACAAGTTATAGCGAGAATACCATGAAAAAACATACTGGAGAGTCTATCCGCATTTTCAAGAATCCGATTCTTGAATCGTTTACTCATGTTCATCCAGCTGTCCCTTTGATCCTATGGTCACCGGTTATTCTTTTTTTATTGTACAGAGGCGCAACTGTAAAAAATGTGACGACTGTTCAGTTCGGTTATTTATTTGTTTTTGGTCTTCTTCTCTGGACCCTCACTGAATACGTTCTTCATCGCTTTGTTTTTCACTGGAATGCGAAAAGTCGCGCAGGCAAATATTTTGTTTTTCTTTTCCATGGTCTTCATCATGATGATCCGCAGGATCCCACGAGACTTGTCATGCCGCCGGTTCCAGCTATTTTAATCGTGAGCCTTCTATGGGCATTGTTCGGAATGATTTTTCCGGCGCAATTTCTTGAAGTGATCATGGCCTTTTTTCTTATCGGCTATCTTTGCTATGATTATATTCACTATGCCACTCATCATTTTCCAATGACGGGGAAAGTGGGACGTTATCTTCGCAAGTATCATTTGCAGCATCATTACTCGGGAGAAGCCAGCAAGTACGGCGTAAGCTCTCCTCTTTGGGATTATGTTCTGAAAACAGTGAATGGGCCAAAAGAGGAACACCACTAATGCGCACATTTCTTTTAATTGGCTTTTTAATTTCTCATTCGCTCTCAGCTGCTGAACTTAACGGAACGACTTATTGGGATGGTTTGAAAAAATCATTTACGTATTTGTATCAAGGTTCGTACATGCAGTTTCAGGAGAAAAATAATCTGTACACTGCAGCCGTTGCTGTTCCTGCTCTTTGGTATTCATTCGATCAGGACAAGAGAATCAGTGACAATGCCCGCATGAAATCCATTCCAAAGGCGATGCAGTTATCAAGTGATCTGGCACCGGTCCTGGGGTTTCCCGTTATTTCATTTGCGGCCTTCACTTACGGCGTAAAAACAGACAATCCTAAAATGGTTCAGTTTGCTGAAGAATATTTCGGGGCGATGTATATCGCTTTTCTTGAATCAGCGGCCCTCAGCCATATTCAGGTTCACAAAAGACCAAGTGAAAAAAATCTAGCGGCCATTGAAACGAGACTGAGAGGAGATTCTTCTTTTCCTTCTGGGCACGTTATTCCTTATGCGACACTCGCTCTTAAAACTTTTCAGTTTTATGGACCCTATGCAGCTGTCGCTCCAACGGCGCTTTTCGTTCTCACGTCTATGCAAAGAGTACGCGATGGAAAACACTATCTTTCGGATATTGTCGGCGGATTCTTTCTATCAGTTTGGGCAAGTGAAGGGGTGAGAAGAGCAGGAAATTATTCTGACAATCATCCGGCCTATAAATTTCTTTTTGAGAGAAACGTGGCCTTCGGAATTATTGAAAACGAGGGCGCTATCGGCCCCCGCATTTCATTTGATCTCTGATTAAAATGTAATGGCCGGTTCTTTTTCCCAAATGCAGTCTGTAACTGCAGAGTAAAAGTCATCATTCAAAGACCATTTATTTTCCATCAACTGGTTGAAGGTTTTGATATTTTCAAAACGGCATACCTGTTCTGTCGAGAGGGTCGGATTTTCGCCATTGTCATCTGTCATGATGAACTGAAAATTTAATTCGCATGTTGAAGTTTGTTTCTCGCATGAGAAACTATTAAATTGAAAATTGTAATCTCCTTCACACCATGTATCGCCGCAAACATTGTCGATAGTTTGAAGAACCTGCTTTTTTTGTGCTGAAGTAAAAAGTTCTGAAGAATAAACAGAAGAAGAGACAAGCAGAGCAGTGAGCAAAAGAAATTTCATGATAAAGATCCTTTTTAAGCGTTAAAAGTTTCCTCTTTATAATGAAAAGACTGCATTTTTTATAGTAGATTAAATTTGATTTATCTATCTAAAAAAGAGATTTATAGCCAGCCGCGCTTCTGGTAATCAGCGAGAGTCACTGCAATCGTCTTTTTCAAGTCATATTGATAAACCTGCTTGAGTTCAGTTTTAGTCCGGATGTTGTCACACGTCCAGGCCATCGCTTTCAATTCATTGATTTTATCCGGCGTCAGTCTGAGTGAATGATGCTTCAATCGGTAAGCAACGTTCAAAAAGAAGCTGAGAATTTTTACCAGCAGAAAGGGAATCGGCAGATAAACAATCCACGAAATTTTCATCTGTTTTTTGATTTCTTCAATCAGTTCACTGAAGCGAACAACGTGGTCGTGAGCACTGTAAAGAATCAAGGATTGATTCGAATGGGCCAGGCGTACGATCGTTTCCACTAAATCATGAACACAAACGAAACTGTATTCTTTAATTTTTGAATTGCTTCCTGGAAGAATGATAAAACGTCCTTTGACCATTTTGAAAATGTCGAGAACGGCCACATCACCAGGACCGATAATCATTGGCGGTCGGATGATTGAGCAGGTCCAGTTCTCCGGTGCGTGAGCGCGTAGCACATTTTCGGCATCTTTTTTAGACTGGCCATAAACACTCACCGGAAAATCCGGAGCTTCATGAGTTTTCTTTTCACCGAGTCCGACCGGACCGGCAGCCGCCAGTGATGAAATGAGAATAAATTTAAGAGGTCCCGTAAATTTTGTTTTCAAAGAATCGATCAGATAACGTGTGCCTTCCACATTCACTTGCGTGAATTCGTCGTGGATAAAAGAATGCACAATACCAGCGGTATGAATGCAAAGATCAAGATCAACCGGAATCTGATCAACCCACGAAAGAGAGTTGCTGTTTAAATCGCCCTTGATCAAAATCAGATTGTCGTGAGAATGAATCATTTTTGAAGGAGTTCTAACGAGAGCAAAAACGGTGTGCCCTTCATCTAAAAGTCTTCTGGTTAAATGTGTTCCGACAAATCCACTTGCGCCGGTAATGAGAATTTTCATATGTGATGGTTCCCGAGCTTGATGATCTCAATAAAGAATAAAATCCACAGAAGGGCGAGAATAAAGAAGCTCGACACAAAAGCATAAAAGCGATGAAGAACTCTGTTGTAAGTAGCATGAATATAGCTGTGGATGAAACGAGCGGCAACGTAGGCCCACATGAGGATCAAGAACGTTGGACGATAAATATTGAGCACAATCAACAGTACGACGAGCAGATAAAAAAGAACCGGCATTTCAAACAGGTTTTTAAAATTGTCTGCGGCCTGGACGATTTCCAGGGCTTCGCGGTCCTTTGATGTTTTGAAAATGGAGAGGCGGTGCTTTTTATTTTTCATCTCGACCATGCGATCTGAAAACATCTTTACCGAAACAATGAAAGTCAAAGCAACCAGTGCAAGGACCGGATATAAATAATTATAAACTTCGTTCATAAATTCTGTATCGCTTGTAAGCTGGCCCGCCCATGCGGATCAGTGGTTTATTCATTTCAATATTTGTTTCAAGAATCCAACTCATCTCAATATCTTTCATCAGAGGATTCTTTCTGATGGCGATGTGGTTGTGCTTGTAGAGAAGAGTTTCAAGCCCCATCTTGCGGTATTCTTTTTTCACTCCCATCGTAATAACCCGGCAACGAGTGATGCGCTTCTTGGCCGTCAGCAATCGATAGATGAACA
>DAIQAU010000023.1:2555-9744 GCA_036781565.1 Bacteriovorax sp. | reverse complement strand
TTGATCGATGTAGTAAGTCGGATTGAAAGTCATCATGACCTGTGGATCATCATTAAATCCTTCAACTAAAAGACCACATTCATAATTTGTTCCAGGATTCATCGGTCCCTGAACACTGGTCAGTCCTTCGTTTTTTAAATGAGCTTCAGCTGTCTTTAAAAGGAGAGTGGAAACATGATCATCGTTGATGCTTTCAAAAAAACCAAAATGCCCGATTTTGGTATTTTGATATTTATTGTAGGCGTGATTATTGATCGCCATAATTCTGCCAACAGCTCTGTCGCCTTTAAAAGCAATCCAGGCCTTGACCTTTGCAGTTTCATAAAAAGGATGCTTCTTTATATTCAAAACATCTTTAATCGCCATTTTTAGCGGTGCAACCCAGTGTGGATCATTTTTGTAAATGCTCCAGGGAAGATCAATAAATGTGTTCAGGTCTTTTTTGTTAGTGAGATCTATTTCACGAATAGAAAGTGACATTTAAATGGTCTCCAAAATTTAACTTTATAAATTTTTTTTAGGAGACCATCTTAATTGAATCTAATGAATAGCAGAAGGGATTTCAAAAACTTTTTTAGCTTCAGCGAAGACTTGTAATACAGTCGCAAGATCTTCTTTATTGTGTGAAGCCATGTAGCTCGTTCTGATCAAAGCTTCACCGCGTGGAACCGCTGGTGGAAGAACCGGAGTACAGAAGACGCCATGGTTTTCAAGAAACTTTGTCATCTTCACGGCCTTCATGTCGTCACCGATGAAAATCGGAATGATCGGAGTTTGAGAACCGTAAGTATAGAATCCAAGTTCTTTGAAACCTTCGCGCATAAACGCAACATTGTCCCAAAGATTTTTAAGAATTGAAGGATCTGTCGTCACCATATCGATACAAGCTGAAACTGTCGCAACTGCGGCAGGTGGCATTGAAGCAGAGAACATGAATGAGCGGGCAGAGTGACGGACATAATCGATGGCGTCTTTTGAACCAGAAATAACACCGCCGATAGAAGCGAATGATTTTGAGAAAGTTCCCATGTTGAAATCAACTTCTCTTGTCAATTCGAAGTGGTGCATTGTCCCGCGACCTTGAGGTCCCATAACTCCAAGTCCGTGAGCATCGTCAACATAGACGTAAGCGCCGTATTTTTTTGCGAGAGCAACAACTTCCGGAAGTTTCATTACATCGCCAGTCATTGAGAAAACACCATCGGCAACGATGATGACGCGGTTAAAGCGGCTGACGTTGCTTTCAAGAAGTTCTTCAAGTGAAGACATATCGTTGTGTTTGTATTTGAAAGTTGTTCCCAGAGAAAGTCGTGATGAATCGATGATAGAAGCGTGGTTCTCAGAGTCAAAAAGCATTAAATCTTTTGGACCGCATAGCGCTGAAAGAGCACCAAGGTTGGCCTGCATCCCCGTTGAGAAAACGATCGCTTTTTCATGGCCTAAGTAATCGGCCAGTTTTTCATCGAGTTCTTCGTGAATGTTAAGGTTACCATTTAAGAATCGTGAACCTGTACAGCCAGTACCGTATTTTTCAATGGCCTTAATGGCCGCTTCTTTGACGTAAGGGTGATGAGTGAGTCCTAAGTAGTTGTTAGAACCGATCATGATCTGCTTAGCTCCTTTAACCGTTACGGTAGAAGCTTCTGTCTCTTCAATTGCTCTGAAGAAAGGGTATAGGTCATTATCGCGAAGTAAATTAGCGCGCTCAATAATTTTGCTGTCACTGAATGGAGTCTTAGCCATCTTTTTGTCTCGTTTGCTATCACTGCTTGTTGTTTCCATAAGACTTGGAAAAGTACTCTTTAGACCTCCTTTAGTCAATAAAATTGGCCGAGTGTGAAAATTCTATGTACGGAAAATGAAGGTAGAAATAAATGAATTTCAGGTAGGATCGGGTTTTTTAGAGAGGATGGTGTCGAATTTCTTCTTCATCTCTTCGCCGCGGGCCTCAGTTGATATTTTGATATAGAGCTCATCCTCAGTTTTGCGAGCGAGATCTTTGAACGCTATACCGACTTTATAACGGCCATTGGGCTTGCCCGTTTCATCTGTTAAGGGAATGAGAACAGCAATCTGTGCAAGGGGAATGTAATAATTCTTCCGGTCGAACCTTAGGGTGCATTCCTGAAACAATTTACCTTTGGCAAATCGCTCCTTATCCATTTCATCGACCATGAAGCTCGTTCCACCGATAGAAATGTCCAGGGCATCGAAGACCTGATCATCGATTTTAAATTGAATAGGGATGACTTCGCTGGCGTTTAAACGGTAAGTCCCGCGTTGCTGGCTTTTAAAAATATCCTGCTGGATTTCGAGAGAGTAGGTCAGATCCTCGGGATGAAATTTAAAACGGCCGCCCGTAAAATAATTAATCTTTTCTTCCACAGGGATTTTAATCAGAACCTGCTTGCCTGCTTTGAGTGACCCAGTAATCTTTGTGACGAGTTTTCCCGTCGGTTTCAGTTTGATAATTTTTGGATTGGGAAAATACTCTTCGGCCAGATACATTTCTGCCTGATCTTCCGCCTCGCCTTTTTCCCAGATAACTAGTGGAGCAGCATTCTCCAGTGTACAGTGCATGAGCATTGCTTCGGCAAACTCAGCAGGATCAACTGCTTGAAAATAATGTTTCTTATTCGGGTCTTTTTTCTCAGTCATAGTCTATATTTCGGCACTTAGCCTAAAGGACTTTAATCGAACCAAACATTTTTAGGACGAAGTGCCTATTTATTCGTTAGAATGACGGCCATGAATGAATTCAATCTGGATAAAATGTCGACCGAATTGGTCGGTGGTCTGGCCCAATATAAGATCGGCGAGCCCGGTAAGGAAATCGCTTTAAACCCGCTTATTGGCAAGCCTGTAAAGCTTATCTTTAAAAAGCAAATCAACTGCACCCATTGCGGAACAAACGTTAAAAAGGCCTATGCTGGCGGCTACTGCTATCCTTGTTCAATCAAGCTGGCCGAATGCGATATGTGTATTTTAAAACCCGAACTCTGCCACTTCTCAAAAGGCACATGCAGAGAACCAGTGTGGGGCGAAAGCAATTGCATGATCCCGCATTACATCTACCTCGCCAATTCCAGTGGTCTCAAAGTAGGCATTACCCGCGCCACACAGATCCCCACACGCTGGATCGATCAGGGCGCGGTCGCAGGACTCCCTATTATGAAGGTGAGCACCCGTTATCAATCGGGCGTATTTGAAAAAATGTTTGCCGAAGAAATTGCTGATAAAACAGACTGGCGCAAAATGCTGAAAGGACAAATTGATGAAATCGACCTGGAGGAAAAAAGAGACGAACTCTTTCAGCTCTTCGGGGATGACCTGGATTCGATGGAAGGTGATTTCGGCGCAGGGCAAGTCGAAATTTTAGAGCGCGAGAACGTTACTCTTATCGACTATCCCGTGCTAACTTACCCCGAGAAAGTCACTTCGCTTTCATTCGACAAATCGGAAATGATCGGCGGCATTCTTCAGGGAATAAAAGGTCAATATATGATTTTCGATACCGGAGTGATCAATATCAGAAGCCATACCGGTTACAAAATAGAATTAGTTACAGAATAGATTTAAAAAACGGAGAACTCATGAAAACAGATGCACCAAAAGTGATTAAACTTTCAGATTATAAAGCACCAGACTATCTCGTCGAGACAATTGATCTGGTCGTTCACCTCGACAACACAAAAACTCTTGTTCAGTCGAAAATGAAATTAAAGAGAAACACAAAAGAATCAGCGCCGCTCATTTTAAACGGCGAAGAACTGACTCTTCTTTCAGTAAAATGTAACGGTGAAAAAATTTCAGATTACAATTACTCAACAGAAACTCAGTTGCTGACAATTCCGAATGTGCCGTCAGAATTCATTCTGGAAATCGAAAACGAAATCAATCCTGAAGCAAACAAGACACTCGATGGTCTTTATAAATCGGGAACAATTTTCTGTACGCAAAACGAACCGGAAGGATTCAGAAGAATTACTTTTTACGTTGACCGTCCGGACAACATGGCGAAGTTCACGACAAAAATTATCGCTGATAAAAAACTTTATCCGGTTCTGCTTTCAAACGGTAACCCGATTGCCCGCGGCGATCTCGAAGGTGGAAAACATTTTGTCATGTGGGAAGATCCGTTTAAAAAACCATCTTACTTGTATGCTCTTGTTGCTGGTGATTTAGGCGTCATTAAAGATACATTCAAAACAAAATCAGGACGCAATGTCGCTCTTGAGATTTATTGCGATAAAGGCAACGAAGACAAATGTCATCACGCTATGGAATCGCTGAAAAAATCAATGAAGTGGGATGAAGACCGCTTCGGCCTTGAGTACGATCTCGATATTTATATGATCGTTGCCGTCGATGCTTTCAATATGGGCGCGATGGAAAATAAAGGTCTGAACATTTTTAACTCTGCTTACGTTCTCGCTAACCCGAAAACGGCGACAGATGCAAACTTTTACGGAATTGAATCTGTTATCGGTCACGAATATTTCCACAACTACACAGGGAACAGAGTCACTTGCCGCGACTGGTTCCAGTTAACATTGAAAGAAGGTCTGACCGTTTTCCGCGATCAGGAATTTTCTGCTGATATGAATTCAAGAGATGTTGAACGCATTCAATCTGTCATGGGACTTCGTTCAGCACAATTTGCAGAAGATGCCGGGCCTACTTCTCATCCGATCAAACCTTCAACATACATTGAGATCAACAACTTCTATACGGCCACTATTTACGAAAAAGGCGCTGAAGTTATCCGCATGATCCAGACTCTTCTGGGTGTCGATGGATTTAGAAAAGGAATGGATAAATATTTTGAACTTTTCGACGGCCAGGCCGTTCGCACAGAAGATTTTATTCATGCCATGAGTGTAGCGAATAACAACTTCGACTTTACTCAATTCAAAAACTGGTACGCACAGAACGGAACTCCGAAAGTGACGGCACAAACGTCTTACGACGCCGGAAAAAAACAATTTGTACTTTCTCTAGAACAACATCTTCCGGAAAATACTATTCCGGGAGCGCAGCCATTCCACATTCCTTTCAATGTGGGACTTGTTGGCAGCAATGGTAAAGATCTCATCACAAAAACTCTTGAACTCAAAAAAATGAAAGAAGAGTTTGTTTTCGACAATATTAATGAGCGCCCGATTGCTTCTTTGAACCGCGGCTTTTCTGCTCCGGTAAAACTGACAAGTGACCTTTCGTTCGATGATCAATTGTTCCTGATGGCCAATGATTCAGATTCGTTCAACAGATTCGAAGCTGCACAAGTTGTCGCGACAAAGATTCTTAATGAACTGATCACTGACGTGAAAGCTGGCAGAGCATTAGAGGCCAACGGTAAATACGTTGAAGCGTTCGGAAAAATTTTGAACGACAATACAATCGATGCTGCTTTCAAAGCGCTTTCTATGACTATTCCTGCAGAAGGATTGTTACATCAGGAGCAGTCTGAAATTCTTTATCCTGAAACGGAAAAAGCGAGAGATTTCCTGAAACGTGCTCTGGCCAATGCTCATCACGAAACACTTCACGCACTTTACGTTTCAGTTAACAAAAGTGGAGAGTATAAACTCGATCCAAAATCAATGGGCGAGCGCGATCTTAAGAACAAAGTTCTCGATCTGCTTTCATATGTTGACGGAGACAAATATAAAACAACTTCATTTGATCAATTTAAAGCTGCAAGCAACATGACTGATGAAATTGGTGCTCTTGCAACACTGGTCAATTCAAACTCGACATTCAAAGACGAAGCGTTGAAAGCATTCTATGACAAATGGAAACACGAAACGCTTGTTATGCAAAAATGGCTTTCGGTTCAGGCCGCTGCTTCTTACGACAGCACTTACGACACTGTTCTTAAGCTTGAGAAAGATGCTGTATACGACAGAACGATTCCAAATCTTGTGCGCTCGCTTCTTGCTCAATTCTCCCAAAACAAAATGCAATTCAACCATCCATCTGGACGCGGTTATAAATTGGTTGCAGATAGAATTCTTGAGCTGGATAAATTGAATCCGCAAGTAGCTTCACGCCTTGCTTCTGCTTATAAGGATTACAAACGCACACCGGCGTCTTTAAAGGCCCTGATGAAGCCTGAACTTGAGAGAGTTCTAGGAACAGAAGGTCTTTCTAAAAACGTATTTGAGATTGTTTCGAAAATTTTAGCTTAAGGTTCATTAGATTCATTAGGTTCAGGTTCCAGGAGACTTTTAGTTTCTGGAACCTGAACCTTTTCTTTTTATGTAGAGTGTTTTCTCAACTTCTGCGACAACGGATTTTTCTTCATCGAGAATGAGAACTTTCAAAACCGGTTCTATTTTTTCATTTTCTACTAATAAATTTTTATAGTCTTCAATTTGTGCAGGATCAAATTTAAAAGTCGCTGTAACTTTGCCCTTGCCAGGTTTCTTGAAACGAATGCTGGCCGCCTTATCCCAGACGATAAAATCTCTTCCCAAAATTTGCATAAGCATCAACATGTAAAAAGGATCGGTCATTGAATAGAGTGATCCGCCGTAGTGAGTGTTGACGTAATTGCGGTTCCAGAATTTTAGGCGCATTGAAACTTTTATTTCATGGTAGTCGGGGGACATGTACTCGACGCGAATGCCGGCACCTAAAAATGGCGGCCAGAAATTCATGAGTTTTAAGAGAGTGCTTTTTCTCACTTATTTGCAATCTTCTTTGGCAAGAAGTTCCATCTTAGTCCCTTTGGTTTGCGAGAGAGGATCGGGAGAAAGAGGAGAGATCGGGCCCAGGCTCGCCACCACACCGCGAGTGTGATCCATTTTTTCTTCGATTTTTCCTTTCGTCTCAATCAGGCGACCGATGAAAGGTGAGAGTTTTGCGGACTCATTAAATTCAACTTTTAAATTGATTTCAGAGCGCGTTCCCGGATTGATGACCAACGAAGAAAAACCATCTTTCATCATCACTTGCGCGCGTAAGAGATAAGTTCCGCAGGAAGAATAACCCGCCTGTGAGAAGGCGAGTGCTATAATGATTAAAATCCTTTTTAAGTTCATTTATTACCCTGAGAGAAGTTTTACAATACAAAACCTCTGCAAGGATTAGATGTCTTTTTTTCCTGTTTGAGATTTGTATACATATTATCGTATAGCTTTCTTTCCTCGAGTGCAATTTTATTGGCAATGGCGTAGGTTCCCTG
>DAIQAU010000023.1:0-2455 GCA_036781565.1 Bacteriovorax sp. | reverse complement strand
GATTTGATCCGCTCAATTTCCGGCATAGATTTATTGGCATTGAGCATGTTGAGTGCTCTTAGACTTTCCAGCTGGCCCATTAAATCATCAAACTGATTTTTTCTCTGACAAACGCCAAGGTTGGTCGAAGAAGCGAGCAGGTAGTCTGTCATCTTATCGAGGCGCTGTTCGCGTTCATAATAATACAAATAAGGAGTAATCGCGGGATAAAATTCCTGATTGATTGCCTTCCCTTCCGCCGAAGAAATCATCGGAAAAGAATTGTCGCGTGTTTCTTTTCTCACAGTGAGGAAAACGTCTTCAAGAGATTTTCCTGCTTTCATGTTTTGAATAAAAGTTTCTGAAAACGTGTTGTAGCCGAAGTGCTTAGTCCCTGTCGATGAGATGACACAAGTATTTTCATTGGCCAGAGCGAGAGTGTTTCCCGAGTGACAGCTGAAATCCATAATAGCGAGTTTAATTCCTTTTTCTTTCGCCAGTTCAGTCAGCGTACGAAGAGTATCAAGACTGACAGTCGGAGTTCCTTCAAGGCTGTTGAGATTCGTCGTCGCCGGAGCCTGGCCTACGGCGATTTCGTGAGTCGAGGCTTGATCCTTACTATTTTTTTCAGCACCATGTGTATCGATCATGATCATCAGCTGATCACCGGATTTTATTTCACCGTTTTTGATCTTTTGTTCATAGGCCTTGATGATAGTGTTGTAATTGTTTTGAGAAAATGACGTTTTCACGGCAGCATTATCAAACTTCATTGTGATCATGGCATCGGTCTGAGAATGCCCGCCGTTAAAGCTGATGACGCTTTTCCATTTATTGGTATTAAGAAACTTATCCATCTCTGTAAGCGTGTTATCAAAAATGGTCGTGCTCATGTTTTTAGGTTCACCGCCACCGCCAAGCAGGATCAGATTTTTTTCAGCGTGAGCAGTGGAAGACAAGAGAGGAAGAAGAAGGGCGAAAGTAGCAGGGTAAAATAGCGTCCATTTCATTGAGAATGACTCCTAAAAAAGGTCTCCCAATATTTTGACACGCTTTCGAATTTTCCAAAAGAAAAAGGCTGACAAGTTCGGGCCCCTGAAGGGCCCGAGTTATAAATCGAAGTGTTTTCAGGTGGTTAGGCGATGCGATTACAATAAGAGAGATTTACCGCTGCTCTTTAAATCATCGCAGGCGTGGGCAATTCTTTCTGTCATCCCAGTCTCAGCGACCTTATTCCATTCGCGAGGGTCGTAATGTTTTTTAGAGCCGACTTCACCGTCGATCTTTAAAACTTTGTCATAATTCTTCAACATGTAATCAACCACAGGTCTTGTGAAGGCATATTGTGTGTCTGTATCAATATTCATTTTCACAACGCCGTAGCCAAGTGTCTCGTGAATTTCAGAAAGTTCCGATCCTGAACCACCGTGGAAAACGAGAAAGTGTTCAGCTTCTTTTCCAAATGCTTCTCTTACTGCCGCTTGTCCATCTCTTAAAATAGTCGGGCGAAGTTTGACGTTTCCTGGTTTGTAAACGCCGTGTACGTTTCCAAAAGTCGCAGCGTACATGAAAGATCCGATAGGGCGAAGTGCGCGGGCAATTTCCACCATTTCATCAGGAGTTGTATAAAGTTTATCTGCTGGAGCGTGTTCATTGTTGTGGCCGTCTTCTTCACCGCCGACAACACCTGTTTCTACTTCAAGAATAAGTTCACTTTTTGCAAAACGCTCAAGAAGCGCTTTTGATTGTTTGATATTTTCTGTTAATGGAAGTTCAGAACCATCGAACATATGCGAGTTAAATAAATTGGGAAGTCCTTTAGCTCTTCTTTTTTCCGTTTCGGCCACAAGCGGAAGCATGAAGCTTTCAACATATTGCGGATGGCAGTGATCGGTGTGAAGCGCGATGAGGACATTGTATTTTTCCGCCATCAAGTGGACGTGTTGGGCAAGAGAGATCGCCCCTAGGGCCATATTTCCAACCCCCTGGCCGGAAGCAAACTTACCACCACCCGTAGAGACCTGAATTATGCCGTCAGATTTCTTATCAGCAAAGGCCTTTAGTGCAGCATTGGCCGTCGACATAGACGTGACGTTGATTGCTGGGTACGCATATCCATTTTTTTTGGCGTTAGCGAGCATTTGTTTATATTGATCCGGGGTTGCTACAGGCATAATCTCTCCTTTGTCTAAAGCGTTAGATGGTGCACTTTTTAAGTCGACAAATTGTAGAATGAAAAAAATTTTGTTACCATAAAATACTTAAAAATTTTTAATCATTGGAAAAATTTAACTTCAAATTATCTCGAGGTAGCTATGCTTACAAAAGTTGAAAAAAAATATTCGGTTAAAAACACACCGAAAGCGACGCTCAAAAAATGGTATGAGCTGATGACACTTGGAAGAATGCTGGATGAACGCGCTCCAAATTACCTGAAGCAGGCCATCGGCTGGTCTTATCACGCTCCTTATGCAGG
>DAIQAU010000022.1:21006-25510 GCA_036781565.1 Bacteriovorax sp. | reverse complement strand
GCGAGCTTAACAACTGTATTCGGAACAAAATCAAGCTTAATGATCTTTTCAAGACCGACTACGACGTCAACTTCTTTGAGCGTGTCAGTGTTTTCATCCTGGGCATGAACCAGGAAGGTGAAAAGAAAGAAGAATGTGATTAAAAGCTTATTGAGCATTCTTATTCTCTTTAGCATTCTTTTCTAAGAAGTATTGTTTTGCTTCAGACGCATCTTCGCCGAGTACGTCGTAAATTTGTGTAGCTTTCAAACGCACAGGTTCTTTATCAGCATTATTTCTCAGCGCTAGTGAAAGGTTTCCTCCACCATACGACTGAATGAATGCAAGTTTTTGTACATCATATGGATCAAGCTCGAGTGTGATTGTGTTATACGTTGTGTACGTATTGAGGTTCATCGTACGAATAACTTTTGGTGTTTCAACACCGTAAATGGGAATTGAGTTTGTCATACTCATCCCGGTTGATAGAACGAGAACGTCTTGAAGAATTGTTCTGGTTTTTTGCAAATCTCTTCTCGACCCTTGCGAGATATCCAGAGCTGCGAGAACGTCGACACGATCACCTGGTTTAATCAAACGCCCAACAGCGTCTCTCTCAGTAATGTTAATCGCAACTGCGCGCTTACCGACTGAAACCTGTCTTGATAAACCCGTTTTGATTCCGGGATAAGTAACACGTGGTTTTGTAATCTGCTCGCCTTTAATAATCGGAACAGTCGCAATTGTGTTTTCAAGTTCTTTGATTGATTTAAAGTGACCAGGTGAAAGAAAATTTTCCGGAACAGTTTTGATTTCAATTTTTGAATCATCGATTAGATCTAATTCTTGAATATCAACTTTCGCAACAACTACTGAACTTTGAATTCCGTACTGTTTAATCATCGCTGCTTTTTGATCATCGATGTACGTGTACACCATCATCATGGCAAAGCCTGCGATAACGAGGGCCAGAGTCAGTGCGCGTGTGTTCATTTTTTTTCCAACCTGTTTAAATAACTAGCTTTTTAATTTTAGCAAACTTTGGGCTGAAAATTGGGTAGAGGAAGATTTTGACTAGTTGCTCGTACGATTCTCACAACTGCTTCGACCATCGGCCTGAACGCTCGGATGAATGTAGAGCTGACCTTTTGAGTCGGCTATGTAAGTGGGGCCGCAGACACCGTAGTACGTGAAGATACGAACGAAGTGACTTGAACCGACCTCTTCTCTTTCGGAACTGTTGCAGTCTTCATTTGTTCCGTTTTGAAGAAGCGAAGAAAACTTGAAACAAGTTCCAAAAGTTTCCTGAGAAGATCCACCAAAATGATCTGACCATCCGTAAGCACTGAAGCCTATTTTTTTTAATCCCAGATCTTTCAAGTGCTCCAGCTCGGGAAAAGTATTAACGTAGGAATTGTTCTTAATGGAAATATAATAGTAGCCTCTGACCGCTTTTTGCTGGTTAATGGCTCCGTTAATTGAATTTCCGGCTGAATAATAAATAGTGTACAAAAATAAAAGGAATGGGATGAAGAGAATCATCTCAAACAAGGCTTGACCATTTTCATTTGATAATTGCTGTTGGAATTTTTTCATATCATCAACCGCCGTTATCATCCAAAGTTGCATGAACTTCGCAAGTACTTCCAACAACCATTTTAATGGCATTGCAAGTTTGTGCGTAACTTTCCGGCCGGGAGGGCTCTCTTCCTAAAAACGATTCGGCCCTGAATTTCAAAGGATCTTTCCCACCGACAAATCCTTGCGAAAATATCTGAGTGAACTCAACATAAAGACCAATGAAGGCAGGATACTTCACTGAGCTGGCATTGTTTTCTTTCAACTCTCCATCAAATCCCGGAATCAAAACATCTGGAAGATTTTTTTTGAAAACAAAATTGGCGAGTTCAAATGCATTTTTATCACGCCCCTCTAGAGATTGCTGGGTTTCAGAGTCTGCGACAAGATAAGCACGAGACGCCATGTAGACGGCGTGATGAACCATGTATCCATTTGTATAGTTCGTAGCCATTTTCAGAAAAAGAAAAATAAATCCAACCGCTGCTGTGAACGTAAGAATAAATTCGATTGTAGATTGACCTTTATTATTATTTTTCATTTTTATGGATAAGGGTCATCACCTGCAAAGAATCTCGATCGACCGGATTGTCCGTTCAGATAAAGATCATGTTTGTTATTGCCATAGTCAAAGCTGGAAGCTTCTTCAAAATTAGTATTGCTGTTATATTGCATTCCATAGCGATAGGAATAACTCATTCCCTTCTTCATGGTTGCAAACATTCCATCTGTACCTTTAATGAAATCTTTGAAGCGTTTGTTGTTGTAGAAAGCGTAGCCGAGCGAACTCAAGACTGCGAGAAGCAGAATGTATTCAACTAAACTTTGTCCTTTCTGAGTTGCTAGTAACCTAGCACCAATCGATTTTGCCATCCAAACCACATCCATGCGATAAAGATCACCGGGGCATAAGTAAATTTCTTTCCGAAAATTTTCTTAATTCCGCGAACGTCGCCAATCCTGATCAACACAACTATATTATCAAAGTTCTTGATAGCGTTAAACAGTAAAAGAGAACTTCCGACTATCACAGTTGTGTATAAGAGATAGAGGAAGACTGTTTCTTGAAAAGGATGAGGAACAAGAAGATAAAAAGAAGCGAGATATTTCGAATCGCCTCCTCCCATAATGTTCATGAGGAACAGGACAAATCCAACGAACAGAAACGCGAGTGAAAAAAGGAAGGCGCTGAACTTCCAGACGTAGATTTGCGGGTACACGAAAGTGAGCACGACAAAAAAAATGAAATTGATCACAACCCACAGATTCGAAATTTTAGTTGTTTTAAAATCAATATAGGCAACAAACAGAAGCTGAATCGAGATAAAAATGAAAACCAGTAAAGGCAACATCAGCGCTGTTCCTGATTTTTATATCTCGAATAGAAGCACTCATACTTGCAAACGCCCGTTGAAAATTGCTCAGTCATTTCAAAGCCAAGATAACCCACGGACTGGAACATTGTTTTTCCCAGGCCTTTAACCATGTTGATTGTAATAAAGGTCATGAAAGCAAAAATGAAAAGATATTCAATAAGGGCCTGCCCGGAAGAGGCCCTTATTAAGTTATTGGTTGTCATGATTAAAGAATTAAGGATAGGAGGCCGTGAAGCAATAGGAGGAAAATAATACCCAAAAAGAAAAGGTAATTTCAATTATCTCGAGAGAACGAAATTTTCAGACAAAACTATGGTGTGTCTTGTAACATTCCATCGGCTTTGTTGAATACGCCGTCAGTCAGTGATCCAAGACGCTTAGTTGCCTGGTCTCTGAACTTAAAAACAATCATGGCAACAACAGCTACGAGTAGAATGTACTCTGTAGACGTCTGTCCACTCTCATCTTTTAAATAGGCCAATAGCTTTTTCATACGTGCACTCCTATTACGAATTCCCACTGCCGACCGCTTCGGCTCATCTGAGTAAGAACTTTAATTCCAGCACTATTATTTTATCATTTTACTCAGTTTTTCTTATGCCTAATTAATGTCTGGCGCTTTTTTTGGATTAAATACATGATTTTACAAGGCTGGCAAAAAGATTCCTAGAGATGGCCTTTCAGAAAGTGTATAATGAAAGTGGGTCTAGGAGTTGGCAATTAAGTTGGTTCCTCTATAAAGATTTATTCGGGAGCGGTCCCTGGTCACGGTGTGCAAGCTCATATTGAACCTTCGGGTTCTTTCAGTGAGAAGCCTAAAGTGACTACTAACTGCAGCCACCTATTTAAAAATGGGCGGAACCTCGACAATAGTCCACCTTCTAGGCTCTTTTCAAATCAATCCCTCCTACATTCAAATGCTTGACATGTAGCCTCTCTCCCCTGATCCTATTTCTATGATCGACAACGTAAATTATCAGCCACTCAACTATTCCTGGATTGAAGGCCTCGCCCTTGATGAAATCAACATGGATGAATCAGGTATTGTGAACATCAATGGTCACTTGAATCCTGAACTTCTTCTTGAAGAATCTTCGATCGCCTTTATGAACGATCTTCGCGATCGTTTTGAAGCTTACGTGACAAAGTTTAATGAGTACCGTGCACGCAATAATTCATCTGCTGCGATCAAACTTTTTAAGATTTCAAATACTGTGAATGACTTTATGTTGTTCAGAAATTCTCTTCGTCTTATTTTCGCGCGCAAATCTTACGATGTTATTTCTATTGGATTTCTTGCGAACGGAAAAGACATTTACGGAGCTCGCCTCTCTTTCAATGATCAATTCGGTTCAACGAATATTCATGAAATCAGAGCGCACCTTGGACCGTTTAATAAGATCACATGGCGCTTTAATAATGAAGTTGTTGATGTTGATGCTCTTGTTAGACACTATCTCACTGAATTTATCGTCAACTCTGCTCGATAGAAAACAGAAACCGTATTAAATAAAAGAGATCCCTTCACCCTTATTCTTCACAGCTTTATTATTGTGTTTTACACCGTGAAA
>DAIQAU010000022.1:13838-20906 GCA_036781565.1 Bacteriovorax sp. | reverse complement strand
CTGTTCGAGACGTTTTTATCAATACACATTTTGAGAACCATGCCCAGATAGTAAACATCAAGCCAGCCCTGGTGAACGAAATCATCGTAAATAGCACCCTGGTTGTTTTTAATATTCTTCTGAAGCTGTTCAAAGAATGTATTGGTAAGTGGATTGACTCCTCTTCCGTAAATTTTGCAGCAGCGGAAAATGAGATAATTTAAGGAAGATTTTTGCAGATAAAATTCTGAAGACGCCTGCGCCTTTCCGTATTGAGTGATGACGTCAGGGTTATCCATTTCGTTGTAGTTTTTATTCATGCCCGAGAAAACAAACTGCGAAGAAAAATAAACGATGCGGGCACCATAGCGAGGGGCCATTTCAGCGACGTTGAATAATCCGGCCGAGTTTAAAGCATCACATCCGTTTGGCATGTCCGCACAATCTTTAAGCGAAGTAAGACCTACGCAGTAAAGAACGAAGTCCGGTTTGAAAGCATAAAGAACCAGCTGCACTTCATCTTTATTTAAAACGTCACATGGTAAAGTGAGAATGCCTGGCAATGGTGTGTGACTGCGGTGATACGTACCGACCACGCGATAGTCTTTACGAAAAAATTCCGCGAGATTAGAACCAATAAATGAATTGATTCCGATGATGAGAACTGTTTTTCTTTTATCCGGGCCATTATTTTCCATATTCATCCAGTATAAACGCAAAATAGGAAAAGTTGCTCCATTCGGAGCAACTTTCCCGTTAAGATTAGCCTTGTAGTAGTTTTAAAGCAGTGTTTGGGGTCTGATTAGCTTGCGATAGAACCGAAATACCTGCCTGATGTAGAATATTATTCTTAGTCAGATCAGCTGTCTCAGCTGCTACATCAACATCTCTAATTCTTGAGTTAGCTGCTGAGAGGTTCTCATCGCTGACTTCAAGGTTGTTCGAAGTTGACTGCAATCTGTTCTGAAGGGCACCAAAGTTAGCTCGCACGCCGTTGATCTTAACCAAAGCATCATCCAGCTTTTTGAGCGAAGCTTGAGCTCCTTCTTTCGTAGACACCCCATCGATTCCCAAACCAAGTGATTCGAGGGTTGCGTCCGCCCCTGCTCCGTCATAGTGAAGTCTATCGAGCAAAGGATCATTTTTGATACCAACTTGGAATTCGAGTTTTCCGCTTTGTCCGTCGAGAAGTTTGATTCCGTTAAATTCAGTAGACTTTGCGATTCGGTCAATCTCTTCTTTGAGATTTTGGAATTCAATGTCTGAGAATCCTCTCTCTGTAGATCCCACTGTATCTGAAGCGGCTTGGACTGAAAGTTCTCTAAGTCTGATGATGATGTTTGAGATTTCATTCATTCCACCTTCTGCCGTTTGTAACATTGAGATAGCGTCGCCAGCATTTCTTTTGGCTTGTCTCATTCCTCGAATACTGGCCTTTAAGTTTTCACTGATTGCCAGTCCCGCCGCATCGTCACCTGATCTTGTAATTCTCTCACCTGAAGACAACTTTCTTAAATTGTCATTCAAGTTTTTATTTGTGAGACCCAATGATCTCTGTGCTGATAACGACGCAATATTTGTGTTAATTCTTAATCCCATTTTTAATCTCCTGTCACGCTAAGCCTCCCTGCTAATACTCTGAACATCTTGTTCAGAAAAATTTTAATTGTTGTTTAATAAGTTCTAAAAAATTCTCGTAACTGTGCCTTAAGCATCTACTACAATGCTAAAACTTTTTTTAATCTAAGTTACTGTGCAACAACTCACACTTGCAGGCATGTTTGTTGCTCAGCGCTTATTAGCGCTGAGAAGCAGCCTGGATCAAGCTTAGTGCTGAGTTAGTACTTGAGTTAGCTTGAGAAAGCACTGAAGTACCTGCTTGCATTAAGATGTTCTGTTTAGTTAATTCTGCAGTTTCTGCAGCTACGTCTGTGTCTCTTACACGAGAGTTTGCAGAAGAAAGGTTTTCAATACTTGTTTGAATATTGTTAACTGTTGACTGCAATCTGTTCTGAAGAGCACCGAAGTCAGCTCTGATCCCTGAAACAGAGATGATCGCCTGGTCGATTGACGTCAGAGAGTTCTGAGCTGAAATTTTGTCTGATACAGAAGCTAAGTTTAATCCTAGAGCAGCTACGTTTACGTCTGCTGAAGAAGCATCGAACGTTAATCTGTCTGAGATAGGATCGTTTCTTGTACCGATTTGAATATCAAATACTGCACCAGTACCGTTTAGAAGTGGTACACGGTTAAATTCTGTCGAGTTTGCGATACGGTCAACTTCCGAAGTTAACTGTTCAAATTCCACGTTTAGGAATTTTCTTTCAGTTGATCCGATAGTATCAGAAGCAGCTTGAACAGAAAGTTCTCTTAATCTGATTAGGATGTTTGAAACTTCGCCTAAAGCACCTTCAGCGATCTGAACCAGAGACACACCGTCTTCTGCGTTTCTTCCTGCCTGGCCTAGACCTTTAATCTGAGCTTTTAAGTTTTCTGAGATTGCGAGACCGGCAGCATCGTCACCAGCTCTGTTGATTCTTTGTCCTGAAGAAAGTTTCTCCAAAGACTTGTTCATGTTGATACGAGTTGAACCTAAGTTCCTCTGTGCGTTTAAAGACGCCACGTTCGTGTTAATTCGAAGTCCCATTGTAATCCTCCTTGATTCTCTGGCTGGAAAGACATCATGTCTCTCACTGTGAGTGTTACCTCACGGCTTCAAAATACATATCGACGCTTCGAAAAATACCTTTAGAAAAAAATGTCGATTTTTTAGACATTTTTTTTGGTGTAACTTCTTGGAATAATTCAAAACCGCATAGCTGACTAAAATGATCCGGTGAAATTTATGTAAAAAAAGAAGTCATGATTGGCAGTAGTGTCGTTAAAATAAACAATATGATCGCAGAAAACTTCGCCCTTACAACTCTCTCTGATAATCCTGAGTACTTCGAAGAAGTTCTTCATCTTATAGAAGAAGAATTTCACTACAGCGAAGGCCATCACTATGAAAAAGATTTCGCTCCATTAATGGATCCTCACAATTTTGAAAATTGTTATCTCTATATAGATAGTGAAACTAATACTGTTGCTGCTCATCTCGCTGTCTGTGAAAGAATTTTAATTAAAGAGCAAGCGAAGATGAATGTAGCTCTTATTGGTGGAATTGCTACTCATAAGAATTATCGCCGACAGCACTTATTTAAAAGCCTCATGGATTACGCACTCGAAAAACACTCCGATGCCGGAATGTTTATTCTTTGGAGTGACCTGGAAAACATCTATGAGAAATTTAATTTCTTCAGGACTGGTGGATTAATTGAAACTGGAACAAGAAATTTTTCAAGCAGTGAAAGACCAAGTGGTTATGAAAGAGTTAAATTCAATACTCTTTCTGAAGAAGAGTTTCAATCGATAGTTTCCATCTACACAAACTTCAACCAAAAATTTTTCTGCACATTAAAGCGAGAACAAAAAGACTGGTCAATCATCCGCGAGATGAATTCCATTGATCTATACGTGAAAAAAAATGTACATGGACAAATTGCGCGCTACTTCTGCGTGAACAAAGGCCGTGATTTAACCAACATTATTCACGAAATCGGAGCTCTGAATACACTGGAATACATGTATCTTTTGAAAGACATCGAAACTTACAAGACGTGGTTGCCAGAAACAGAAAATTACAAATTTAAGAACAGTGATATTTTCTATACCGCTTTTTACCGTTTGGGTTCAGCTAAAGCGCTGAATGAATTTTTCGCTGCGGTTACTGGAGAGAAACTAGCTCTCACCGCTCAGGACGATCTGCACGTAGAGTTTGATTTTGGAATGGAGACCTTTACTGTTACCAAAAAGGATTTTTTGCAATATCTCTTCGGGCCAAAACCGTTAGAAGATTTTTTACCTTTTGGTCTGTCCCTCTACGTTGCTGGAACTGATAGTATATAAATTGATGGAAGCTAGATTTTATGAATTTAATCAATTCCGTAAACGAGCTCTTTTTTCTTAAGACGATCTTTGAATAACTCTTTCCAGTCATCCAGGGATTTCTCATCGAAAGAACCGTCTTTGTTGCCCTTAAGGTAAAGAACGAATTCCGCGGGAGTGTCTTTATAAAGTGTGAGAATTCCCATATCGTCAGGACGAAGGCTCACGTTCAGGATCGTCTTCATTCCAGGCCAGTGAATGTCGCCGTAGCTGTATGCGATCATTTCCGCGCAGGTTAATTTATCGGGCGTAAGAGCATTAAAAGTAAAATCGTATTTGGCATCCAGCTGTTCAGACAGTCCTTCCATCACTGATTCGATATTATCGGTGATGCCATTCATTCTTGTTACCGCGATTTCATCCAGGTTGGTGAAATCTTCCAGACTCACAAACTGCATTCCCGGTTTTCTGATCTCTACAATATTTTTCCCTGCTTCCACAGCTTCGCGGAAAGGTTTGAAAAATTCTTTATCCCAGACACCTGTTTGTTCAAGCTCTTCTTTTGTTCCTAACCAGACAGCGACGTGACCCCAGTGCCCTGGAATGGTAAGATTAGAAAGCACGAAAGTACGCGTTTCATAAACCAGATCGAGTGGTTTTAAATTTTGTTTCAGGAGAGCGATAGCCTGTTCATTTTTATTTAAACGACCATTTCTCCACTTGAGTTTATCAGAGAGAAATCCCCAGAGGCGAGCAGCACCTGAGACAACTGAAGATACACCTTTGATAGCAACATCAGATGAGCGAACGAATTTCCCATCGTTAACATCAGCACTTATAGAAAGGTTATCCGGCAAAGAAACTTTATCTTCATTTATTTTTTCAAGAAAAGCTGCAATGAATTCGTGGGAAGTATAGTGCGAATACATCTTCTTTAAACCGGTGAGCTCATACTTAGGATATTTCACAATCGTGTTTACGATTCTTCTCATCTTCGGATCGTTTAAAGCTTTGCTTCCGAGTTGAGTGAAATCATAAATGGCGACAGCTTCACCTAAAACAGAAGGCTGACATCCATTTTCCGCACTGTAAGCTTCCATAGTCTTTTTTAAATTAGCGTAGCGAGCAGTAAGCATCTTCTGCAAATTTGAAATTTCAAACTGAGTGACGTCTTCACTTTTGTGCGAAACCATCGTTTGAATCAAAGATTCACTCTGGTCAACAAGCTTAATGTGCTTATTGAGCAGATCAGAACAATTGTCCTGAGCAAAGAGTGAAGATGATACAAGAGTGCATAAAATGAAGATGATGTTTTTCATAATATGCAATTTTAGCTGGGAAAACCGCCCGGTTGGGCGTTTTGAATTTTTTACACTGAGGGGGGTGTCTAAAGTTTAGACACCTAAAACTCACTTCTCTTCGCCACCGTAGGTTTGAAGATAGAATTCACATACTTCTGTGCAATCCTATAAGGGAAATCCTGGTTCTTAATCTCCTTCATTTCCCGGATAGTTTGAGGATTTAGTTTAGAGAGATCCGCTCTGTCCATAAAATTGTAATCAATGACCCCTGGCTCGACTTTTAAGAAGAGAAAAGACTCATCTGAAACGCGATAAGGAAAAATGGATTTAAAGCCGGCATAGTAGAAAGTCGAAGCAATCACGCTATTGCTGACGACATGTCGGTCGTTAAAAACCTGGGTCATAACCGCATGGCCTTGATAACGATCCTTCGTGTAATCTTCTCTGTTATAAAAAGGAGCATCGAGAACGACGAATCCATCAGGGTTCAGCACATTTTTGATGTAAGTGTAAAACTCAACACTGTAGAGACGGGCAAGGTCGTATGAATTGGGATAAGGAAAATCGATAAAGACTGCATCGTATTTATCATGCGTATTTCTAATGTAGTAAAAACCATCGTTAATTTCTACATGCACTCTCTTATCATCTAAAGAATGCTGATTGAGATCTGCAAATCTTTCTTTTGCGAGATCAATCATCTTTTGATCGAGTTCGATATGTTTAATGGATTCAATTTCAGGATACTTCAGAAGTTCGCGCAAAAGTAATCCGTCCCCTCCACCTAGAAGTAAAATCTTCTTTGGCACCTGCTTGTTCATAACAATGGAAACATGAGCAAACGCCTGGTGATAGAAAAATTCTGTCGTCGTATTAAACTGGAAATTCGTATCAAGTGTGAGAATAGTCGAATCGACAACTTTACCATCTTCTGTCGTGGGATAAGTAAAAATATCTATGTACTGATAAAGCGATTTCATTCGCTCAATAGGTTTAAAGCTATCCACCTTTCTCACCAGATCATCGAGATCTGCATTGTTCTGAGCCAGAATTTTTGGCAGATAATAGAAAAACTTCAAATAGCGCTGAGTGATGCTGCTTTCATTAACCCCGATCAGAGTGATCAGAACAACCAGAAACCCGACTGCCCCACTGTAAACGGTTTTCTTAGTCGGCAAATACCGAAACAGAAAATAAACACAAACCGCAAGGTTTAAAGAAGCAACCGCCACCGATGTCTTAATGACATCCAGCTTGGGTAAAAAATAGTAGGCGAAAAAAATTGTTCCAACCAAAGTTCCAAGATAATTCACGCCCAATACAAAGTGCTCACCTTCTTCCGATTGCCCCAGCTTCAAATCTGAAACCTTCATCATTAAAGGAATTTCAAAGCCAGAAAGCAGACCGATAGAAAGAGTGAGAAGCTGAATCGATACAAAAAAAACGGTTTTTAAAAGAAACTGATTCTGCAGGTAAAAAGAGGAATAAAAATCGCCCGTAAAAAAGAATAAATTATCGAGGTATTTATAACTTCCATGAAACAAATAAACATACACAACACAGATTGTCCCCAAGAAGGACAATCCTAATTCCACTAACATTAAACTCTTAAACGTATCGACAAGCTTATCCGAGTAATAAGCTCCCAGGCCAAGCCCTCCGATGTAAACTCCGACGGTGAGTGACTGCCACCAGATATAATTTCCTGTGACGATGGCCAGCGTATTGGATAAAAGCAATTCGTAAACGATACTGCAAAAAGCAAGAATGACGGTGATGATTAAAATTTCGGCCCTGATCAGTGTTTTCGTATTCATTAAATTTTCCCGCCAAAATAAAACTTCTCAATAATCATTTGATT
>DAIQAU010000022.1:0-13738 GCA_036781565.1 Bacteriovorax sp. | reverse complement strand
TTCGTATTCATTAAATTTTCCCGCCAAAATAAAACTTCTCAATAATCATTTGATTAAGTGCTTCCGAGTTAAACAACATCAAAACCCACAAAACCAACATTCCCCAGATCAACCCCTTATAGAGTTTATTTTCCACCTTCATCCTATGCATGATGAGAAAAGCAATCAGTATATTAATCAGCGACACTGCGTAACCAATAGTGAAAATATGCAGACTAGGCAAAATCACAATGGGAAATAAAATGGCGCCCAAAAGTGTTCCAAGATAATCGAACGCCAGAACATAATGTCCTCTTGTTGTTCTGAATTGCTTGCTCATATCCATTAAAAGCGGAAGCTCAAGCCCTGACATAAATCCAATGGCGACAATGAGAAGGTGATTCAGAATAAAAAGCGGCATCTGGATAGTATTCGAGAAAAAAGAAATTCCGGTGGCGCGCGAAATTCCATTAAATAAATAGTCTACAATCAATACTAAAACCGGAGCGACTCCACCAACCAGCGACAGCAATAATTCGACTTTAATAAATTCCTTGAAATAATTTCTGGAAATAAACTTTTTATATAAAAGTGCTCCAAAGCCCATGGAAGCGATAAATAGCCCGATGGTGAGATTGTATCTGAGAGCTGTATTTCCCATTGTCGTCGAAAGTGACTGCGCCAGCAGGAATTCATAGAGAATACTACAGCAAGCGACCACCACCGTAACAAAGTAGACCAGCGATAAACTCTTATCTTCTTCCTGATGGCCTATGCGGCCTCTAAGAACAATCTTCGTTTCAGTTTTTGTAAACGGAACAACAGACTTAATCTCCTCCAGAATTTTTTCCAGATTCGTGCTCATGTTGCAGATATAAATATCCATCGAAATATAATTATTTTCCGGATAAGTGTGAATACTGAAATGAGATTCCGCGAGAATGAAAACAATCGTATCGCCATGAGGGTCAAAGCGATGCTCGATTCTATTTACTACTGTCAGATTTTTTTCAATAATTTGCTTAATGGCCTCGATATCAGCGTCGCGAATTTCGCGATCAAGAACCGCATCGAAAAGTAAGTGTTGGGACCTCGTGTCCATAAATTTTTATCCTTTTATCTGCAAAATCAGCTCGCCCATTCTGGTTTTCTTAATGAAATAACAAACGGCGATTGTAATGCCGACATACAAATAGACTTCATAGATAGAAGCACCAAGAGTTCTTCCCGTTAAAGCGCCCACCATTACACTAAGCGGAGCGAGAATGCGGACAAAGAAAACCCGATGAAAAGCAAAAATAAAAATTGAATGTTTACCAACCCAGTTCACCACCGGGATATTTAACTTTAATGAATTTTTCTCCATCCAGAGGAAGACTGAAATCAGCACAGCCTGCACTCCAAGAATATAAAGCGTTCCGCTGAATGTGCGCGATAGATCGTGCTCATGTAAAAAGACATTGGCTGCATCTTGAAAATACGGATCGCCCCACGCTACATAAAAAGCAATCATCACCAGCCCTGCAAAAGCGAAATAGTAATCCTTCACATTTTTAATCAACGGTTTGTGATAATGAACATAGCCCATTAAGAACCCCAGACAACCCGATGTGAAGAAATACTCAAGTCTGGCATCGTATTCAAAACCTGGATGAATATTCGCTTTGATGATTTCCTGAAATAAGTCCGAAAGCATTTCAACCGGAATGAGAAACCGGAAGAAAGAAAGCACCGTCAGAACAACAATTCCCCAAATCCCTACAAAACTGAAAACAAGTCCCAGGATACTCAAAACAAACATCCAGAGCATAATCGGATAAAAGGAAATGGCTTGCCCCAGGTTTGGAGCGACAATAAAATTCTCCATTACAAAAAAAAGAAAAATGAGCAGATACAATTTAACTTTAGAACCCAGTGAGTCTCTCAGCACTGACTGAGTGTATTTAGCCAGATTAAACGCCGCCAGTGTGAGATAGACCTGACTCACCCATGGTGTGAAAATCCAGTCTAATAGCATATTCGCTTTGTCTGTAGCGACCTGATGGCCGATCATCGGAAAATGAATTTTATATGTAGAAGTGAGTGCGATTGCATCTCTAAAATATTCCACGTACCACATGTTAATGTAGTACGTGAAATGTTGATCCATTGCGAGGATGATAAAGAAACCACGTAAGAAATCTAAGTTAACAATCCTTGACTTAGTTTTTTCTTCATCATTATTTTTGTTCAGGGACATCCTTATCTTTCTTCTTCGTTAAAACTTTATCGTAGTTTCTGATATAAGCGTTTGTTACTTTTTCGAAAATAGACTGCTCTTCTTTTGAAGCGTACTTATCTTTATTAGCTCTATCGCGAGCTTCAATCGCTTCCTGCAATCTTCTGCTATCTTCATCGCTGCCGCCAGCTCCTGCTACTGCTGAATCACCAGAAGTATTGCTGTCTGAAGCAGATTTGCCGGAAGACGATTTACCAGACGAAGAAGAACCGTAGCCGCCACCACCGTAGCTTCCACCAGTTCCGTAGTTACCATTTACCCAAGAACCACCTGATCCCGCTTTGCCGTCGCCTTTTTTCGAGCCGTCGTCAGCACCTTTAGCACCGATTCCATCAAGACCCCCACTTCCGAAAATGCTTGAACCACCTTTAGTACCAATGGCCCCTGAAGTAGGTCTTGAGAAGTTAGATGCAAATTTTTGTGTCGCAGCCGACATACGAGAGGCACGTTCAGAGTTTCCGTTTGCCGCCATAGCCTTGTTATAAGAATCAAGTTTCTTCAATTGCTCTTTGCGCGCATTTCTCAAAGTACCGATCGCATTCAAGAATGAACTTTGTTCGCCTGAAAGCGCCACATTTCCTGAAACACCGGCGCCTTTCGCTGCCGTATTGATTACGTTGGCATTCAGATTCAACAACTGATTATCCATATTCGAGTTAGAAAGAGCGTTAAGTGTTTTTTGGTTATCCAGCTCTGCTTTCACTTTATCAATTTCAGAATTGATCAGTTTCAATTTAGCCGGATCCTGGTTAATAGGTTGGTCACGGTAAAGTTGAAGAGTATTTAAATAATCTTCAAGATACTTCTGATTCAATCCACCGAAGGCTTTTGAAGCTTTCGTCGCACCAACGGCCATGTTTGCAGCAACACCGTTCGACATTAAATCAAGGTATGTACCAAGACCAACTGTCGGATAAGAGATTTCTTTCATACGGGAAGTCTTTGGCCACAAGAAGTGGTACTCAAAAGTGTAGTCAGCAAATTTTTGAAGATTATCAGTATCACCTTCTTCAAAGAATTTTTGTTCAATTGCAAACTTCTTAGCTGAGTCTTTAATGGCCTTGATAATACCGTCATCAAGAAGATAACGTTTTTCATCAGTTCCGATTTTTGGCGTATATTTTCCAAGAATACTTGAATCAATGAAAAGCTCTCTCATATAACTTTCAGAAACAAAGGCACCGCCACTCTTACCACCACCGCCTGAAGCGCCTGGGTTTTTTGCAATCATAGCGTTTTTAGCTGCCTGGAAACCATCATCAAGTTTTTGAGCATAATCGCGAGAATCATTTGCATCACGAAGAATAATATTCTTAGAGACTCCCCATGGAATCCAAGGGTCTACTACATAACGAGCTTCTTCACCTTGATAGTAAACCACAAAGTTTTTAATACATGCGTTCGCAGAAGTGTGCACTCTACAGATCTGGTTGTACGGTTGATTCAATTCACGGCTGTATTCAACGCATGTTTCTTTTTTACCACAACCATAACTTCTGATGTATTTGTCGAATACTTCAGGACGTTTTGTAATCCATGCACCTTTCAACGAAGCAATCAACCATAGACCAGTACCACCTGTTACTGCAGATGTTGCGATAATCCCTGCTGCAGCCCATGTTGAAAGAATTGAAGTTGTGGCAAATCCACCAAGGATGGCGATGACACCTGCTGCGAGCAAGGCCCCTAAAATGGCCCCCATTGCAGCAACTGAACCACTTGGGTTCTTGATGTTAAAGTTAAATAGAGTAATTTTTTTATTTTCAGCATCATTCCACTTAGCTTCGTAGTTGACCCAGTTGCTTACATCGGCCATGCCTTTATAAATGCCAGTGTTGTCTACAGCTAAAGCAGCGTTGAAACTTTCAAGACTATTTGTCCATTGAACAAGAAGTCTTTTTCCTTTTACACCCGAAGCATCCCCTTCAAGTTCATCATAGTTTGTTTCAGGGTCAGCATACTTTGCGTACTCATCACATTTTTCTTCAAAGAATTTTTTCTTAGATGCATCAGTGATGTTTTTATAACCTTTAACATCAAGACACATACAAGTGAGTTTTTGATTTGTTTTATCAATTTTATCGTTTGTTGATTTTCTCAATTCCAGGTGAGCTGCAGAAACAGATTTTAAACGGCCATAAAGAGAAGATGTCGCATCTCCTCCGCGCGTCCAGTAGTCGTGAACACCATCACCTGACATAACAAAATCAAATGACAAAAGCGCAAGTTCAAGATTCAAAAGATCAGACTTCTTCAAGTAGCTCATAAAGTCGTCTCTGAAACGGATATCACACGTATCAAAGTTAGACTTTCTCTCAAGCTTGAAATCTGGATTTTTTACCTGAACTTTGTCTTCTTTAACTGATTCTGCTCTGAAATTTTCGTATTTATCATGGTCGGCATTTACAGTGTTATAGGCTTCGTCTGCTTGAGCTGATGAAAAGAAAAACTCAACAAGCGATGCATAGTATTTTTTATCTTTAGGTTTATCGATGCGCACTTGAGGAATCACGACCGGTGGAACGTCTGGTACACAGATATTCTTGTCGTTTGGAAGAAGACCTTCGCAACATTTTTGTCCGCGTTCTGGTTTTTTCCCAGCTTTCACACAGTCTTTACAGATGAAGTTATCAACACATTTATTTCTTTCGCAAGAACCTGTACAACAATCCGTATTCTTTTTACAGCTTCTGCCTCTGTCTTCGCACTCTCCGATTCCTGATGTTTTTGAGTTGAAAGGAAGACATTCACCTTCACCGCAAACTGGATTGTTCATGCACGAGTGGCCGATCGCTACCGGTTTGAAACAACGGTAAGCGTCTTCACAAAATCTTTTCTTTGATTTTGGATCAAGGGTACAAGAACCCGAGCAACATTCACCATCTTCTTTACATTCTCTCGCTTCTTTTTTACATTTCGGTCCGTCTTCCTGCTTAGGATCCGGAGCACATTTTAAACCTTCTTCACAGCTCCAGTTATTACAAACGCCGCCTTCTTTAATTTTCGCAACAGGCGACTTGTTAATCTCATCGAGCTCTTTATTAACGAATTTGTAGAATGCATCTTCAGGATCAGAAGGATTCGACTTCGCAAAATCTTCATAATCCTGCTTCATCTTAACCATTTCATCGCGGGTGAATTTTTCCTGCTTATAGTAGATGTCTAATTCTTCAAAGAGATCAGGCTTGATCATCTGAAGATCGACTTTTCCTTTATTATCTACCTTGTGAGCAGCAACTCCCTGCTTAACCTCATCAAGAAACTTGTTCTTGTCCGCATCCGTGAATCTGGACTTGGCGAAGGCGAAGTTTAAAGACAACGCGAAAAGAATTAAAATTTTCAACATACGTACCTCGTGGACTATCCTTATATTATTTAATTTTATGAGCTTATAGGATTCTGGTAAACAGCCTTGCTGATTTTGCCTTATAAACCGTTGAATCCTTTCATCGAACCCCTAAGTAAAGCCGACTATTGCTGTCCATTTATCTTGGCACTTACCCGGATTCTTATCTTTTTAAGGAACTTACCCCAGAAGCAAAGAGAAGAAGCCCAAGACTCCAGAGAATCCAGCTCATCGTAGGAATATCACTCCAGGCCCGGATCTCATGAGTTCCAATCACAAAAATTCCTGAGAAAACAAATATTCCCGCAATCAGAGAAAAGCTCAAAAAGGTCAGTGCCCCTGTCAGCGCGCCAAGCTCTTTCTCATATCCGGTATTGCGGATTTCTACTGCATACCCTTTCTTTGCGAAGTCGCGTAGAAACCATCTTATATGTCGTGGAAGAATTCTCACAGATGAAGTCAGGTCACGAGCTGCCCAGGCTGCATCCTCAATAATCTCATCTTTATTAAAAGTGCTTTGAACAATTTCGTTGATATCTGTTTCCAGAATTCCAAAAATATTCAAATCAATGCCGAGAGATTTTCCCACTCCATCTATCGTCATTAGCGCGCGGAAAATGATATACCATTCACGCGGTAGGAAGATTTGGTGTTTTTTTAGTGTACTGATAACTACGGTTAATAGTTCTGAGAAGTTTGTTTGCTTGACTGAAAGACCAACGAACGGACTTAAACCGTCTCGCACATCGCGGATTAAACCATCGATGTCCGGAATGGTATCGTATTCAGCGACGTCAAGAAATTCGTAAACCAGGTTTTCATAATTGTAAGAGAGAAGAGCATAGATGATGGCGATGAAATGATGTCTGCCATTCTTGCTGAGATTACCCATCAGACCAAAATCGATCAGACCGATTCGCCCATTGTTCACTTCGTCCGTGAGATAAAAGAAATTTCCACCGTGAAGATCCGCGTGAAAGAATCCATCTTTCAAAAACGTTTTTAAAAACAACTGAATTCCGTATTCCATTTTGGGAATCAGTTCATCTTTCTTTTCCAGGATGAGTTCACTGCGACTGAAAGGAATTCCTCGAAGTTCTTCAATGACTAAAACATCTTCGCTTGAAAACTCTTTATAAACTTTTGGTATGTAATAAAGATTTTTATCATCATGCTTGTCGAGATTTTTTTTCAACCGTTCAGCATTGAGTGCTTCGATGTTAAAATTGAGCTCCCGCTGTAGAGTAAAAGCAAAATCATTAATGACTCTCGACACTCCAAGATAACGAAGTTCTGCACTCACTCGTTCTGCTTGATTGGCAAGAAACATAAGAATCGAAAAATCTGTTTCAATTTCTTTTTCAATTCCAGGTCTTCTTACTTTTATAACAACCGGGCTCCCATCTAGAAGCGTGGCTCGGTAAACGACTCCGATCGAAGCCGTGCCAATGGCATTTGGATCAACTTCAGCAAAAACCTGGTCCAGCTTTTTACCCAAAGATTTTTCAATAAGCGCAATAACTTCAACCAACGGGACAGGTTTTACCTTGTCGCGAAGCATACGCATTTCTTCGATAAAAGAAGGGTGAAAAATATCCTCGCGCGAAGAAAGCAGCTGCCCGAATTTAATGAAGGCAGGACCCAGTTCTTCAAAACATTTACGCAATCGGAAACCGAGAACCTGGTTCCAGTCTTTTTCTGACTTGTTGGCCAGCTCTTCTGAGATACGCTTTTTTGATTTAGGAAGAACGAAATTCGGTATCTTTCCGGTCACCGTGTTAGTGATGAACTCATCAAAACCATGCTTACCGAAAACGAGCACGATTTCCTGCAATCTGCCGACGTTTCGAATCGTTTTGGTGAGACCCATGCCTGCTCTGATCAAATCCATGAAAAAACCTTTTGAATGGGGTATCCCTATATTATAATCATAAAATCAAAATTGAGGTGATTTTGCGTAATTTTATTTGTGCCTTAACACTATTTTTATCTTCGCTAGTGATGACTTCCGTTCATGCTGTCGAAACGTGCAGTCGAATTGCGATCATCAATTACCAGGAAGTCCTGGTCGATGCGAATGCTTCTGAAAAAGGTGAAGGGCTTCGATACCATCTTGAAAAAGATCCGGTCGCAAAACAGTATCTGGATACATATCAAAAAAACTCGGCTATTCGATGGCCGAATGCTGTCTTGGGAACCGCAGGAACCGGTCTGCTGCTATTTGGTTTTTTTAATTCTAACTCTCAGGATCGCCAGGTCTATTTGATATCAGGTGCAGCGACAATTTTAGTAAACTTTCTGGTTGCGCGTACTTTAGAAGTGACGAATGAAGCCAATCTAAATCGCGCCATCCAGGAGTATAATAAGCGCAATCTTCCCAAAATATTTTTTAATCCGGATGGCAATCGCGAAAGCGATGCAGGCTTTCCTGGTTTTAAAATCGGGCTGAACAAAGATTGGAGTTTTTAAATGAATACAACTGAAACGCCACAAAGTTTTAAATGTTTTAATTGCGGAAAGAATATTCCAGTCCTTGGGGCCTTTAAGATTGCCCGAACAGAGGACTGTCCCTATTGCTTGAAGAGTCTGCATTGTTGTAAGATGTGTAAATTCTACGACGCCAAAGTATATAACGAATGTCACGAAACAAACGCCGAACGCATAGTCGATAAAGAGAAGGCGAATTTCTGCGATTATTTTATTCTTTCAGGTGGAGGCTCAAGCGGCCCTTCGAAAGATGATTTAGTGAATGCAGCAGACGCACTCTTTAAGAAATAGCTAAGAAAAAGAAAGGAAGACAATGGAAGAAGTACCTATAACACTTGCAGGTAAAAATAAAATTGAAGCTGAACTCAATCACCTCGTAAAAGTTGAAAGAGAAGAAATCAAGACGGCAATTGCTGAAGCCCGCGAGCTTGGCGACTTGAAAGAAAATGCCGAGTACCACTCTGCAAAGGAACGTCAGTCTATTATCGAAGGCCGAATTGCACAATTGCAAGGCATTCTCGCCCGCGCACGCGTGGTAGAAGTTTCAAAAATCAAAAGTCAGAAAATTGTTTTCGGTGCGACTGTTAACGTCGTCGATCACAACGGAAAAAGTCATACTTATAAACTCGTCGGTGATGACGAAGCAGATTTTACTGCTAATAAAATTTCTTATACCTCTCCACTAGGACGCGCTCTCATCGGAAAAGAAGAAGGCGACACCATTGTGGTAAAAGCTCCTAAGGGCGATGTGGAGTACGAAGTTGAATCATTTGAATTCATCGACTAAAACCGCTCCTAAGAAAAAGGCTGCGGCCGGAAAAGCTGAGATCGGGTGGGACTCCACTCTTGAAGAGTTTTTAGGCAAGGCCAATCATAAATCCATTGAAAAATTAAACACAGCAGGCATTCAGGAAGTCCGCGACCTGCTGTGGATTTTCCCCCTCAGAGTTGTCGAACTTCCCCCTCTGCGCAGTTTTCAATACGTCGAAGAAGGTCGCATTTTCATCGGTCGCGCAAAAGTTCTGAACATACAGGCAAAACCCAATTTCAGAATTAAAGGGCGAGGCAAGGCCATGCTCTACAACATCATGGTGCACGTACAAGACACCATGTCTGATAAAATCCTGCAGCTCAAATGGTTTAATTCTTACGGCTCTGTTAAGGACAAAATTTCCAAGGCCACTTGGATTGAATTCATGGGTGAAGCAAGTGCTTACAACGGCCAGGCCCAGTTTGCGAATCCTGAATTTCATGTTCTCGAATCGCCAGACTCTCCTTCACCTTTTTCTACTGTCAGCAACGAATTAAAAATTCAATACCCGACAGTGAACACTGTTCCGGGAATCACTATAAAGAAATTCATGGATCGAATCCCCATGAGTCTCTGGAACAACATGCCTGAAACTCTTCCGGCCTCAGTCATCAGCAGAAAAGGATTTCTTTCCTTGTCAGAATCTTTCAAAGTCATTCATGCGAAAGTAAAACCAAATCCGGAACTGGAAGCTGCGGCAGAAAAGCGTCTTATTTATGAAGAATTTTTTGAAGATCAGATAAAAATTTATCTTCGCAGACAATATTTCAAAAAGCCTCAGGCGCATTCCTATTCTGTAGACGAGGAAACATACCGCTTATTCTGCGCTCGCTATCCTTATTCTTTGACCGATGACCAGTCAAAAACGATGAGCGATGTACGACGCGATTTAAATGGTCCTCACCCAATGATGAGACTTGTCCAGGGTGATGTTGGTTGTGGAAAAACCACAATTGCCATGCTGGCTGCCATGATTGTCATTGAGAAAGGCGCCCAGGCGGCCCTCATGTGTCCTACCGAAGCGCTGGCCACTCAGCACTTTTTTGGAGCGAAAGATATCTTTGATGAAAAACAATACAAAGTTAAGCTCCTTCTCGGCTCTACTCCGGCCAAAGAAAAGAAACAAATACAATTGGAACTTGCGGAAGGCTTGATTGATTTCATCATAGGAACTCACTCCCTTATACAAGAGTCAGTGCAATTTAAAGAGCTAGGTCTGGCGATTATAGATGAACAACATAAATTCGGCGTAGACCAGAGAATAAAACTCACAGGAAAAACCTCAGGCGCACATTGCCTGATTATGTCAGCGACTCCCATTCCCCGCTCGCTTTCACTTACGCAATATGGTGATCTCGATATCTCAACGATTAAAGCGATGCCAGCAGGAAGAAAGGGGCACAAAACAAGAATTGTGACGGAAGAAACCTATTCGCAGTTTTTGAATTTCATTAAGACAAGACTTTCTCTCGGTGAGCAGATCTATGTCGTCGTTCCTGCTATCAGTGAAAATGTGGAAACCGAACAGGATTTCCATAATCTTGAAAGTATCCTGGATAAGTTCAAAAAATATTTTCCGCAAAACAAAGTTGAAGGCCTGCACGGGCAAATGAAGCCCGATGAAAAAGCTCAGATGTTTCATGCGTTCAAAAATCACAAAGTGGACATTCTGGTTTCCACATCGGTTATTGAAGTGGGAATTAACGTTCTCAATGCTACTGTCATGGCGATTATGAATCCTGAGCGCTTTGGCCTTTCTTCACTTCACCAGTTGCGCGGACGTGTTGGTCGCGGAGATAAACCCGGATTCTGTTTCCTGGTAAATGACAAAACGATCTCTAATACTTCGATGGACAGGCTCAAAGTTATCGAAAATAACACTGATGGTTTTAAAATCGCTGAAGAAGATTTAAAAATCAGAGGAGAAGGCGATCTTTTTGGTACAGATCAGTCAGGAAGCCAGAATCACAAGCGCCTCGCCAACATTATCCTTCACGCTGACGTTTTAAACGAAGCGCGTACCGACGCCCTCCAATTAATCGACTCCCGCGATCCGGACATTGAGAAACTTCTCAATAAATATTCCGGTGATGAAAGAATTTTCACTACAGTTTAATTTTTTATCCTTTGCTATACTAAAACCTATGATTCATCTCGAAGTTTTAAGCAGCAGAGACCCACTGGCCCAAGGCTTGTACGAATATGAGTACGACTTGGTTAACTTAGGTCGTTCCAAAAAGTGTGACCTTATTTTTTTGGATAAAGAACTTCCGCTGCACTACCTGGTGATCAGATTTATCAGCGGACAACTTGTTGTTCAAAGCCAGGTGAAGGAGCCTTTCTTTTTTGTGAATGGAAAAAAAATCAGCGGCACTTTAAAATTAAAGCCAAATGACACCATTGCCTTTGGCAACAATCAGATTCGAGTGGTAAAAGCAACTGAGACAAACGTGAGCGCGGACTTTTCTTCCGCTTATGAAAATTTCAACAAGCAATCACCTGAACTTAAATTCGCACTGGATTTTATCGAAGAAATTCTGCTTGATATGGAAAAAGAAACAAATGTTTAAGAAGAGCCATCCCAATTATTTTTATACCAGTGACGGAATCCGTATTTTTTATAATACGAATTTTCATCCTGAAGAGCTTGATTCAACAAAACCAGTGCTGGTTTTAATCTATGGTCTTCTTTGCAGTAACAATCATTACAAGTACCAGATTCCTTATTTTGAAGAATTAGGCTATCAGATTCTCATTCACGATTATCGCTTTCATTATGCTTCATCTCAGGAAGGCGACATCGAATCGTGCAATTTTCCCAACATCACTAAAGATCTTCATGAACTGCTGACTGATTTAAAGATAAAAAATTCAATCTTTGTTGGTCATTCAATGGGCGTAAATATTTGCCTCGAGCACGCCAGACGTTATCCTGAAGATATGATCGGTCAGATTCTGATTTCGGGAACGGTGGTTCCCCCTCAAGACATCATGTTTGATTCAAACATGGTGGACATAGTTTCCCCTCACCTGAAAACCTTCACAGAAAAGTACCCTGATATTTTTAAAAGTTTCTGGAAACATTCTTACAAAAATCCCATCGCTCAATACATGATTTTCGACGGTGGTTTCAATAAGAAACAGGTTGAAATGGAATTTATCCAGCTGTACATGAAAAAAATCAGCGAGCTTCCAGAACAGCTTTTCTTTCACCTTCTGAAGCTGATGCATGACCATGATGTCATCAACCATCTTGAAACCATTGCCACGCCCACACTGGTGATTGGCGGAGATAAAGACAAAATTATTCCCAATTACCTGCAGCGAATTTTAACAACCCATCTTCAAAATAGTGAGCTTTACATTGTTAAAGACGGAAGCCACGTTCCTCAGGCTGATTTTCCGGACATGATAAATAAGCGACTTCACAGGTTTGTGTCCAAAATTGAACGAAAGGCCGACCTCCTCGCTCAAGCTTAATCTGACTTCTTCCGATAGGGCTCTTATCTGGAGTCATCTATGTCATTTAAACTTTCAGTTTTTATTTTAGCCCTTTCAACTTCTGCCTTGGCGGACGATGTATCGAAAAAAGCTTGTGAAACTTTTCTTCCTGCTCTCGGTGAACAGAACATCGGCTTCTTTCTCAATGGAGTCAGGCGAGATTTGAAGGATTACGACAAGGCTTCAAAAAGATATTTCGAAATTTTGAAAGTCGTAGATGATGTTGTTAGCGACGACGCTAAAAAGAGATGTGAATCCGGACTCTACCCGATCATGAACGTCGATGTCTGTTACATGAAATGCAAAGACGAAATTGAGAAAAGAATTACCGGTTCATTTGCATGGAACTATCAAGACCGATGGGCGAACCTGAACCGTTGTTATGATGCCTGCAGCGCCGCTTATGTTGTCCAGAACGGGATTACACGAGCTCTTCGCAAAACAGCTTCAGAGAGTACGAACTGCGGAACTTCAACTGATGTTATTGATTCACGAAAACCAAAACTAATGGATCAAATCATGCTGGAGATGGATGCGCACGATTACGGAAAAAACACTGGAAAATAATTTCAGGTAATATTCAGGTTTTTGTACTCAATCATCGATTTAAATACGCGCTTCATGGCCGAAAGGACCTGCTGGCGCTTGTACTCCTGGTGAGAAGCATCGCCTTGAGAATTTTCAATAAAAGCCTGTTGATCGACAATCTGAATTTCATACGGATAAAAGAAACGGATGTCTCTTGCAACGAGAGAAATATCCATACTGAGGACTCGTCTAGCGAGCTCATTCTCTTCTGGATTTAATTTTTTCGCGATTCTTCTAAGATCGTTAAATTCACCCAAAAAAGGATTTTTATATTCGACCAGCTGACGGCAAGTAAACTGGATCGACTGATAACTTTTCGCTGTAAATTTATTGCGGTCTCCGGAAGATTCGCGGGAAAGATCGCAATCCTGGATCGCTCTTTCCATTGCCCCCAGAAATCGCTCTTCCGAAAGATTATTTCTGATGGCCATTTTTAATACGCGTTGATGCGCTTCTTTAAATCTATGCAAATCAATCATCGTATTGATCGCGCGGCTGGGTTTATTGTTGTGTGGAATAACAATATTCTGTTCAACCAGAAAGCGAATCACGCGAAGAGTATCGAATCTGGTATTCGTGACAAAACGCACACCGACTCTGTCGAACAATTCTTCCGCGACGTTTTCAGCTTTATGGAGAAGCTTGATAATGACACTTTCACGAGTCTTCTTTGATTTGGTTTCAAAGTCGATTAGAGGAACAACTTTATCAGTACCTTTGATACCGATGAAAAGCTTGTCGCCTTCAC
>DAIQAU010000021.1:23774-27009 GCA_036781565.1 Bacteriovorax sp. | reverse complement strand
TGAAAGATGTTAAAAAGGTTGAAGGAAAAGCTCTGGATGAACTGGATGTCGAGTTGAATCTTGATGATCTAAGTCAAGACATTCTCAACAAAGCAGATAAGATTCAGTTAACTGAAGACGAGCTTGAAGAATTAGAACGTCAAGAGCGCGATAAATCAGTGATCAAAGACTCTGAACGCGATGTCAAAGAACTTGACCGTCTGGAAGGTGAGATTAAAGACTCGGAAAAATCTCTCAATGAAAGCAAAGTTGATGAAGATAAGTTCCTCGAGCAGTCTAATCTTGAAGAACATGAGAAAAAAGCAAAACAACCAGATCCAAATGCTTTTGAATCGATCAATGAGATTGAAAAAGACATTGGAAGAAAATACCTGGATGAAGATATCAACAACAAAGAAAATCCTTACGGTCTGACTGAATTTGACCTTGAAGAAGTAGACGAGTTGTTGAATACTGGTCCCAAAAAGTAATTTCTAAAAAAACAATTATAATGACTCAGGGTAAATCATATGTGCGCTAAAGCAGTAGCTAAGAAAACGGCCGCAAAAAAGCCAGTTGCATCAAAAGCAGCTCCGGCGGCAAAAAAGAAACCGGCTACCAAATCAGCAAAAGCGGTGACTAAAAAATCAGCGGCGAAAGTTGATACAGACGAAGTGGTGGTTTCAAGCAACACAGGTGATTACGATCTGGTTGTCGTTGAGTCTCCATCAAAAGCAAAAACAATTAAGAAATATCTCGGGAGAGGTTATCAGGTAGTGGCCTCAAATGGTCACATCAAAGATCTTCCGAAATCAAAGCTTGGTGTCGACATCAAGGATGACTTCGCTTTGGATCTTGTTCCGATTACCGGAAAGAAAGATAAAATTGAGCGCATTCAGGAACTCGCAAAAGGCGCCAATCAGATTTACCTCGCGCCCGATATGGACCGCGAAGGAGAGGCGATCGCTTTCCATCTTGCAGAAGAAATCGGAAAAAAGAAAAAAATCCATCGCGTAGTCTTTAACGCCGTTACAAAAACTGCGGTAAAAAATGCGATCGACCATCCAACTGAACTCAATCAGCCGATGTATGATTCGCAAAAAACAAGACGCGTTCTCGATCGTCTTGTGGGTTATAAAATTTCCCCTATTCTCTGGGATAAAGTTCAACGCGGAATTTCTGCGGGACGTGTTCAGTCTGTAGCTTTAAGAGTTATTGTTGACCGCGAAGACGAAATTAAAGCGTTTGTTCCGGAAAAATGGTTTTCAATGCAGGGAGAACTTGAAAAGAAAGGTATTTCTTTTGAAGTTCGCTACTACGGTGAAGAACAAAATAAAAAAACTGACCTGGACGGTAACGAAGGCGAGAAGCTTTCGAGAAAAGTTCTTTCTGATATTAAAGGCAAATCGCTCAAAGCGATTGTCGTACAAAAGAAAGAAAGAAGACAAAATCCGACGGCGCCGTTTACAACTTCTAAACTTCAGCAGGAAGCGGCCAACAAGCTTGGCTTTACTGCGAAGAAAACGATGATGATTGCTCAGATGTTGTACGAAGGGGTGAACCTCCGCGATCACGGCATGCAGGGTTTGATTACGTATATGAGAACGGACTCGGTGAGAACTGAGCCGGAAGCGATGAAATCCGTCCGCGAATTCATCAAGAAAAAATACGGGAAAGATTTCCTTTCCGCAGAAGAAATCGTCTACAAGAAAAAGGGAACGAGCAAGGTTCAGGATGCCCACGAGGCCATCCGTCCGACTAACCTTGAATTCACTCCTGATGAAGTCAGAGGCGATCTTGATCCTGATCAACAGAAACTTTACGAATTGATCTGGAATAAATTTATTTCCTCTCAGATGTCTCCAGCGGTAATCGATCAGACAACGGTGACGTTTGAATCAAACGGTCACTTTTTTAAGTCTAACGGATCGATCATTAAGTTCCCGGGTTTCAGAACTGTTTACCTTGAATCGGCCGCTGAAAAACAAAGTAGAAAAGAAGAAGACTCTGAAGAGTCAGATGAACCAAAATCAGGCGTTCTTCCGGATATTTCTGAAGGTGAAACATTCACACCGAAGAAAGCGATCGATATGGAAGAGCACTGGACGTCTCCGCCGCCAAGATTTTCGGAAGCGAGTTTAGTTAAGCGTCTTGAAGAAGACGGGATCGGTCGTCCATCGACTTATGCTGCAATCATTTCAAATATTCAGGATCGCGGTTACGTTGAAAAAACTGAAAATAGATTTATCCCGACTGAACTTGGAACTGTTGTCTGCAAAATGCTTGTGGAGAGTTTTCCTGATGTCATGGATATCGAATTTACAGCGAAAGTTGAAGAGCTTCTCGATAAAATCGAAGAAGGTGACGTAAACTGGAAAAAAGTTTTAAGAGAATTCTGGAAAGGGTTTGAACTCACGCTTGAAAAAGCGAAAGAGGAAATGAAGAACCTGAAGAAGCAAGCGATTCCTACCGGAGTTCACTGTCGCAAATGTGCTGACGGTGAATACCAGATTAAGTGGGGGAAGAACGGTCAGTTCTTTGCTTGTTCAAATTATCCTGATTGTAATTCAACAGAAGATTTCAAAAAGAATCTCGATGGCACATACCTTATTCTTGAAAAAGTTTTTGCCAATGACCCTTGTCCAACTTGCGGCAAGCGCATGCAGATTAAAAAAGGGAAATACGGAAAGTTCCTTGCTTGTGAAGATTATCCGACTTGCGCAACAACACTTCCATTCACACTTGATGTTCAATGTCCTGAGTGTAAAGTAGGGAAGTTTGCTGAAAAGAAATCGCGCTACGGTAAATTCTTTTATGGTTGTTCGAACTACCCGGCTTGTTCAAACGCAATGTGGACCAAGCCTTATCCATTTGCTTGTCCTAAATGTGGATACGCAGTTATGGGCGAGAAGTTTACAAAGAAAAATGGCAAGCAACTCGAGTGTCCAAAATGCCGTCATAGAGTGGATATGGCCGAGACGCCGTTTCATGTTGATGAAGAGCATGCAGAAAATTTAGCAACAGAAGATTCAATTTAAAATAAAGGGCCCTCGAAAGAGGGCCTTTTTGTTTTTAGAATTTATAAAGCAACGTTCCTGAAGTTCTTGTCTCTACACCTTTGGTTTCATACGAGCCATTGATGCTTCCACTTCGCTCAAAACTTTCTCTTGCAAGCTGTACGGCAAGATTTTTAGTCAGATTGAAGCGCACGTAAATTTTTTTCGAGACGAGTGCATCAGCAAATCGATCGCTTGAG
>DAIQAU010000021.1:9746-23674 GCA_036781565.1 Bacteriovorax sp. | reverse complement strand
GAAGCGCACGTAAATTTTTTTCGAGACGAGTGCATCAGCAAATCGATCGCTTGAGGTGATTTCTTCTTCAAGTCTGTGATGACCGTTAATAGATTTTGTCGAAGATATCTGAGCGTTCGTACCTACTTCAAATCTTCCACGGGCAATTGAAATTCCTGCGAGAGTCGTGGTCCCCATTCCCCAGTAATAACCTTTATCCTGAATTGTGGTGGCCTGTCCGTCGAGAGCATTTGGATTGGCGGCCGTATATTTCGAAAGAGAATAAGACTTAACCATAGTGAAGTCGCCATAGAAAGCGAAGTCTGCTTTGATGTTAAATCCTTTATAGTGGATGTTTGCATGAGCACTTGCACCCAGTACATCAATTGTTCCGTAGAAATCTTCGTTTGGAGTCTTGTAACCCGTTCCGCGGTCATTCCATGCTGTCCCTGCACCGACGCCTAAAATGATATCATAGCCGCGAAGCTGACCTTTAGCATCTCTGCCAAGATCTTTTTGATGATACGCGGCCGCTACGACCTGAGCGATGACTCGCATATCAGTGACGCCTTCATTGCCATTTAATTCAACGAGCATTTTAGTCATGGCCGTATCAGTAACGAGCTTGGTACTTTTTCCTTCTTTTTGATAGTCTTCTATGTTGACGACTGTCGCATCCATTCCATAAACAGCACTGTTATTTTCTTTTCCCGGGTTGTAAGGCTTTTGACCTTTATCCAAACCTATGAAAACTGAAATGTCTGACCAGCGGGGCTTTTTACAATCAGGTTGAGACGCAAACTTATCTCCGTTTTTTATTTTATCGATTGCATGGTTTGTTGAAAGACCAGGATTGATTGTGTAGCCGAGTGCCTTTGCTGCAATTTGATTTTTCTGCAATAGCGCGCAGGAAATCTGATAAGTCGCTTCACCGATGACGTAGCCGCCAACAGGAGTGAGGATCTGATCATTAATTGAAAGAACTTCGTGGTATTCCATGAATTCCCAAGCAGTTGAAGAAGCAAAGGAAATTAAAAAAGATTCAAGTGAATTAAAACCATTCGAACGCGCCATCTGATAGTACATGACTCCGGCATAAACGTGGCCGTAATTAGAATTCTTATCGTTGTCATCAAAGCGAATAGCTTCACCTTTTAGTTTTTTCTCAATACCCTCAGTAAAACCGTAGTCAAAATCGACCTGATTAAAAACGAGATTCTTATAGTAAATGGCCATCGCACTCGAGAGAAGAACACCAATTTCTACACCCGTGCGTAGATAATTTTTCTTTCTTTCACTTTCGTTTTCAAAACGTTTGTAAGCGCGATTGATGGAAAGGGGTTCTTTTGTGAGTTTATCCAGAAAGACGCCATTCTTCTGATCGTATTCAATTTCTTCAGATTCCTGAACACCGTTCACAAGAAGGCCGGCTTTAAAAGCGCTTTCGTTGGCCGCGTAGAAGAAAAAGTTTCCCGCGGCTTTTGTAAGGGCCTCTTCTTTTGAGATTTTTGATTTTTCACCGTTTCTGAATGTCCAGCCCAATGTCGTAAAATCAGTTTCGTGTCTGCGGTGAAGTTTTGTGACATCCATAGAAACAGTTAAATCTCTATTGCGGGTAAGTCGCATGTGGTAGTCAAATTGATTACGGACCTGGTCGAGTTCTTTATCGTAAAAAACATCTGTATCAAAATTGCGGCAAACGACATCGACTCCTTCTTGCACAATTTGATTAGAAAGAGTGTAGAGTTGTTCGCAAGTCTGCTTTTTCCAGCTGACAGATTTATTGTCGAGGATGTCTCCCACTGAAATAAGGATTCTTTTTCTTACCGTTGCTGCAAAAGAGGATTGGGGCAAAATAAAGGAAGAAAGAATAAACAGAATAAGTAATCCCGATTTCATGTGAGCTCCAAAAAGAGTTTGCTCTCTTGAAAGCAATTACGATGCCTTTTTAGACTTATTGAAATATGGTGGGTTGTGGCCGTCTCACTGTCTAAAGTTTAGACGGCCATGTCGCTATCAAAAACATAGCAGGAAATTCTTTAGGGTTTCTAAGCGCCTTCAACAATTTTTTCCAGAGACACTACAGCTGATTTCAATGCGTCTGTCTGTGTCGTTAAGCCTTTTGAGTACTCGAAAAGTTGTTGCGAGAGAGTTGAGTTCATTTGCGTTGTCTGATCCAGCTGATGAAGCGCCTGTGCCACTTGCTCAGCACCTCGCGCCTGCTCATCACTGGCAACCGAGATTTCCATAATGTTGGCATCAACACTTTTAACGTCACCGTCGATCACTTTCAAAATTTCTGCCGTACTGCCCGCCACATCGAGACCCTGGCGAACAACATTATTTCCTTTTGTCAGAATGTCGCTTACGCTTTTTTGAGTTTCATCAATAACAGATTTTACTTTTTTGGTTGAATCGTCGAGCATTTCTGAAATTTCCATTGCTGCCTTACCACTCATCTGGGCCAGGTTTCCAACTTCTTCAGCAACAACAGCAAATCCTTTTCCCTGTTCTCCGGCGCGTGCCGCCTCAACAGAAGCATTGAATGAAAGAAGCTTCGTCTGAAAAACGATATCGTTGATAACTTTTGTTTTATTTCCAATTTCATTGATGAGGTTCACGATTTCTCCAATGCGGACGTTTCCTCTTTCAACTTCTGCAAGAATTTGCTGATTGTTTTGTTCAATTTCATGAACTGACTTCATCAGATCTTCAGATGTCTCGCGACCTTTAATAACGTTATTTGAACTAGTTTTTGAAAGCCTTGTAGATTCGCTGGCAGAATCGGCCGTCTTTTTTATCATCGAGGTCATCTCTTCCATAGAAGCAGAGGTTTCCTGAATCGCAGAGGCTTGTTCCGTTGTAGCTTCAGAAAGATTTGAAGCGGCGTCAGCAACTCTTTGAGCATTGTTAGCAATCGTCTGATAGGCCCTGGTCATTTCTTCTTTTATAGAGGCGAGAATTTTTCCAATATTGTTGGCAAGGAAAAAAGCAAAGAACAGGGCCAAAGTTGTCGCAACGGCCGAGGCGATGACTGAATAAGTGATTCCTGCATGAAATGTCTGATCAAATTCTTCATCTGATTTCGCTGATTCATTTTCAAGTGATTTTAAATAAGTTTTTAAAGGAGCAAGCGTTTCATCGCGAAGATGGTCGATTTTTTCGTCAAGTGATCTTATCTTAGGAGAAATTCCGTCGAATTGCTCAAGCTCGGGAAGCATTTCTTTCTCTATCGTTTCGACATAGGCATTGTATTTAACCTTGAACTCGTCAGCTAATTTTTTTTCTTCAGCAGTGTCTGCCATTTTAGAAATGGCTTCAATTGCTTTTTCTTTATTCTTCTTAATCTCTTCAAGATCTTTTTTGGTTTCAGCAAGATTGTGATTGATCACGGCATCAGCTGAAACAGCGTAAACCTCAGCGACTTCTGAAACTAGATGTGAAATTTCTTCTGCATTATGGAAGCGTACTGCTCCAGCGTCCTGAAGAGAGCCCAGTTTATTTTGGGAATATAGAAGATAAGCCTGAACAAAAATAAACATCATGATCAAGGCAGCGAAAGTGAAGATAATTTTTTTCTTCAAACTTAGGTTTTCAAATTTCATAAAAATTCCTCAAAAAAATTCTTTCAAATATTCTCGGTTTAATCTTTTGATTTCTGAAGAAGATCAATAGAACTTATGATTTATTTAAGGATGAGAGAAATGACATTTATCACAAAGTAAAAATGATTTTTATAGCGAAGTACATTCTGGAGCTACTGAATTGAGCTTAACATCGAATAGACAGTTTTCAAGAAACGTCAGGCTTTCTTGAGTTGATTTTAAGGTTGCAGATCTATTAGCCTCTGTATTGATTAAAAAAGAATTACGGCTTAAGGCCAGGGGTGGCAATTCTAATTTGGTGGTTGCATAGTCGATCAAAGCATTGGCAAGCGTTTCGTTACCATATGTAAATGGATGTATCGCTAAAAACCATCTCTTCATGTCGGCCAGATAATTAAAAGGAGTCGTCTCAATATTGGCGTTCCCGTTGGCAAATCTGTTTAAGATATCATTGTAATCCACAAGCCATCTTTTAAGTTCAGTCTTCATACTCGCGCCTTTATAAAAGACAATCGTGGCGGAATAAGATTTCTTATCATCGCAGACAGAAAGATTTTCAACGGCGATTAAAGGATATCCTTCATAGCTTTTCAAATCGTAGTTTTCAAATAACGATGCTCCATCATCATTGATCAGTTTGTCGGAGCATTTAATTTCTTGTCTGGGATTCGTTTGTCCGAAAAAAATTCTGATTTTTCCTGCATCAATATTTTCGGCATACATTGTTTTGTGAAGTTTTTGAATGTCACTTAATTCCAGAAAGACGGGATTGTATTCCTTGAAAAAGTCTTTACCTCTTTTTGAAGCCATCCAGTCTTTATTTCCGAGAAGTGAGACTTCAGGTTTCGTGAGGAATTCATTTTTAGATTGAAAGTAATTATTTTTTCCCAGCACTCTGGGGATCGCAAACCCTTTTATGTTGCTGAGATTGATTTCTTTGGATGAGAAATCCTTCGACAGAGCATTCCAACGATCCTGGGCCTTGCATTCTATTTCATAAGGCTTCATGACCTCTGTACAGGCAAAGGCATGAGAAGACATGAATAAAGTCAGGCAAAGCAGTTTAAAACGCATGTGAAGCTTATAGCAAATCAACGGGATCCTTGTACAAAAGCGGGAAAAAATTATAACCTTTTTATTCAAGACCAATGAGGTAACCTCCTGAAAACGAAAATAATCACCCGCACGGTTCTGCTTTTATCTATCATCAGTTTCTTTGGAGACATCTCCAGCGAACTCTTATATCCGATCATGCCTCTCTATTTAAAAAGTATTGGAATGGGAGCACTTTACATCGGAGTGCTGGAAGGAATAGCTGATGCCATCTCGGGAATTTCCAAAACCTACTTTGGTAAACTATCCGATGTCAGCGGCCGGAGGATGCCGTTTGTCTGGGCAGGGTATGTGCTATCCAGTTTTTCCAAATCAGCGATCGGTTTGTTCGTCAATCCGGCGTGGGTTCTCTTTACACGCTCAGCGGACAGACTCGGCAAAGGAGTCAGAACAGCTTCCCGCGATGCTATGTTGTCCGCTGAAGCAACTCCAGAAACGAAAGGGGCTGTCTTTGGTTTTCACCGCTCACTCGACACGCTGGGCGCTTTTGTCGGACCCATTCTCGCTTTGGTTTTTCTTAACTACTATCCGGGTGAATATCACAAGCTGTTTGCTTATGCTTTGATTCCAGCCTTCTTCGTTGTCGTCACTCTTGCGTTTGTCAAAGAGAAACCGGCCGAGAAAAAAATTGAGAAAGGAAATCCTCTCTGGAATTCTCTCACGTATTGGAAAATAGCTTCACCTGAATACAAACGCATTATCAGTGTCATTCTTCTTTTCACCTTGATGAATTCATCTGACATGTTTTTGTTGTTGAAAGCAAAAGAGAGCGGGCTTTCAGATGTGAAGATGATTTCGCTCTATGTTTTTTATAATTTGATCTATGCGATGAGCTCGTACCGAATGGGAATTCTTTCTGATTCTGTCGGTAAGAAAAAAATATTCATGCTCGGATTGTTTTTCTTCATCGTCACGTATGCGGGGATGGCCTTCAATAAAACACCATGGATCTTTTATTTGTTGTTTGCTTTCTACGGTTTGTTTGCGGCCTGTACGGAGGGGATTACCAAAGCGTGGATCAGCAATCTTTGTGAAAAAGTGGATATGGCCACGGCGCTTGGCTTTCAGTCGACAACCCAAAGTATCGCTGCAATGCTGGCGAGCTTTATTGCTGGCGCAATTTGGATGGCTTACGGCGCTCCGGCCGTTTTTCTTTTTTCCGCCTTGGGGGCACTGGTCGTTGCGATTATACTGATGCGTGAGAGGGTTATTACATGAATAAACATTTCATATTGTTAATCGCCTTAGCGGTGACATCCAATGCCTTTGCTGGAAAGAAGATCATTCTGAAAACGGAAAAGCTTCCAAACGGAGACAAAAAACTTTCAGTTGATATGAACCAGGATGGCAAGGCCGACACCTTTCAAGTGTTTCATGATGACATGATGATTTCGCAGGAGAGTGACACAAAGTATTCCGGCAAAATCAATGAATGGATTACTTACTCGGAATTTTCATCTGATAAAAAACCAGTCGAAGTCACTAAGCGCGATACTAATGGCGACGGAAAAGTGGATTATATTGAGTCTGTCTATAAAATTCCTTCGCGCAATCAACTCGTCACAACTTTTGAATCAGATACTAAATTCAACGGAACATTTGATAAAATCTGGACCAATGTCACTGAACTTGTGCAGAAGAAAGATCAATCGACTCCCTGTGAAAATGCGATTCCCAAAGAACCTTTAGTTGAAGATCTTTTAAAAACGGTGAACAAAGCGCAATCGCAGCTGAATGACGGCTTCATTGTGACTGAATACGGTTACCGCATTCATCAATCCTGTCTTGATAACTGGGGAGCTCAGGAGTTCACAGCGATGATGAATGAGACCGCGAAAAAAGGATTCAGCTGTCTTGAAAAACTGGCGAAAGACAATGAGGCGATAGATCCTTCTGCTCCGAATGGCGCTAAGAAAAATATGGTAGGGCTTCTCGCTCTTTTGCAATCGACGGGCATTAATATTGTTTGCGGTGAAAAAAATTACGATTGGAAAGGGACTGCTGGTCATGCTTCCACATCACCTGGTGATTCGCTGAAAGATCCGCGCGTCCGACATCCATTTGTATCCATTAGTCCGGATGATCCCAAAGATAAAAGAAAAGCGAGCAAGGAAGAAAAGAATGAATTGGTAAAAACGCTTTTTCATGAACAGCTTCACAACCTGGGCATCAAACACAATGAAGCGAGCATTGAATATCCTTACACGTGCGAGACGTGTTGTCTTCCTGCGGCCAATGATAAAAAAGAAGAAGTTGATCTTGCCTGTAAAATCTGTTCCGGTGTTTACACAAGCAACAAAGACGAAAAATATTTAACGGATATGATTGCGTGGTCGAAAGCATCTTATAAAGATGAAAGAGCAGCGAAAGCTGTCATCGCTTTTCAACAAGTCAATCCCAACAGCCGCTTCGGTCTCTTTGCTTACGCCGATGCGGCCGCGGGAACTTTTTCACCGGTCGGTGTTGAAATCGCCAAAATCTTAAAAGAGAAATTCCCAGACCGCACTCCGGAAGAAGAGGCTTTTTTAGAGCGCAGCCTGGACAAAGATTATTTTGATCACAATAAAAAAGCTTCCCGCTATGCCAAGGTCGTGGCCGAAGCGCACATTGCTCTTTATTACGAGCAGGATGAGTCCAAGGCCATGGCTTTTCTGGAAAAAAATAAATCCGTTTTAAAAGAAATGCTCGCGAGAAAAGAGAATGCCAAAGAGAATGATAAATATGTAATGGACACAGTCACCAAGCAGATGGATGATTTGATGAGTGCCATCTGGATGAAAGGTTATCCCAAATCGCAGGGACCAAACAGTCCGAAAGCTTATAAGCTCATGAAGGAAACTGGCTTTCTTAAGTAATTTTTTTAAATAATATTTTTCGCGAAGGCGTAAATACCTGCAGGCAAAATGCGCTCATCTTTGGGAAGGGAGTGCTTCACGCCTAATTCGCCGACGACAATATCTTTTCTGGATTTGTGGTCGTTCATTAAGTTGCGAAGAGCTTCTGACTGCACTCCGTGAGTGTGAGACGAGAGAAAGAAAAAACTTTTTTCGCGCGTGAGAACATTGAAGCAATCCATGATGAGTTCATGAATCATCTGCTCAAATTCCCAGACTTCTTTATTGGCCCCGTGACCCCAGCTCGGCGGATCAGCGAGAATTCCGTCGTATTTGAATCCTTTGCGAAGAGAGTGCTTAATGAAAGCGCGCACATCTTCCTGAACGAATTTTAATTTTTTCTGATCGAGTTTTGAAAGATCTGCGTTTTCTCTTCCCCAGGTGAGAACACCTTTAGAAGAATCAACGTGAAAAACTTCAGCTCCAGTTTTTGCCACGGCCAGTGAAGCGCATCCAGTGTAGCCAAAAAGATTTAAAAATTTAAGAGGACGACCAAGTTCGGTCGACAGTTTTTGTGATTCAGCAGTGAGTGTATCCCAGACAGCTTGTTGTTCGAAGAAAACACCGCAATGGCCAAAAGAAGTAAATTTCAATTTAAATTTCAGGTCCTGATAATCGAGGACGAGGTTTTGAGGTTCTTTATCTCCACGGTGTTTCCATGTTCCGCCGCCATCATTTTTTCGGATACACACTGATGTGGCCTTTTTCCACTCTTGTTCGGAAAGCTTCGGGGCCCAGATTGCTTGAGGTGAAGGTCGTTCGACGGTGATGCCGGCGATCGTTTCAAGTTTTTTGCCGAAGCCGCTATCGAGCAACTGGTACCCTGGGATGTTTTGAGATGTGAGATTTTGCATGAATTTTTAATATATTACGGAATGCAACTTGTCTAATAGAGTTGAAATTTTTATACTTAATCAATCTCAAAAAAATCCCTGTGCACCCTTAGCTCAGCTGGATAGAGTAGCTGGCTTCGAACCAGTTGGTCGGGAGTTCGAATCTCTCAGGGTGCGCCATTTATCTTATTAAAAAAACCTATCTATTTTCAGGCACACGCCTTGCTCATAAATAAGCAAGGAGATTCCTTATGCCAGAAGGTCCTTCTATTCTTATTGCGCGCGAAGAAATGATTTCTGCCATCGGAAAAAAAGTGATGACTGTAGCAGGCAACAGCCGGGAGCCCATTGCGACGTTAAAAGGGCAGGAGTTGGTAGAAATAGGAACATGGGGGAAACACCTGCTTTTCTTTTTTGAAGAGAGCGTGCTGAAAATTCATTTTATGTTGTGGGGATCTTACAGCATCAACACTCCCAAAGAAAATCGTCAGATCAGGCTGTCGCTCAAGTTTAAAGGTATAACTATTTACTTCTATGCCTGTTCAGTAAAATTTCTTTCGGAGGATGCGAATACGATTTACGACTGGTCGGGCGACATCATGAATATTTCCTGGGATCCGGAGAAGGCACTTGAGAAAATCGTTGCGACTCCAAATGAAATGGTCTGCGACGTTCTCATGGACCAGGATATTTTTTCGGGAGTAGGGAACATTATTAAAAATGAAGTACTCTTCATCCTTCGCCTTCTTCCCCAAAGAAAAATTAAATCATTAACAGAAAAAGAACTCAAAGCTCTCATCGAAACGACTCATGCCTACACCTGGCAATTTTATGAATGGAAAAAAGTTTTCGTGTTGAAGAAAAACTGGCTCATCATGAGAAAAAAAATCTGCCCCAACTGTGGAGGCCCGGTGACGAGAGAAGAAACCGGAAAACGAAACCGCCTCAGTCATTATTGCAAACGCTGTCAGCACTGAGTCCGACCATTAACATCGGGAAAGGCAGAGTTTAGCTCTAAAAAAAATCCATTGGATCGCTTTGTAATTGTGAATTAAAATTGAAATCTATTAATGAATTCACAGTGAGATTTTACGTGGCGAAATCAAACCCGGTAGACGCAAGTTATGTTTTGACTCTCTCTTGTCCTGACAGAGTAGGGCTTGTTCATGCCGTTTCAGGATTTCTGGTGGAAAGAGATGGCAACATCGAAGAAGCCGCTCAATATAATGATCCGGACACTGGTCTCTTTTTTATGCGTCTTCAATTCCGCAGTATGAAGCTGGGACTCAAAGAATTGAAAAAAGAATTTCAACTCTTTAGTGAAAAGTTTTCCATGAAGTGGAGTCTGCACACGGCTTCTCAACCCATGAAAACTGTCATTATGGTCAGCAGAGAAGGACATTGCTTGAATGATCTTCTTTTTCGCTGGAAAAGTGGTCTACTCAATCTCGATATCAGAGCGATTATTTCTAATCACCGCGATTTCTACCAGCTGGCCGCAAGCTACAATATTCCTTTTCACTACATTCCAATGAATGAAACGATCAAGTCACAGTCAGAACAAAAACAACTTGAAATTATCGATCAGGAAGGAGCAGAGCTGATTGTTCTTGCCCGTTATATGCAGATTTTATCCAATACGATGTGCGATAAACTTCAAGGGCGCGCGATTAATATTCACCATTCTTTCCTCCCGAGCTTTAAAGGGGCCAAACCGTATCATCAGGCCCACGATCGCGGAGTAAAACTCATAGGTGCCACTGCTCACTACGTAACCGCTGATCTCGATGAAGGACCGATAATCGAGCAAGATGTAAACCGTATCGACCACAGTAAAACTGCAATTGAACTTGCTGGCATTGGCAAGGATACTGAAAGCCAGGTTCTCGCCCGCGCAGTCAAGTGGCACAGCGAACACCGTATTCTACAAAACGGTCATAAGACAGTCATTTTCAAATAGGTCCGGCCATGATCGATTAAACATTAATCGTGATGATCGAGATCCCAGTCCTTCGTTTCAGGTAGCGTGAAAAAGCCAATGATCGCCGTACCAATGGCCACGACAATGGGATACCAAAGTCCATAGTAAATATCGCCGGTCGCTGCCACCATCGCAAACGCTACAGTCGGCAAGAATCCACCGAACCAACCGTTCCCTATATGGTAGGGAAGAGACATCGATGTATAACGAATTCGAGTCGGGAACATTTCGACAAGATAAGCTGCAATCGGACCGTAAACCATCGTGACGTAGATAACCAGAATGGTAAGAATCAAAATAACCATAGGAGTATTCATATTTCCCGGGTCTGCTTTCGTCGGATAGCCGGCCGCTTTTAATTGATCGCCGAGTGTCGCTTCAAATTCTTTTTGCTTTGCTTTGAATTCATCGGCCGCAAGTGCTGATCCGTCATATGAAGCAACGGAACCGAGACCTATAATTTGAATTGTCGCAGGTGTTCCTTCCGGAGCTGCTTCGTTTGAATAACTGATTCCTTTTTTTGCGAGAGTCGATTTAGCGATATCACATGAGGAGATGAATTTCGCTTTTCCAATCGGATCAAACTGGAAATGACATTCTTTCTGATCGGCCACAACTCGTACTGGATGGTTTTTCTGAGCTTCAAAGATGGCCGGATTAGCGTATCTCGTAAGTGCTTTGAAAAGTGGAATATAAGTCAAGGCCGCAATGATACAGCCAGTGAGAATAATTTTCTTTCGTCCAATTTTATCGGAAAGTGATCCAAAGATTAAAAAGAAAGGCGTCCCAATTAAAAGTCCAACGGCAATGAGGAGATTGGCCGTCTCATCTTCTACCATCAGCATTTTTGTCATAAAAAAGAGAGCGTAAAACTGACCTGTATACCAGACAACAGCTTGTCCCGCCGTAGCACCAAAAAGAGCGAAGATGACAATCTTCAAATTTTTCCACTGACCGAAAGCTTCGTTGATCGGAGCTTTCGCAAGCTTTCCTTCTTCTTTCATTTTTTTAAAGACTGGCGATTCATTTAACTGTGTGCGGATGTAAACTGAAATGGCGAGCAGAACGAGCGATAAAAGAAAAGGAATTCTCCAGCCCCAGATTTCGAATTCAGTACCGGTAAGTTTTCTACAGATGAGAATAACAATTAAAGATAAGAATAAACCTGCTGTCGCGGTTGTTTGAATCCAGGCAGTATATAATCCTCTTTTTCCCATCGGAGAATGTTCCGCCACGTAAGTGGCAGCACCACCATATTCGCCACCGAGAGCGAGACCTTGAAGAAGTCTCATGCACACAAGAATGACCGGAGCAGTGAGCCCGATGGTTTGATAGTTTGGAAGCATACCAACGACAGCTGTCGATAGACCCATCAAGATAATGGTGACAAGAAAAGTATATTTCCGTCCAACCATATCTCCGATGCGTCCAAAGAAAATCGCACCGAAAGGTCTGACTGCAAATCCTGCAGCAAAGGCCATGAGAGCAAAAATGAATGCTGTCGTTTCATTCACACCAGAAAAAAATTGTTTGGAAATAATGGCCGCGAGTGATCCATAGAGATAGAAATCATACCATTCAAAAACGGTTCCAAGAGAAGAAGCGAAGATAACACTTTTCTCTTCTTTCGTGATCACATGGTGATCTCTGATTTTTTGCTCCATGAAGCCCCCTTTAATAAAAGAATGATTCAAATTATATACGCAGGATCAGTGTCCAATAAAACAAAGGCACTTACAACATATGTAAGACTTATTCATTTACGCAAGAGTGGCGCAAATCAGTGGAGAGATTTTTAGGTGTGCTTACTAGATTTTAGTAATTCGAAACCACGATTCCAGCAAGAGCTGCTGAAGCAATACGTTTCTTTTTCTTTTATCATTTCCGGCATTCTTAAGGACCGTGTTGATTTCTTCCTGCAAAGGGACGAGCTCAGGATGCTCCTGGAGAAATTCATCACGCTTTTGAACAGCTTCTTTAATTTGATTAAAATCAATACCCATTAAAACAATCTCGAGTCTGCAATTTTAGAATCCGGGTCACAAACACCAACTGTTTCATCACTCGTACAAATGAGTGCTTCACTGACCATCACTTCAGAATTTCTCATTTCCCCTTCAAGACAAATCGTCCAGCCTTTTACCGGCGAAAGAGCAGCAAAGTTGAGAACGGCAGATGTCGTTTGTTTTTTAGAAGTGAGCCAGAGTGACTCAGTGGGACCGCGATCGATAATCCATGTTTTATTTTCCTTCACGATTCCAAGAGTTGTTGTGTCCCAACAACCGATGAATTCTGCAAAAGCATTTGAAGCAAGAAGAAGAGTGAGCGAGGCAATTAAAATTTTCATTGATCCCACCAGTGAAAAACCTGGTGGGAATGTAGCAGTTTTTAGAAAAAAAAGACTAATTCATATAATTAATACAATGGATAATTTTCAGTTATCAGCAGGTTAAATCAGCTTTGCTGAGGTACGAGCAGATCTTCGAGAAAGAAGGCAGAAAGTTCAGAGCGCCCGCTTACACCGGCCTTAGCATAGATAGCAATCGACTGGGCCCGTGCTGTTTTTTCAGATGTGCTTCGGGCCGTCGCAATTTCTTTCAAGCTCAAACCTTTAAGTAAAAGAAAGGCGACCTCTTTTTCAGAAGCAGTCAGTTTCCAATCGCTCAATTGATGATCGATCGCGAGGCTGAGACCTTCCAGAAATTTTCTGGACTTCTCTTTCCATTTTTCGTTTTCTTTTTGCAAACGTTCGTTGGTTTTTAACTGTTCTTCAAGATTGTGCTTGAGAGTAAAAGACCCACTGATCAGGTAAAAGATGGCAGCTGCTGAGCTGAGGGCCACAAGGGCTTCGACTAGCAAGTGCCACCATGTTGAACCTTCATGATAATCTGAAATGAGGTCGGCCAAAGTGATGAGAATAATCGCAAACAAAATGGCCGAAACAAATTTTCTTTCTTTTGAGTTCATTTTTTTTCTATCTTGCCCAGTTGATGTGAGCTTCCAAAAACATTAAGAGTTTGAGTTGTTGTATCGAAATTCTTAAATAAGTGTAATCCAAATCCACCGGAAAGAATCACAAAGACTAATCCTATGATAAGAAAATTATTCTTAATTCCTTCGACTGATTGTTCTGTATTCTTTTTACCGTGAATCATGGAAAGACCGATCGGATCTTTATGTCTGATGGTGTGATAGACAACTCCCGCCACGTGAGCAATGGCCGAGACTAAAAACAAATTGGCAAAAAGTTCATGAATTTCTTCAAAATTTTCTTTATCTGCGTGAATCATCAGATAGCCTGTAACTGCCAGTCCTAGAGAACATATCATCATAACAATTGCGGCCGAGCTGGAAGCGGGATTGTGGCCAATAAAGATCTTTCCAGGCCTTTTGATTAAATCCTTCATGTACTGGATGAGATCAGCAGGCTTTAGTTCAAATGAACTAAAACGGGCGTATTTTGATCCGACTAGTCCCCAGACAATGCGAAGTAACACAACAAAGGCCAGGGTAAAGCCCAGCA
>DAIQAU010000021.1:1845-9646 GCA_036781565.1 Bacteriovorax sp. | reverse complement strand
GGGAAAAATAAATGCTTAAAAAAAGAAATCTGATTTTCTCACTTCTGCTTTTATCGCTTGTTTCTTGTTCGAGCTGGGAGAAAGTCTCTTCAGTTCCAGCGCATGAATCCGAATCCCGTGCTATTGCGAGTAAAGAGTCTGGCATTGCCTATCCGGCAGCTTCGTCATTTGATCTCAAATCAAATCTGGGAAAAACTTATGCTCACTTCATGAAAACGAAAGTGAAGCCGGCACTCGATAAACTTGGAGACAGTAACAACGGCGGTGGAGGTGGATTCGACAACATCGGAGCCGAGGCTTATCTTTCACAAAAAACGTCAATCGATAGAAAAACACTTGCAGGCTATAAAGGCGCCAAGTGGAATCGCAACACAAAACAATATGAAGGTGGATTAAATGACGATCAGATCGCGTTGGTCTACAACACTTTGAAGAAGGTTAAACCTCGTTCATCTGTTGATTCATTGACCTATTTCAATCGCGAAGACAAACAATGGTATTTGAAGAACGATATGTCTGTGGCCATCAAAGAGGCGAGAGTGAATTCAGCTCCGTTTGATCTGGCGACACTCTATGCACTCACTGGCGGTCTGGGTGTTAAAGTAAAACTTGATGACAATAATTACAACTATCACGTGCTTTATAAAACTGGTTACACGAAACCTCATGAAGAAGTCATGAGTGGAAGAAGTTTTGCTTCTTCGGTCGCTCACGGTGCTTCAGATGCAAGTGATCCGGAATATCTGCGCGACTTAAAAAAATATCTCGATTCAACTGTGGATGTGAAACCTTTTTATCGTGCGATGATCATGGCGCTTGCAAACAGCGATACAAGCGGATGGGCGCAATTGAATGAAGGCGGGCAGTCTGTTCTTTCTGATTTCTTGACAGTCTATACTGCAGAGGCAGACAGACACTTGATGGTGAATCTTGAAAAAGGAAATCACCCGTGGGAAATCGATCTTGCAGCTGTGACTTGTGTTTCCGTCGTCAGCGCGAAAACAGGGAAAGTGGTCATTGGCGGAGTCGTCACTGACAGCGACCTCGGCGGTTGGTTTGCTCCAAGTCCGAATAATAAACCAGATGGCCCACAACGCAGCGGTATTGGTATCACAAGAAAAGATCGACAAAAACTTCAGAGGGCCATTCATTCTTATGAATTGACGACTCCTGATGGCAAGCAACTTATTTCTGATATCCAGGCGATCATCGGAACGAACTATAACAAAAATGATGTCATTCAGGGAGTGTTTGAGTATCTCAGCAATAAATACACTCCGGAAACCATTGGTTCAAAAGCACAGGTTCTGGCCGATTTAATGGCAAAATTTCTTGAAGCGGCAAAAGAAGATTCAGAAGAAATTCTGAAATTAGTTCCACACGTTTAACTATTCATTCAAAGCAGTCACAATTTTGACAGAAACTGTGACTGCTTTTTCTTTCTTTCCCTCACATCTTTTTTTTTGAATTGACTCATCTAAAAGACATATGGTCTCCTATTGCCATAAAAATGAGGAGTCACGGATATGATGCCTTTGAGAACGTTAAGGACGAGTTTAGTTCTACTTTTTGCTTTTAGTCTTTCTGCGTTCGCAGGTGAAGTCACGATTTCCACTTTTAATGTGAGAATGTACGGCTATCGCAATGACAGCGAAGTTCGCGATCCTGTTGTCCAAAAATTTATTTTCGAAACTATTCCCACTTCCGACATCATGGTGTTTGAAGAAATCATGGATGTTCCTCGTTTTAAAAAATTACTTCCCTCGACATGGAGTTGTTTAAGCTACGAACACATGACTCCGCACCAGTTCGTTCTTCTTTGTCATTCACCAAGATTTACTTTTAAAAGAGAAACTAATGATGACAATGATGTGATTGATGAAGTCGGTGGTCCAAGAGGAACGTTAAGACCGGCCGTGACTGCGATTGTCGCCGATACTAAAGGCAATTCACTTTTTAGAATGGTCGCAGTTCACTTAAAAGCTCTTCCTGATTACTCAACCGTTCGAATTGATCAGGCGCAGGTCATTGCCAAATGGCTTTCAAATGTGAAAGAGCCTTCTTTACCGGTGGTGATTACGGGGGACTTTAACACATACACGAGCCAAATGAACGGTCAGACTGAAAATGACATTCAACTCATCCAGAGAAAATTGGATGATGCCAATTTAAAAATTAATCACGTTCCAAATAATCTTTTCACTTTCAAAACAAAATACGGCGCTTCACAGTTCGACCATTTTTATATCAGCAGTTCTTTGCGCTTAACAAAGCCGCTTAAAGTTTTTGAAGTTTGTAATTCAGATTCACCGGCGCAAAACGGAAACATGAATCTAGAATATTACAACAATCTCATTTCAGATCATTGTCCGGTCACAGCGGAAATTGCTTTTTAATCAAAAAGATAACGGTGGAGCTGCTCCACTTCATTGGTGATAATACCATCGACACCGAGAGAGCAGAGTTTTTGAAACTGTCGTATATCATTGGCCGTATATGAATAAACTTTTAATCCTTCTTTCTTCAACAAATGCATGTGCTGTTCATTGAGGCCACGCTGATTGGGGTGGTAAGAGAAAGGTTTGATTTCATGAATCAGGTCCAATTTCAATTTTTGCCGCGGATGATTGTGATCGAGTATGCCGAGAGCAATCTGTTCATCATATTTGCGCAATTCCAATAAAAAAGAATCGTCAAAACTGGAAATAAGAACATTCTCTTTCATGGCCGTTTCGCCCAATAAATCGAGAAGCTTTTTGACCATTAGTTTTCTGTATTCAAAGTGCTTGATAGTTTCGTGCTTGATTTCAATATTAATCGGTACTCTTTTTTGCACGATACTCAAAACTTCGCGCAGGGATGGAATATTGAGCGCGCGGAGTTCTTCAGCACCGTAATCGACGACTCGTTTTTTTCTGCCAGTTATGCGTTTTAATTTCAGGTCGTGAAAGACGACAAGTTGATTATCGTGCGAGAAATGCACATCCAGTTCAATCATATTGCAACCACAGTCAATCGCGGCATTGAAAGCCGCAATAGTATTTTCTGTGTACTTGGCGCTGTAGCCTCTATGGGCGATGATCAACGGTTTCATAAAAAAATCTCGCAAATTTCAACTATCAAGCTTACACTAAATCAAAGAGGTGAACTATGAAAAAAATCCTGGCAGTGCTCATCGGCCTTTTCTCCATCAATGCTTTTTCGGCGGATCTGATTTGTGACATTTCCGTTAATCTGGATATTCTTTCCGAATCAACTGTGACTACTAAGCTCAACGACAAAACTCCCATTGATACAGTCGGAAACATTGTTGCTTATGTGACAGAGAAAGAGAAATCTCATTTTATTATCGAAGCGTTTCTCGCTGATCACGAAATGAGAATTTACGGTGAAGGCGCTTTACGCGAAAGCACTGACAAACTCGTTGCAAGTGCCTGGAGCAGAGACAGCATTATCGATATCGAATGCAGACTCGACCGCGCTTCACTTCACCGCTAATTACTGTATTGTCGGACGGTCTGGATCATTAACCCATCCACCGAAGTTTTCAGATTGATAATCGCTGAAAGCTTTTTCCAGACCGTCTAAAATATCGGCAGCCGTTTCAAACAAAGCTTTCGCTTTAGGATCAGAGACAATATCACAATCTTCCTGCAAATGATGTTTCAACTCGCTAATGTGTTTTTCAATGTTTTGTGCATGTTCTTTTGGATCAGTCGTATTTAATTTTGGTATTGCCATAAACACTCCTTTAAAAATTTAATTTTTCCCAATAGCGTTTGGGATCTTCGAGCCGGGCACTTGAAAGGCGTTCAAGCAACCTGGCCTGCTCCGTACTTCCTAACCGCGAGCGGGCGAGTACGTCGACAGCTTCTTCTTTGCGGCCCATCTGCTCCAGTGCCAATACGAGATAAAAATAACCTACGGGAGAGTTGGGAAACTGCTGAACAAATCCTTCGGCATTATCTGCGGCGGCTGAATAATCACCTCTCGCCATAGAACGCATGAAAGGAATTTGAACGACATCTTCATTAATCAGACTATCAGGAGGAAAATCGCCTTGCTGGATTTGATCTTCAATACTGGCAATTTTACCCACTGTATCGTCCATCTGAAGCGACAGAACTGCACGCCTTGTCTCAAGAGCTCTGTAGTCAGGATTGTTGGGACCTAACTGCGCCATCTGTGTTTCTATGGCCGTTAATTGTGTTTGCGTTTCGGTCAGCTTTTGTTCAAGGGTCCGGACGTCTGCATTGGCTGTAGAAATTAAAGCAGCTTCCTTCTGCAAAACTTTGTCACTTGTTAAATCGAAGCGGGCCATATCTTCCAGTAGAGAATTAATTTCTGCATCATCAGCAGGAATATTATATTTCCCTTCGCGTGTTAAGAGCGCGATTAACTTTGCTTTATAAGCAGAGTAAGTTTCTGGTTCCCGGAGAATAAGTTCATCTGCCAATTCTATCGTTCTGCCGATCTGCGGAAGATCCAGATTTTTCACATCTCGCATTCTATCCTGTAGTTCTGTTGCTAAATCCTCTGTTTCTCTGTTTTTAATTAATTCCTGATTGGTATTTCGTACAGTGGAGGCGGCCTTTGTAGAAACAGAATCTGATTGAGCATTATCAGGAGCAACTGTTGCGGGCGTTGTAATAGTTCTCACTGGCTGAGAGGCAAACAAACGTCCCCACGGTTTCGGACGTCTTCTTTCTTTGTTTGCCATCATCAGTTTCAAACGGAGGGCCTGATTCTCTTTTCGTTGAGTAAGATAAAATTTGAATGTAAAGGCGAGTACGACAGCTAAAGCGAAGATGAGAAAGAAATAATATTTTTGATTTTCATTTTTTCTGTATTCCATGATGGTCAGCTTACAACAATGAAGTGAAAAATTCATGACTGCTCGGCCTATTCTGAAAATGTGAGCGATTAATAGTTTTTTTATATTTTTATTAAAAGAACTTGATAGGCAATGTCTTGTTTAATCTTCGCGGGGGGATCTTTTGGCCTTGAATATAGAAAGCGTTAAGCAAGCCGAGACACTAGATAAACAGGTAAGTCGCGCTGAACAGGAAGCCCGGATGGTTTTACCCGGGATTCAGGCGTTGTTTGGTTTTCAGCTGATTGCTGTGTTTAATAATGCTTTTTTTGAAAAAATTTCAACCAGTGAAAGGCTGCTGCATTTCATCGCTATTTGTATGACTTCGATCTCTGCCATGTTGATAATGACTCCTGCCGCTTATCATCGACAAAGTGAAAAAGGTTTTATCTCATCCTATTTTGTTTTTATGTCATCGCGATTTATCCGTTACTCAATGATTGCTCTCAGCCTCAGTATTTCACTCGAAGTAGACATTATCGCTCATCTTATTCTTCGAACAGATAACATTCATCACATGATCGCATTCATTCTTTTTATGACTTATATTTCGATGTGGTTTGTTTTTCCAAAATTCAGGAGCAACCGTGTTCATCATCATTTTTAACAATGTGGCAATTAGCACATGTCTATCGGTCAGAATGGGAGAAGATGTTGTTTTGAAGTTCCAACTTGTGAGAACTTAACCTTGGCTTTAATTTGGCAATCTAACAGCGAAGTTTTTTTGTGAACCTTTAATTCGACGGGATGTTATGAAAATTTTGAAAATGACAACGATTACCGGTCCGAATGTATATCATCATCGTCCGGTTTTAATCATGGATCTTGATCTTCAGAAATTCACTGATGTCGCAAGTACTGACATCGAACAATTTACAGAGCGTCTGACTTCACTTCTACCGGGGTTGCATCAACATCATTGCTCGCCTGGACATCCAGGTGGATTTGTCGAACGACTGAATCGTGGTACTTATTTTGCTCACATGATTGAACATATTGCTCTCGAACTTTCGGAACTTGCGGGCATCGGAGTGAGTTATGGGAAATCAGTTTTTGGTGGAGTCCCCGGGCAATATAAAGTGATTGTCCGATATACAAATGAAGAAGGGATGAAATTTCTTCTTGAATCAGCAGTGGAGATTGCTCAAACCGTGGGCAAAGGTCTGATCTTTGATCTGGAAAGCTGTCTCAAGCACGCCAGATATCTTATTAAAAGGGCTGAGCTTGGTCCATCTGCTAATTCCATTCTTTCCGCTGCCAAAAAAAGAAATATACCCTATAAACTAATTAATAGTGATGGATTGATTCAGCTTGGATACGGAAAACATCGTCAGTTTTTTCAGTCTACAACTACTGGAAAAACTTCTGATATTGCAGTCGATATTGCCCAGGATAAAAACTTCACCAAAAAAATTCTTGAAGACGCTGCCATCAGAGTGCCGCGCGGACGCGCCGTTCATTCAATGACAGAAGCACTTGAAGTGTTAAATGAAATTCCGGTTCCTTTGGCGATAAAGCCTCTCGATGGAAATCATGGTAGAGGTGTAAGTCTCGGCGTGAGGACGCCTGATGACGTGAAGTCTGCATTTCTGAATGCACGCAAGCATTCAGACATCGTTTTGATTGAAGAATGTTTAATGGGAAGAGATTACAGGCTGGTTCTCGTTGGAGGAAAACTCATTGCTGCTGCTGAAAGAACTCCGGCACATGTGAAAGGAGATGGAACCTCAACGTTAAAAGAGTTGATCGAAAAGGAAAATTTGAATCCACTCAGAGGTGAAGGTCATGAAAGACCGCTGACAAAGATAGTGGTGAATGATGAAACCCACAAGCTGCTGGCTAAGTCCGGAAAAAGTCTCGATGCTGTTCCTGCTGAAAATGAAATAATTTTCTTGAAAGAGACGGCCAATCTTTCAACAGGCGGAACTGCAATAGATGTTACTAATATCGTTCACCCTGAAATAAAAATCATGTGTGAACGCGCTTCAAGATTAATTGGTCTCGATGTCTGTGGCGTCGATCTCGTGGCCGAAGATATAACAAAGCCAATCAACTCCCAGACAGCTGGAATAATCGAGATGAATGCGGGACCAGGAATTAGAATGCATCATTATCCTGCTCAAGGTGAAGCACGTGATGTCGGTGGGGCGATCATCGAGCATTTATTCCCGTTAAACAGCAACGGAAGAATTCCGATTGTGGCCATTACCGGGACAAATGGCAAAACAACTGTAAGCAGACTGCTTGCGCACATCGTTTCCGGAACCGGAAAATGTGTGGGGAATACTACGACGGATGGAATCTGGATTAATAATATTCAGGTTGCAGAAGGCGATACAACTGGTCCTGTTTCTGCCAATACAGTCTTAACAGATCCTTCTGTGGAAGTGGCCGTGCTGGAAACTGCAAGGGGAGGAATTGTTAAGCGTGGACTAGGCTATGACTGGAGCGATGTAGGGGTCTTCACAAATTTAAAATTAGATCATGTCGGTCAGGATGGTATCGAGACCATTGATGATATTTTAAAAATTAAATCTTTGGTAGTGGAAAGAGTAAAACCGGGGGGAACTGTTATACTCAATGCCGATTCACCTGAAATTGTAGATTATAAAAATCAATCATCGGAAATTCTCTCCAACCGCAAGATCGTTTATTTTTCACTTCAACCTCGCAATAGAGTTGTAATGGATCATCTCGAGGGCGGAGGGCATGCTTACTTTCTCCGCAATGATGAAATTGTCGAGGCGCAGGGACAGGAAGAAAGCGTAATACTCAATGTTTCGCAAATTCCTTTGACCTTGGGAGGAACTGCGAGCTTTCATGTTGCCAACGTATTGGCGGCCATTGCTTCAGCTCATGCTATCGGGGTCGAAGATGAATGGATTATTGCCGGACTTTTGTCCTTCGGACAATATCGCAATCAAGGGC
>DAIQAU010000021.1:0-1745 GCA_036781565.1 Bacteriovorax sp. | reverse complement strand
GATGAATGGATTATTGCCGGACTTTTGTCCTTCGGACAATATCGCAATCAAGGGCGAACAAATCTCTATCATGCAGGGGCGGGATATCTTCTTCTTGATTATGGACATAATCCTGATGCCATTGCCTGCATTGGAGAAATGGGACGTAAGTGGAATGTTTCCACCACGACAGCAATTATCACAGTCCCTGGTGATCGCTCTGATGAAGTGCTCACAATGGCGGGACAAGCCGCTGCCTGGGCTTTTGACAGAGTGATTGTCAGAGAGGACGCAGATCCGCGAGGTCGTAAGCCCGGAGAAATTTCAAAAATAATTTCAGAAGCTGTCGCAGAAGAAAATCCAGCTATCGAATGCAGAGTCATTCATGATTCAGGTGAAGCTCTCAAAACTGCGATGAAAGAAATGAGGCCGTCGGAGCTGTTAGTTTTTTTCTATGAAGACTATAAGGAAATTGAAAAAGTTCTCAATGAATTAAATGTTTCGCCTTTAACTGAGTTGGATAATACTTTCTTTAAAAAGGACGTGAACAATCCCTCTGATGGGAGAGAGGAATGGCTACAGTACTCGTCTTAAAAAATGCCGAAGTCTATGCACCTCTTCCGATTGGAAGAAAAGATATACTTTGCTTTGAAGGAAAGATTGTCAAAATCGGCGAAGTTAAAATGGAACACATCGAGCAGCTCGAGGTGCCTTTTGAAGTACTCGATCTTGACGGGGCCATTGTTTTTCCGGGCCTCATCGATTCACATGAACACATCATTGGTGGAAGTGGAGAGCAAGGGTACAAATCGCGCTCTCCGGAAATAGGAATTGCAGAAATTGTCCGCGGTGGAATTACGACGGTTATAGGCTGTATTGGCGTCGATACTTTTACAAGAAACATGCAGTCGCTTCTTGCGATGGCAAAAAATTATAATGAAGAAGGTCTCACAGCGTACATCTGGAGCGGCGGATATGATGTTCCTCCGACAACTCTTACCGGATCTGTAAAAACAGATATGATTCTTGTTCCAGAAGTTATCGGGGCAGGAGAAGTTGCGATCTCGGATGTGAGAAGCAGCAAACCTTCATTGCACGAACTTGCACGTCTTGTCTCTGACGCCTATAACGGAAGCTTGTTCACCGGAAAATGCGGAGTCACGCATTTTCATATGGGCGATGGCCGTGAATATTTAAATCCTCTTTTTGATTTGCTCGAGCATTTTGATATCAGACCCTTTTCTCTTTATCCCACACATGTGAACCGAAACGCGGAGCTTTTAAAAGAAGGATGCCGTATCACCAAATCGAGTGTGATGATTGATTTCGATTGTTGCGGAGGCGATCTCATACCTTCACTTAGATCTTTTGTTGAACATGAAGGAGATTTTAATTTTCTTACGCTTTCAAGCGATGCCTCTTTCGTGGGACCCGATTTTCTCTATCAACAAATGATGGAGTCGCTGAGCTACTTTGAATGGCCCCTCGAAAAAATTCTGCCATTGGTGACGAGTAATCCTGCTCGGGTTTTAAAACTGCAGACAAAAGGAAGTATTGATGTCGGAATGGATGCAGATCTCGTCGTAGTCGATCCTACAACTTTTGAAATCTTTCATGTCATTGCTAACGGAAAAATCTTCATGCGTGACAAAAAGGTGGAGTACGAAGCCAAGTATCTCAATTATTCAACAAGGAAGATTGAAATTTATGGGAAAAAAACAACAGGGTAAGCTGATCATTATTGGCGGTCACGAAGATAAAGAAGG
>DAIQAU010000020.1:24227-27072 GCA_036781565.1 Bacteriovorax sp. | reverse complement strand
CTTTCGATCATAGAAAAGATAAAACAAAGAGATAAAACAGCAGTCATGATTGTTGATCACAACATCAATCAAATCATTCGCCATTGCCATAAAATTTTGTGTCTCAACAGAACATTTCACTGGCATGATCACAGAGATCTTTTGACCAAGAATATCCTGGAAGATGTTTATCATTGCGAATTTGAGCATCTTTTAATTCACGAAAAAGATCTTCAGGGCCCTCAATCTCATGATCATCATTTTTGCGACCATGATCATGAAACTTCTCCTGCGACAACTGATCCTCATTCCCTTTTAAGGAGAAAAAAATAATGATGTTTTTTCACTCTTTAAAAGATTTCCTGCAATACGATTTTCTCATTTATGCTCTGTTAGGGACAATCGCCTTGTCGATGACATGCGGCCTCATTTCTCCACTCATTATTGCCCGCAAGAATGCTTTTATGGGTTCGGCCATTTCCCATTCAACTTTGCTGGGCCTGGCGATTGCTCTCAGCTTATTTTCCACTGAACAATCCCTTTCTATTTTTTCTACCACGTTAGCGATCACAATCGTCTGCACATTATTTCTTGCGACCTCAACCTATCGTCAGAAGTTACCTTCCGATTCGATGATAGGGATTTTTTATACGGCCACAATGGCCCTCGGTATTATTATTCATTCGTTATTTGCCAAAAATAAAACTGATCTGCTTAGTTTTCTTTTCGGAAATATTCTTCTTTTGACTAAAGAAGACTTGCTGTTGTCTGCAGGACTTCTGATTGTCACAGCGCCCTTAATTATCATTCCTTTTAAGAAATGGTTGTTTCTGACGTACGACGAAGAAGGGGCCATTACTTCAGGTATCAGGGCCAGAATTTATCATTATCTTTTTTTTATTTTGCTCGCTCTTTTAATAGTCACAAGTATTAAACTGGCAGGCACAATTCTGATTGAAACACTTCTGCTGGTTCCGGGATTTTTTGCTCTGAAATTCAGCACCAATGTTCGCCAGGCCTTCATTGTGAGTGTCATTTTTTCAACAGTCTTTGCCGTTCTTGGAATTCTCATTGCCAACGCCTATGGTTTGCCATCGGGGGCGACTCTCGCCGTTGTTCTCTTTCTTGCGCTTGTGCTATCTCTTTTTTTAAAAAAGATTTATACTTTCTTTAGATCATAAGTGATTTTTAAGAAGAGGATTTCATGCCAAACAATCAAAATTCGGCCAAGACGGTAAGTGAAAGCGCCGTCGAAATGCGTTACCTGGTCATGCCCAATCATACTAATCCACAGAATTCTATTTTCGGGGGCATCGTTATGTCGTGGATCGATATGGCGGCCGCAATGGTGACTGAAAGACATTCTAATCGACCTGTTGTCACAGTTCACGTTGACGGCATTAGTTTTAAAGCTCCGATCAAAATCGGAGATCACGTGCTTATTAAAGCAAGTTTGAATTATGTGGGAAAAACATCAATGCTTGTCGGTGTTAAAGTTCTGGCAGAAAATCCATTCACAGGAATTACCCGCCATACAACTACCGCCTACCTGGTCTTCGTTGCCCTCGATGATATCGGAAAACCACTTGAAGTAAGAGGTTTGATTCCAGAAAGTGAAGATGAGAAAAGACGCTTTGAAGAAGGACGTCTCCGTATTGAGGCGATGAAGAAAAAGAAAAAATGAAAAAGCTTATTCTGATCATTTCTTTATTGATTCCCGTGGCCCATGCACTTGAATACTCCAAGATAGATTTTGAAGGCTGTCCTGAAAATTCCTATTGTAAAAAGGAGACCGGCGCCAATCGAAAAAAATGGCTCGATCAATTAAAAGCCTTTTCTAAAGGCGAAATAAGCGAACAAAAAATCAATTTCTTTATCCAGTCTGAATTTGGTGTTCCTGTTCCTGGCTGGGCCATGGAAGAAGCAAGTCTCCTTCCCAATATTCTGATGTGGGACTCTCCGTGCAAACAACATAAGAATCCTGCCAACAAATATTACATCATGGAAAGTTTCAGAAAAAACCTGAATGCCAATGAATTGCGGGAGATACCAACGCTGGTATTTTCCCGTGCATTGATCAAAGAAAACGGAAAAGATGCTTTTCCGATAGTCGTTCCGCGTGGGGATGCCCCCCTCTTCCTCAAAGATGGAAGTCTTTATTTTCTCCGCGAAGATGAGGGAATGTTTTACGGACTTCTTATCGATAAAGAAGGAAAATTAAAAATCGTAAAAAATGAAACTTCTCCAAATTTACCCAAAGAAGTCACTTGTCCAAAAGAGATGGTCACTCAATTTTTACGAATGGCCCCGAGTCCAAGTTTCTACACCGGTCAGTTTTGCAAAGAAATCTGGGATAAAACAGACAGGACTTACAAGACATTGCTTCTCGGATGGAGCTGCAATTGAAATTCTGTTTATTCAATGTCGAAAATTTTTTTCTGCTGAACTCTCAGGGTGATGCTTTCAAAAAACCTGAAGATAAAGTTGCCTGGATTGCCCGCACATTGAAAGAAATCAATGCTGATGTCACGATGCTTTGTGAAGTCGGGGGTCTGGAAAGTCTCGATTTATTTAACAGCAAATATTGTAATTCCGACTACAGATGCGCCCTGAAAAAAGGCAATTCCAATCGCGGGATTGAAATGGGTTATTTGATTAAAAAAGATCTTCCGTTTGAAATTGAACATCACAGTCATGTTGATGACTCCATTGAATTTAACTATGCTCACGAGATTGAAGAAAATAACAAACTCATGCTGGATGATTTAAAAATTCCTCCGCATAAATTTTCCCGCGATATCAGCGAACTTCGTCTGAAAAAAAATGGAGAAGTTGTTCTGATTTTATTGCTTGTTCATTTAAAATC
>DAIQAU010000020.1:20563-24127 GCA_036781565.1 Bacteriovorax sp. | reverse complement strand
GAGCGCCGTCAATCTTTCTTTTATTTCGGGAGAGAAAACGTCAGAGAATCCTTTCAGCTAGACTATATTTTCCTTCCAAAAGAACTACAGAACCTGGTCAAAAAAGAAGAATCAGGTATTTATCTTTTCCGCGATCCCAATGGGACGCCTCTTCCTTATCCTCAGGAATCCTACCAGCGCTACGCTCTTCCTTCCGACCATTACCCGGTCGTCGCAACTCTCGATTTTTTGTCATTTTAAATTGCTCCCTTGCCTGAAAGAAGTTATATTTTGCGCTTAATTTTACGGTTTTATTAATGCTAATTTCAGTCGTAAAAAACGGCTGGCATGGGGATTCAAAAAGAATGGAAAGACAAACGGATAAAATTATCGAAAACATCCCTTGGTCAAAAGAAGACGCTGATGCCACTTACCACATCAGTCGCTGGGGCGATGGTTATTTTGATATTAACGATGAAGGCCACCTTTGCGTTCTTCCAAACCAGGATGAGAATGGTCCGCGCATCGATATTGCTGAAGTCATCGAAGAGATGAAAGCTCAGAACATTCCGTTTCCGATGGTTATCCGTTTTCACGATATTCTTCGTTCTCAGGTAAAAGTTCTTAACGAAACTTTTCGAAATGTTATTCAGGAAGCTGGGTACCAGGGAAAGTACACCGGTGTTTATCCCATTAAAGTAAATCAGATGCGGGAAGTTGTTGAAGAGATCGTCGATGCAGGCGCTCCTTACGACTATGGTCTTGAAGCAGGCTCTAAGCCTGAACTTCTTTCTGTTCTTGCTTTCAATGACAATTTAAATGCGCTGACTGTCCTCAACGGTTACAAAGACGAAGACTATCTTCGCCTTGCTCTTCTGGGAAATAAACTCGGAAGAAAATGCATCGTTGTTATCGAAAAATTTACTGAACTTCATAAAATTTTAAAACTTTCGCGCGAGATGAATATCGAGCCGATGATCGGTCTTCGTGCAAAGATCACTGTCAAAGGATCAGGCAAATGGTCTGACTCCGGCGGTGAAAAAGCAAAGTTCGGTCTGACGATTGCCGAAATGCTTACTGCTGTTCAAATCTTAAAAGACGAAGGCTCCCTGAATTCGCTAAAACTTCTTCACTTCCACGTCGGTTCTCAGGTAACTGATATCCGCACGATTAAAGAAGTTGTCAGAGAAGGCGGACGTATATTTACAAAGCTTGTTCAATTGGGCGCTCCACTTGAATACTTTGACGTCGGCGGCGGTCTCGGAGTCGATTACGACGGTTCTCAATCGACAAGTGATTCATCGATGAACTACAAGCTGAACGATTACGCTTCAGACATTGTTTATATCCTAAAAGAAATCTGTGACGCTGAAAAAGTAGCTCATCCGAATATCGTTTCTGAATCAGGACGTGCGATTACGGCAAGACACTCATGTGTCATCACCAACGTAATCGATAAGATCGAAACTTCATTCACGGATTACGATACAAAGAAAATTCCGGGCGAGCACAGCCTCGTTTCCAATATGCGTGATCTGCTTGAGACAATTAATACTGAAAACGCTCAAGAGGTTTACAACGATGCTCTGGACTTCAAAAAAGAATGTCTGAACGCTTTCCGCCTGGGTATTTTAAAACTAGAAGAACGCGCTTCTCTTGAAACTCTTTTTTGGAAAATTACAAAGAGAATTTCTCAGCTGTTGCCGGACATGGAATTTATTCCGGACAACCTTTACGATATCGATCAGGGAATTGCTCCGCAATACCTGTGCAACTTCTCCATCTTCCAGTCGGCGCCAGATCTGTGGGCCATCGGACAACTTCTTCCGATTGTTCCGATTACCAAGCTGAATATCAAACCTCACAACAATGGCACACTTGTCGACATTACTTGTGACTCTGACGGAAAGATTAACAAATTCATCGATATTGAAGAAACAAGAAATCTTCTTCCGCTTCATGAACTGACTCCGAATGAAGATTACTATATCGGCCTCTTCCTGACTGGAGCTTATCAGGACGTTATGGGAGATCTTCACAATCTCTTCGGCCGCCTCAATGAAGTTCACGTTTTCTGCGACGATGAAGATCCGACAGATTTTTACATCGAAGAAGTCATCAAAGGCTCCAGTGCAGAAAGTGTTCTCGCGGCCATGCAGTACAACCCTGAAGCGATGGCCTACACAATGAAGAAAAATATCGACCGCCAGATAGCTTCTGGAAAAATCAATCCGCGCGAAGGTGTTCGTCTGGTTGATTTCTATGAAGAATGTCTCAAGTCTTATACTTATTTAAAAACCTGATTATTTTTTAATCAAAAAGAAGGAATTTAATATGAAACGCGGACCTGTATCAGAATTTATGCTCACTCACTATAAACACTTCAACTCAGCTTCGCTGGTTGATGCTGCAAAGGGATGGGAAACTCACCTTTCAAACGGTGGAAAAATGTTTTTAACTATGGCAGGAGCAATGTCTACTGCTGAACTAGGTAAGTCTCTAGCGGAAATGATCCGTCAGGGAAAAATCCACGCAATCTGTTGTACTGGTGCAAACCTGGAAGAAGATATCTACAATCTTGTTGCCCACAACCATTACCATCGCATTCCAGACTGGAGAGCGCTCACGGCCGACGAAGAAGAAAAACTTCTTGAAAAAGGTCTTAATCGCGTGACAGACACATGTATTCCTGAAGACGAAGCGATGAGAAAAATCGAAGGGCTTTTAAACCTTGAATGGCAAAAAGCAGACAAGGCGGGCGAGAGCCATCCTCCTCACTACTACTTCTGGCAACTTTTAAAAAATCCTGAATTTAAAAAAGAATATCAGATCGATCCAAAAGACTCGTGGATGATTGCGGCGATGGAAAAAAATCTTCCGATCTACACACCTGGCTGGGAAGATTCAACTAACGGTAACATGTATACAGCTGCCGTTATTGAAGGCCGCGTGAAAAACGTACACACAGTCAATTCTGGCATTCAAACCATGATGAGACTTGCTCAGTGGTACACTGAAACTTCAGCAAACACTTCTATTGGTTTCTTCCAAATCGGTGGTGGTATTGCTGGTGACTTCCCTATTTGTGTTGTTCCAATGCTTGAGCAGGATCTTGACCGCAGAACTCCACTTTGGGGCTACTTCTGTCAGATCTCTGATTCGACTACTTCATATGGATCTTACTCTGGGGCAGTTCCAAACGAAAAAATCACTTGGGGAAAACTCGACAGAAACACTCCGAAATTCATCATTGAATCGGATGCAACTATTGTCGCACCTCTTGTTTTTGCTTACTTGCTAAACTGGTAACAGACTGTTGCCAACACTTCCGGCAGGGAATTCTCTTCTCTGCCGGAAATATTTTTTGCCTCATCTTTCTCCCTTACCTCTCCGATAACTCATCTAAGCACCGGGTTTAATTCCCGCTTTGGATGAGGCCAGAATGAAAAAGAAAATTTTTACCACTTCAATGATCGCCACTCTTTCAGCGACAGTTCTTCTCGCAACTTCTTGCGCAGGACCGGAAAGTTATCAGCAAAAAATGGCCCGTTACACGCCAAAAGTTGAAGGAAAAAATATTGTTCC
>DAIQAU010000020.1:8216-20463 GCA_036781565.1 Bacteriovorax sp. | reverse complement strand
ATCAGCAAAAAATGGCCCGTTACACGCCAAAAGTTGAAGGAAAAAATATTGTTCCAGAAATTAAAACATACGACTTTAAATTTGCTCAGACAGCAACTAAAAAAGCTGGCCGTAGCATTGCTTCAGTCGAACCGGCCATGACTTCTGAGAAAAAAGAGGAATTGGAAAACAATCCAACGAATAAAAAATTGTATTTTTTAACCCTCTATACTCAATATGAAAATTTGAAAAAATATTCGACGGAATTTGCAGGACCAACAGTTTCCATTTGTCCAAACTTTCACACAAGTCTGCTTCGTCACAATGAAAAATTGTCTGTAAATGAAATGAGAGATACAACAAACTTTCATGGGAAAAAATTCTCATATGATTCAGCAAAGTTTGTTGATGAATCCTATGTTGCTAGTAACCCTGAACTTCTTCTTCCGCTTTCTAAGGAAGAAACGACTCCTCGAGTGATTGATATTATCCGTGGAAGTAAAACACCGGTTGGCGATTTTGCGATCAATGAAATGGTTCACAAGGCCCTCGATATTCATCTGGCAAAAACATACAGTGAGATCAGAGAACTTTGCGAATATGGCGTGAGCGACAACTATTATATTTATGAAAATCTCATCACTCACATTAAGAATAATAAATTTGATGCTGACTCTTCAAATATGAATACGCTTCTCAAAACAACCGTTTTTTCCAATCTGGCACTTGTGACATCATTGGAAAAACAAGTAAAAGTGAAAAACCAAGGCAGAGCGATTGCTTCTGTTGATGGTGATAAAAAACGCGGCCCATACGTCGGAGAAATCATGACGAGATTAAATGTTTCATGGGCCGGTCAGTATTTTGATTTTATCAGCGAAAAGTAAAAAGCCTATTGCGTGAAGAAAGCACTGAAAGGTAGCTTTCTTTACGCCCTTCAGAACCATTCACAGTACTATCCATATCACCGAAAACCGCCGAATAGGCATGGCCTAGTTCATACTTGTCCATCACCTGAAGATTCTTTGGATCAACGTGAAAAATCTCGCCTGAAGTCGTCGCAACAGCGATTCCCTGTTTATAAGGAACTATTGAAGAAATAACTCCACGGGAAATTTTCACTTTGTTTTGGATATTTAAGTTTTTGTCGGCCAGGATAAGCTCACCATTTGGAGTACCAAAAAGCATCTGCTCATCTTTATAAGACGGATCCAAATAAGGAGCGCGAGAAGAAGTAAACTCCCCTCTGCGAATCACTTTGCCTGTATTGGGATCAAGAATAGAAATAGGTCCGCCAACAGGGCCGATATAAACTTTATCGTTTAAAATAAAGGGAGCATTGTCGACGTCGACAAATTTCACGGCCGTTGAAAGTTTAGTTTCGTAAAGAAGAACACCTTCATCAAGCGATAAAGCAACAAGAGTTCCATCGGCAAGGCCTACGAGAACTCGGTCTTTATAAACAACTGGCGTAGAAGCTCTTTGAAGAGTCGTCAGGTAAGAAACTGAACGCTTGTATCCCCAAAGAATTTTCCCCGTTTCCACATCAAGACAAAAAACCTGATGATTGCGGAGTTGAAAAAGAATGCGTCCTTGATAAACGACTCCTTTTGTTTCAACAGAGGCTCCAAGATCTACACTGTATTTAATTTTTCCAGTCGTATAATGGCGGGAAATCACTCTACCTTGAACTGTCCCGTAAATGATCTGATCTTTATACGGAATAGGTGCCGCATGATAAGCGCTTTTATCCAGTTCACTCCAGACGAGTCTGCCATTTTCCAATTCAAACGCCTGCATGTATCCCGAATTGTTTCCGGCATAAACGATGCCTTCAAAAATCATCGGCGATTGCAGCGCAATCGGTAAATTTCCTGATTCATAAGCAGGATCCATGACTTTAATCCAGGCCGGATTAAAAGCACGCGCTGGTTTAACTTCTCCCTGCGGAAGATAGGCCTTAAGACCTGAGCACGAAGCCAGACAAAGAGAACATAACAAAAGGCCAAAGAACTTTTTCATATTTTTTCCAGCGAAAAACGAACTACATTTTTGAAAGATAAAGTTTTGCAAGTTTTACGAATTCGCTTTCATCTTTTGTTTTCTCAACAACGTATGTAAAGCTCGCTTTTGCTTTTTCCTTATTGCCTAATTTCAGATAAAGACGTCCAAGATCAAGGTAATTTTTCCCTTCGAAAATTTTCACAGAATGAGAATTCATTTTTTCAAGAGTATCAATTGCCGCCTGGTTTTGCCCAAGATCTTCGTACACAACTGCTAGTCTGCTTAGAATAAAATATTCTGCATAATCATTCTTTGCCGCTTTTTGTCCAATCGTTAAGACTTCAAGGGCTTCATTCAGGTGAGAGTTTTCAAGAAGAAGGTCGCTTGATTTAATAACGACAGGAACCAGTCCGGCATAATTTCCAACTTCTTTCTGAAGTGTACGAACGCCTTCAACCAGCGCTTTAGGATCACTCTTCTCGTTAAACCCTTTTAATGTGCCAGTTTCAAAAGAATAAATTTTTGAATTCAATTCAGCTTTTGATTTATCTGAGAACGTTGAATAAACGCCGAAGCCCACTACGGCCACGACGATGGCGATCAGAATCGCAATCAGTGAATTTTTATTTTTCGAGACTAAAGTCCCGACATCCCCTTCATCGAGGATCTGGTTAATATTGCGATTAGGTGTCGTTGTTGTGTCGGCCATGTTCAAACTCTGGTTAAAAGGTTTAAAAAATTGAATAAAAAAGATTCTAAAAAGCCTTTGTTAAGTTGTCAAAAATAGAGACGTTCATTACAATAAAAAAAGAAGTTCTGAATATTCGTTAACTAGATGCATCCCAAGGAAGGAAATGTATGTTTAGTTGGAAAACTCTCCTGGTCCTCGCATTTCTGTCATTTTCGACAGTCTCTCTTACTCCGCAGGTGTTTGCGTACGATAAAGTCAACAGACTGGGTCTGGGAATGAGCAATCAGCTCAAAAACGACTTTCCGGCCATTTCATTCAAAATGCAAAAAAACCGCTCTTTCGCCTTCGGGGGATTGCTCGGAATATCTTCAAATCCTGATTCAGGCGGCTACGGCGTGGGCCTTAAGGTTTACCGCAACCTTTTTGATGAGCCTCAGCTCAATTTTTACATTGCCGGGATGGGCGCTGTGCTTTCAAACAAAGAAAATCGCACAAACTACAGCGGATTCCAGTTTGATCTTTCCATGGGAAGTGAATTCCACTTTTCCGGACTGCAGTCTCTTGGTTTTAGTTTTGAATTCGGAGCTTCGGCGTTTAAGAAAAAAGATTTTGTCTTCGAAACATTAGGAAACAGCTTTGTTGTTTCAGCGATTCACTTCTATCTATGAAAAAATTTTTTAGTGCGTTTTTCCTATTCACTCTTCTCGCTGCTCCGGCCGTAATGCCGGCAAAGTCGCTTGCGCAAGAAGCGGCCAACGATATCTTTGCAGCAGATGATGATGATTTGAACGTCGGTGGCGATATTTTTTCTGATTTTTCTGAAGACATCGAAAACGCCAAGGTCGTTGAAGACGAGCGTTTTTACCGCTACGGACGTTTTTTTTCATTCAATGCCTCTATCGGTCTGACGACTTTTGATGGCAATCGCGGCATCGCCTACGAAAATCAACCACCGACATTCGGTATCAGCTTCACTTTTTTTAAAGATTTCCAGACTGCTCTCGGACTTGGCCTGGAATTCTCCAAGCATTCAATGTTTTTAAAAGATCCGGTTCTGGGTTTTCCCAATGCTAAGAATCCAGACGGCACACCGGCCTCTCCCGGTCTTGTTGAAGTCAATATGCTGAGAGTGTTTCTCTCCTACCGCTACTATATCGAAACAGCTAATCTCGGAACCGCTATCACCTATTCCAATCCTTATCTCATCGGTAGAATGGAATATTGGTATCAAACTAATAAATATGTCGATCAAACCCAACTTCCCAAAGATGTCGGAGGGGGTCTAGGTTTTGGTCTTGGCTTTGGTCTCGAATTTCCTGTAGAAATCAAAGAATCTTATATTGGTCTTGAATTCCTCGTTCACACTGTCAACTTCCCGGACAAGAATACGCAGAAGTATGCTCCTAAAACAGCAGGAGGATATGGTTTTGAGAATCTTGGGGGGAACGCTTATACCACGATGGTTTCTTACGTTTTTAACTGGTAAGAGATCTGTTGATGTTGGACGTTGGATGACTTTCTATCCAACGCCCAACAACCAACAGTCGTCAGACTTCTTTCATTCTCTTCGCTAATCTTCGGCTCAAATCTTCACCCGTTCTGAAAATCAGGTGAATCGGAGTATTATCAAACGCAAATTCCTTTCTCAGACCGTTCTTCAGGTAGTTCTGATAGTTATCAGGAATCCCTTTTGAAAGATTGGTAAAAAATAAAAATGTCGGTGGATTCGATTTTAGCATAGAAGCATATTTTACTTTAAAGCGTTTTCCGCCAGAGTTTTTAATCGCCACCGGGTGATTTTCCACAAGTTGGAATACATAACGGTTAAGAACACCGGTACCGATGTTTTTATTTCTAATGAGAATGGTCTTCTTGATAGACTCCTTCAACTGACCGATGTGGCGGCCGTATTTTGCAGAAATAGGAATCAAATCGCAGTAGTAAAGCCATGGAACAGTTTCGCGTAGATCTTTAATCCATTCTTTCTTTGCGGATTCATCAGGAAGCTTATCTTTGAGAAGATCGATTTTGTTTAAACAAACAACAACAGATTTTCCTTTTTCAAGAGCGATATCGAGAAGTCGTCTGTCCTGATGAGAAATACCAACAGTCGCATCGATCATAAAAATGATGATATCACTTTCAGTAATACAGCGAAGTGAACGGTAAACAGATTGTTGCTCAATAAAACCTTCAACAGATTTCTGGCGACGAATTCCGGCCGTATCGACAAGGTGGATAGATCTCCATTGAGATCCTGTTTCATTCTTTTTCGCGGAATCAACTTCATTGTGGAATTCTTCAGAAATCACTTCGATTTCTTCATTTGGCAATTCATCAGAATCATCAACGCCTAAATCTTCAAAATCTTCACTGAAGATATTTTCGTAAGTTTCTTCGTCGTATTTTTCCAGCTCTTCATCTGAAAGGACTTCATCTAAATCGAAGTTTTCATCGGCATAAATTTCGTCTTCTTCATCAGAGATTAATGGAGTTTCAGGTGAAAGGTAGTTTTCCTCATCATAAATGGGAACACCGGCAGTCTGTTCTTCTTCAAGGTTATAAGAATTGGCCAGAGATTGATAGACATCCGGATTGTTCGCGCGGAACTCTTCATACTGCTGAAACAGAAGTGAATCATTTTTTGCAAAGGCCACTTCTTCATCGAGTTCAGAAGCTTGCTTGCCAAAAAATAAATCAAAAAAACCTTCAATTGGATCGACTGTCGTTCCCGGGATGTCGGAAACAAGCGCTCTTTGTGATCCTAACAAAAGATTCAGAAGCGTAGATTTGCCAGCGTTAGGCGCACCAATCAAAGCAAGTCTTGCGACTACTTTCTCTCTCGGTGTAACACCTTTTTGCAGCTGGGACATATCTGCATTCTGCTTTCTTTCAAATTTTAAGATCTCTTTATGAAGTCTGATTTTCAGATCGAGCAATCCCAGACCATGTTCTGCAGACATTTTGAAGAGTTCTTCTTCACCGATACCGAGAGAATAGAATTCTAATTCTTCTCCTTCCTGCTTTTCTGTATCGTATTTGTTGACCAGAACCCAGAACGGCTTCTTTTCTTTTCTGATATAGTCCGCAATCATCGCGTCGTAAGGTAAAACTCCTTCGCGCGAATCAACAACGAAAAGAATTAAATCGCTTTCAGCGATGGCCGTTTTCGCCTGTTCAGTCATGATATTAAAAAATTTATTCATGATCTGATCGCGTTTTTTTGGAACGTTTTCTTCGATTTTTTGCGGATAAAATCCACCAGTATCAACGATAATCGCATCTGCGGTTTCTTCGTGTGCCAACTCAGCAAACGTAGCAATTCCGTAGTGGCGGTCTCTTGTGACACCTGGTTTATCGTAAGTAATCGCCTTGTGAGCTTTCTTCATCAGGCGGTTAAAAATTGTACTTTTTCCAACGTTAGGTCTTCCAATAAGGGAAATGACCATTGAACGTTTATAATTATTTTGATCCATAGTTAGTGTTATCCTTTTTATTTTTTGCGCCAGACGCGTGCTGAGTCCTTAGCGCGCGGTAGTCCGATTTCCTCAAGAACGAAGTTATTTTTGAACCACTTCGGAGAGACTTTTACGTGAAGATTAAGGTGAACCGGTCCACCCGTCATTACTTCAATTTTCTTTCTGGAACGAATTCCGATTTCCTTGATCATCGAACCGCTTGAACCGATCACGATCGCCCTTTGCGATGGACGATTGACAAGAATAGACGCAGAAATGTGAGATTCATAAGATTCCGGATCTGTTTTAGATTTTACTTCTTTATACTCGTCGATGACGACAGCGACTTCATAAGGAACTTCATCCTTTAAAAGTTCGAACGCCTGTTCGCGGATATATTCTGTAACAAAGAATCGTTGATTCTTATTTGAGATATCTCCGTTTGGATAAAGATGTGGTCCCGGCTCAGCGCGATCGCAGATAGCGCCAGTCAGTTCGTGAATATTTGTTCCTTCTTTATTTGAAATCAAAAACCATTTTTCAATTGAAGGAAGAATTTCTTTTGCTTTTTCTGTCACTTCCGCCAGTGGAAGTTTTTCAGCATTTTCAACTTTATCAGCTTTAGTAAACACAACCCAGGTTGGCCCGAGTTCAAGATCAATATTTTCCTTGAACTCTACAAACTGAGTAAGAACATCGCGGCTGATGTCGATCAAAAGAAGATTGAGGTCAGCGCCTTCTGTTCCTTCTCTCGCCTGCTCATTTAAACGCTTGTTGAATTCCTGGCTCGACTTATGAAGGCCTGGAGTATCAACGAGAACAATCTCAGTGCGGTCAACTGTAAGAACACAGTGAAATTTATTTCTGGTAGTTTGCGGCTTGTTCGTGACAACTGAAAGATCAGTTCCCAACAGAACATTTACCAAAGAACTTTTTCCCACATTAGGCGCGCCTAAAACAGCAACCATAATGGATTTGTTGTGGGGGTGTTGGTCTTCTAGTAACATTCTCGTCTCCTTGCTTTATAAAACCTGTTACAGGTATCGTTTTTCATCTAGCACGACCCGTGCTAATTCTTTTTCTAATTTCTTTTTTGAAGGTCCGGTTCCCTCAGCGAGCTTGCGATCACCGATCCACAACTCGACTTTAAATTCCTGTTTCATCTCCTGCGCTTTATAAGAAGGCAGTGTCTGATACATGGCCATCGCCAATTCCTGCAATTGCGTTTTGCTGTCGAAGCTTTCCAGATTTTCCATCGCAAAAAATTTCTTTCCTGCAGAGGATTCATATTGATTGATCACCGTAACCAGCATTTTTTCGACAGTGTCGGCATTTTCACCACAGTCAAAATAAATGGCGGCACAGAGGGCCTCAAAGGCATCGGCAAGAATAGATTCTTTTTTCTCACCACCGTTTTTGTGTTCGCCCTTTCCAAGAATAAGATTCTCACCAAGAGAAATGGTCTTCGCTAGTTTCGCCAGAGAATTTTCATTGACCAGCGAGCCTCTCAATTTTGAAAGGTTTCCCTCTGACTGTTCAGGAAAGTTACGATAGAGAATCTTCGCCACAATTAAATTGACTAACGAGTCTCCCAAAAATTCCATTCTTTCATTGGAGGAAATGGCGAGTTCTTTAAACTCATAACAAAACGTTGACTGGGTTAGTGCTGTGATCAAAAAACTTTTATTCTGGAATTCGTAATTTATCTTTTTTTCTAAATTTTGTACGGATGTAATTTGCGTTAAGGTCTGTGCATCTAAATTTTGCAATAAGATTTTCTGTGACGCTTCTGTATAAAGCGCATCAAGCCATGACGAGATGGTCGCGGGTTTTTGCGTGTTGAAGGTCGTCTCTTGCACCGGGTGATCCACTAATATTGAATTGTTATAACGTTTGAGGGTTTTAGCACTCCTCGTAATACAAATCAATGCTGACTTTTTAGGTTGTACTATTTTACTTAGTGGGATACTATCGGCCTCCTAAAGCTTTGAAATTAGTCTCCCAACATTTTAAAAAGAGGGAAAAATAAACAATATGAGCACATTCACACAAACAACACCAACGACACAAAACACTCCCCCGATCACGATCGTGACTGGTACGGCACTACCGGGATCTGCAGAAGCAAAAACGCTGACGTCGACACCAAGTCCGGAACTTTTCGCTCTTGAGCAAGAGTTCTATGCGAATCTTCGCGCTCAGGGAAAAAGCCAGAACACTCTAAAAAACTACAAAACAGATTTAGATTGTTTCAACTACTACCTGAACAGCGAGTACGCTTCAGTAGAAGTTAAAAACTTTGATCAGGCCTTGGTAACAAACTACGGTCAATATCTTGAGAAGAAATATTCTTCAGACAATTCAAGAAGACGTCGCGTTCAGGCGCTCAGAATTTTCTTTGATTTTCTTCTTTCAAAAGGTCTTGTTTCTGGAAACCCGGTTAGAAAACTTCCGACGTCTCCAAAATTTCTTGATATTCCAAGACCAACGCCATTTATCGATGTAAAAACTCTTTGGACTTACCTTGTTGAAGAATCACATTCACAAGACAAAATTCAAGAGCTTCTTTCTAAAAGAAACCAGATTCTTTTCCTTCTGATCTTCGGAGCAGGATTAAAAGTTTCTGATCTTTCTGAACTTTCAGTTAACGACATCACAATCGGCAAAAACGGTGAAGAGCCACGCGTTCTTATTCACCACCCGAAAAGAGATGCATACACAGTTGCTCTTCCAAGAATTTTCGAAAAAGTATACGCTGATTACCTGGTCATTCTTGAAGAAATGAAAGCGAAATCACAAATTACTTTCGACAATCTTCTTTTCTACGCTAACCCATACAGAATTATCTCTGGTGGTTTATCAGCTCGCGGAATTGAAATTATTTTCGAAGACTATCGCAACAAATTGATGATCACTCTGACACCTAAATCACTTCGTCAGGCGTGTATCTTCAAGTGGATCCAACAACAGAAAAACGTTTCACTCATTAAAGAGTGGCTCGGACTTGCTCCTTCTTACGATTTGAAACTTTATTTAGAGCACGCACCGAATTTCCTTTATAACGAGGACATTCTGGAAGACATCTACACAAATTATAAAAAGCAGTAAGATTAGATCTTGGCATAAAAAAAAGGCCCTCTGAATAGAGGGCCTTTTTTTTATCTTTTACAGGCGGATTGAATTTTTAAACTGCAGGCCTTCTGATCATAAGAAGCAGCGTCGCCGGAAATGCCCAGCTTGCCTAAAAACTTTTTATTCTCTTCTTTAAATTCAGGTTTGATGGTCGCTTCTGAATCTTTCACCAGCACGGCCAGTTCCGCACAGCTTTGCCCTTCGTTCTTCTGACAATTCTCATTGAGGGTTTTCATCTTCAAATAAGTTTCTTTGATCTGAGAAATATAATTTTCAAATTCAGAACAATTCTTTCCTTTGCAGAATAACGCTTCATCTTTTGAAGCTGCGAATAGAGCTGAAGAAAAAAGTAGCGAAACTGTCACTAAGGCCATTTTCATTTTTATGTCCTGGGTTGAAATTAAGGATCGACGACAGATTCACCGCTGGCGCGGCGGGGACGAATTTCTTCAGGCTTTTCATAAACCGGATATCCCAGATCGTGATCGAGATGCCAGCGATCGAGAAGAAGTTCATCTTTTTCAATGCGGTAGAAAGTTAATTCTTTATCGATATTATCGAGACGATAAGCCAATTCTCTTTGCAATTTGATCTGATCATTTTTTTGAGTGAGCAATTCGTCCAGAGCTTTGGTTTTTTGTTTTTCAATTTCAGCAATACGTTGGTCGAACTCGGCCGCAACTTGAATTTTTCGTTCTTCGAAATTCCAGACGTCAGAATTAATTCCATTTAACTGAACCATGTAGTCTTTCTTTTTGTTCAGTAAACTTGCGCGATAAACTGAAGCTTCCCGGACTCTCGTGGCGAGTTTGTGGGATTGCATGACGAGGGCCGTTCCCCTTCTGAAATAATCTTCTTTAGGGAAACAGGGAAAAAGATCTTTGACGTACATAACAAAAAAATGATCTTCGATGCTTCTGACGAAGCCCTGACAGTAATCACCTTCTTTGTTGTTTTGAATTTTAAATTCTACCAGATCTCCCGCGCGAAAAAATTTCACATTACGGTTTTCACTTGAGACTTTCACAATGGAAGCAGTCTGATCTCTATCAGTCACTCTCCCTGAGAAATGAGCGTAATCAAACTTGGGATCGTAAAAAGAATCCGTGTCGATTTTCAAAGTTTCTTTAGGAAGTTTCAGATTTGAGGCAGCGGTCGCACCATGGGCCTTTCCCATAGAAACGACGGTAACCAAAAATAAGGCAAGCAATCCTGTTTTCATAAATTTAATTATAACCGAAGTTTGAACTCATCTAAACCGGTAGGAAAAACTTGTTGAATCACGGCTAAACGAGTACCTTTGATAGCAAATTAAGCAAAGATTTTTTGGCACAGTTAAAAATCAAGGGAGCAAAAATGGAATTTTTTCTGGACACAGGCATAATTTCGGAAATTAAAGAAGCAGTTCAGTTGGGTATTATTGATGGCGTGACCACTAACCCTTCACTCATCGCTAAAACGGGCCGCAAGCAAGAAGATGTTATCAAAGAAATTTGTGAAATCATCGACGGACCAATTTCTGCGGAAGTTATCGCCACAGATCTTGAAGGCATGATTAAAGAAGGAACTGAGCTTTCTAAAATTCATAAAAACGTCGTTATTAAATTGCCTCTGACAGAGGCCGGAATAGCTGCTTGTAAGCACTTTTCGGAGAAAGATATCAAGACCAACGTCACTCTGTGTTTTTCGGTCAATCAGGCCCTTTTGGCGGCTAAAGCGGGCGCTACATACATCTCTCCATTTATTGGTCGCCTTGATGATATCGGCCATAGCGGAAATGACCTGATTTCTGAAATCCGTGCCATTTACGACAACTACGGTTTTTTGACGAAAATCCTGGCGGCCTCTATTCGCCACGCGGCCCATGTTCGTGAAGCTGCCCTCTTAGGCGCTGATGTAGGGACAATGCCACTTTCTGTGGTCAAGGCCCTTTATAAGCACCCTCTAACTGAGAAAGGTTTAGAGGCATTCCTGGCAGACCATAAGAAAGCTAACTCTAAGTAATTAAAGCAGGAGGGAAAACACTTTGTTTTCCCTCCTGATCTCTCTCAGATTTCTCCTTTTCGGTCCGATAATGGAGGAATGAGACAACTGCCGTTTCTTCTCCTCATTTTGCTCGCCTTCCTCTCCTGTAAAAAGCAGGAGTCGGGAACTCAAAGTTCGTCTTCAACTCCCAATTTTACCGGCAACTCATGTATTATCGGAAAATGGGTAACCAAAGCTCCTCCTATCAATTTAAAAATGTCTTCTGATTTTTCTTTTGCCGCCGGAGAGATTGACGGGGTCACGAACTACAACCCTTTGGAGCGTATGGCGAAGGTCTGGAACGATGCTGTCTCCCCTACGAAAACTCTTTTCCAGCTACCTTTTACAGGCACTACGAATACTGGCTACTCTTCTCTAAGCTCTTTTAGAGACAATGAATTTGGTATTTATAAATCACAAACCTGGTTTGCTGGCGTCAGTACGAGTGCTCTTGCTGTCACTCAATTTTTCGGTACAGTTACCAGCGATCCCTCTCTTGGAACTTATATCAATCTAAGCGAGGCCGATATTATTTTTAACTACAATAATTTTGGATTTACTTTCAATAGCGGTTATTACGATTTGCAGACAGTCGCTTTGCACGAGATGGGGCATTTTCTTGGACTCTGCCATGCTCCAGACAATACCAATCCACCCATTTCCATTATGGCGCCTTATTACTACTCGACTCAACGTACGTTAAAAACTTATGATACCAATAAAATTCAAGCGCTCTATCTAAACAATCAAAACCTGGCCGCCATTTCGACGAAGACAAGCACAAATGCGCTTTCTGCGCCTGTAGGAACTGAGATTAAGGGGATTGTGGAATTGAATGCAGATGGAAATTGCCGTCACTTTATCAATGGCAAACTAGTCTTTGAACACGCAACTGATATGTCCAAGTTCAAAAAACCGACCTGGTATAAAAACCTGATCAAATAAAAAAAAAGGCTTC
>DAIQAU010000020.1:4045-8116 GCA_036781565.1 Bacteriovorax sp. | reverse complement strand
AAGTTCAAAAAACCGACCTGGTATAAAAACCTGATCAAATAAAAAAAAAGGCTTCCCTAAGGAAGCCTTTTTATTTTCAACTTTTTAATTCAGAACTATTTTTTAAGAGAGTTCTTAATAGCTGTGAAACCAGCGAAGTCAGTCGCTGCGATTTCAGCAAGCATTTTTCTGTTCAAAGTTACACCGTTTGCTTTTAGAGCACCGATGAATTTTGAGTATGAAGTATCAAGAGTTCTTGCAGCAGCTGCAATTCTGACTACCCATAGTTTTCTCATATCTCTCTTAAGAAGACGTCTTCCGATGTAAGCGTAGTGAAGAGCGCGTTTTACCGTCTCAGCTGTGTGCTTATATTTTGTTCTTCTGTCAAAGTGGAAACCTTTAGCAAGTTTCAAAACTTTGTTTCTTCTTCTTCTAGCTTTAAATCCTCTTCTTACGCGTGCCATTTTTTACTCCTGTAACGATTTCTGGGGGGACATTCTTTGTGTTTTTTCAAACTGCCACTTAGGCCCAAATCTCTGTCTTATATTTTTTAATTAATTACTAGAATGCGTATGGAAGCATTCTTCTTACTTTTTCGTGCTCAGATTGGTGAACGAGTGCTGGTCCGCCTGCTCTGTTTTTTACTTTTGTGCTTTTGTGCTCAAGTTTATGTCTAAGACCACATCTGCTTCTTTTCACTTTACCTGTACCAGTTACGCTATATCTTTTCGCAGCTGATTTTCTTGTCTTCATTTTAGGCATGGGAGTCTCCAAAATTCTTAAAATTTAAATGACTTAATATATCGTCGTTTATTATTAAATAACGCAAAATTTAGTTTCGAGTTGGAATATTTATCAAAAATATCGTGGGATGTAAAAGGATTTCCTTATTATTTTACAGATATTAGATAAGAAAAAGGGCCGTTTTTCGGCCCTTTTAGTATTCGCAATTAATCTTCTTTCTTGTCGTCTTCTTGTTTAGGGCCTTTTTTGACCGGCTTTTTTGTTGAAGCAACGATCGCGATGATACGGTTCCCCATCATTTTTGGCTCCGACTCAATGACGGCGCCCATTTCTACGATTTGACCGATAATGTTCTTGAATTTTTCCATTCCGGCGTCTCTGTATGACATTTCGCGTCCGCGGAACTGCATTGAACACTTAATTTTATCGCCGTCGTCGATGAACTTCTGACAGTGGTTAAGCTTAGTTTTCAAGTCCCCGATATCGATATTTGGCTTAAATTGAATTTCCTTCAATTGAATAACGATTTGCTTTTTCTTCGCTTCCTGAGCCTTTTTCTGAAGCTCATATTTGTATTTACCGTAATCGATAACTTTAACAACCGGAGGTTGAGCTGTCGGGCTGACTTCAACAAGATCGAGACCTAAATCTTCAGCAATTCTTCTCGCCTCTGCCATTGAAACAACACCATACTGATGTCCATCATCGCCCAGTAGACGACATTCTGGAATTCTGATTTGTTCATTGACTCTCGGGCCTTGATTTTTATTCGAAGAGAAAGAAGAGCGCTGGAACTGGCCTTGATTTTGATTGTCTTTAATATTTAACCTCACGTGTTTGAATCTATAACGCTAGACTCTTTAGTTATGATAACAGATTTTGACTATAATCTTTTTGCCTGAAAAAATGAAGACCTATTTTTTCCTCGTCTAACACGAGATGAGACAATTCGTGAAGCCGGTTTTCCCCCACACTTAAGGCCGTCCGGATTTTTGCAGCGGCCGCCAGAACAGAGTCAAAGTCCAGAGTAAATAGATCTGCGTCCACAAAGTCGTAAACGAAGGCATCGCCCCCCTCAAGATCAACCAATGTCAGTCTTTTTTGATCAAGATTGCGTGGAACGCCGATGACTTCAACCATGAGGCTTAGTTCGTCCGCCTGAATTTCGAAATAAGTTTTGCGCCCGACAATCTGAAACTGGGTCGACAGGGCAATCCATTCCTTTAACTGCGCAAGTTCGGTCATCCAGTCCATTGGTTGGGCAAGTGGCGCCGTTTTGATAAAACGGCGGCGTCCCTGCTTCATTTTTTTTAATTGAATGTTCACTTTAATTTAAAAGATTGATGGAAAGCTGGCCGGAAAGATCTGATTCGATTTTGGCCAGAGTTTCGTCAAGTTTAGTCTGATCGGAAACGGTATAAAAGCCCGCATTCGATTCGACCAGCTTGGAGTGAATAAAAAATTGCAGCGAAGATTTTGAAAGAGGGACAGAATAACTTTCCGCATACTTTATAATACGGCGAAGCTTTTTCTCTGCTTCGAAAACTTCTTTGTATTTCTTCAGGAAAGTCTCCATTTTGAAACCTTCCTTATATTCTTTGGTCGAAAGATCTTTAAGAGCTAAACCGCAAACATAATAAGCTTCAAGCAGATAATTGAGCGAGCGGGCAAACAACCCTACTTTTTGCAGGATCAGATAAAGTTCTTTGTGAGAAAGCTCCACACATTCTTCCAGTGTCGTCACAGGTCTTCCGATAGCATCGCTAACGATGTCGAGCGTGAGATGGAAAACTTCTTTTACCGTCGGAAGATAAAATTCGTGAGTCAGCTGTTTTCTTTGAGTGATAAAGAACTTTTTCAGATCTTCTACAGTCGTGATGTGACCTGAGAATAGATTTACCCATCCCATATGCACAATCCACGGCACCAGAAAATGGTGGAGAATCGTGTTTTTGAAATAAAGAATTTCTTTGCGGCAATCGTCTTTGATCGAATAGAAAACGTGCTGAGTGCTCGTATTGCCGATGACTTCAACCTTCTTGTTACCGATGAGAATATCAATCGATCGCTCGAGTGATTTTTCCAGGTGCTCAGGTGTAATCGATTCAGTAATAGGCACATTGAATTTTTCACAATAGGCCACGATGTGACGGGCCTTCGTCAAAATCTCTTCCCACTTAAGGGCCCCGGACGATTCATCCAGAAGAATCATGGCAAGAAGTGATGTCGGCGTTACACGCATGTTCTTCCCAACTTCCAGGAAGCATTCAAAGGCAAGTTTTTGAGTCTGAGTTTTTAAATCGGCACCGCTTTCAAGCGTCTCTGGCGCGTCAACAGGTTTTCCCAGATTGATGTGCACATTTCCGAATTGGTAGGAAAGAAGTTTAACAAGTCCCAGAACCTGAGTGGCACTTTCCTTTTTCTTTTTAGCTCCGTCGAGTTCTTTTGCGAGCGATTTTTGTTCAGGAACATACTCATGAACGATCGACACTGGAATAAACTGCAACGGTCTTCTCTGCTCCGCCGGAATAGCGGCGTGAGCTTCAATCAGCATCTGATAAAGGCCGTAGCGTGGCGGAAGAAGTTTTCCGGTGCGGGAGCGGCCGCCTTCAAAGAAAAACTCAATCGGATTTCCTTTGACCAGCATATAATGAAGATACGCTTCAAGAGTCAGCTTATAAAGAATGTCGTTGGCAAAAGTTCTGCGGATGAAAAAACACCCCGATCTTCTGAAGAGCGGTCCAATCGGAAAAATATTGAGATTGTTTCCGCCTGCAACAAACAGCGGTGACTGGTATTTTTTAAAATAAACGTAGTTAATCGCCACATAGTCGGCATGCGACTGGTGATTGGGAACAAGAACGATGTTTTTTGTTTTTGAAAGTTCTTTTAAATCGAGACCGTGATCATTGAAATTAATCCCATCGTAGAGCTGAGATAGCGAAGCATCCAGAAATTTTTCAAACGTTTTTAAAAACGGTAGTGAAAGTTCCGCTCTGATTTCTTTTAAATTCTTGAGGGCCTTTTCTTTTTCGTCTTCCTTATTTCCTACGCGGTCGCGCAGCTTGGGATAACTCAGGACAATCTCTTCCATCTCTTTGAAGTTATCAAAGAGATTGTGGATGCCGCCGAAAAGTTCAGTCACTAATTTGAGGCCGGATGCTTTAGGCATTATCTCACTCCGTGAGGTTTACTTTCACTCATTCCCGAAGCTGTCATCTGAATGAATAGAGCGTTTTCACTCATAGCTGGAATATTGTCGACTCCTAGATAAGTCATTCCCGAACGCAGACCACCCATCAGTTCTTCAATAACGTTTGCGACACTTCCTTTACAAGGAATCATTGT
>DAIQAU010000020.1:0-3945 GCA_036781565.1 Bacteriovorax sp. | reverse complement strand
GGACCGATACCGACTTTTACAGCATCAGCTCCTCTGTCAATCATGCGCTTTACTCCATCGGCCGTCGCGACGTTACCTGCGATAACGTCAACGTGAGGATATTTCTTTTTTAGATAATCGAGAGTTTCCATCATCATAATAGAGTCGCCATGAGCGATATCGAGCGTGATGATCTGAACACCGGCGTTGACCAGAACGTCTGCTCTCTTCATGCCTTCTTCTTTAACACCAATACTTGCAGCAATCGGCGTCTTTAAATTATTTGCTTTTAAATATTTTTCAATCGACTTCACCATGTCGACTTGTTCTTGTTCGTTCATAAAACGGTGAAGTGAGCCGATCCCACCGAGAGAGGCCATCGCACAGGCCATTTCAGCTTCAGTGATCGTATCCATATTGGCGGTGATGACCGGAAGATCAATCGTATGATTTTTAGTAATTTGTGTTTTCAAGCTTGGATGTTTTCTAGAAGAGATTTCTGAATAACGTGGCACCAATAAAACGTCATCGAAAGTGAGTCCCAGGTTGCGGTTTAAAATCTCAGGGGCGGTAAACATGAGTTCCATTCATATACTCCAGTAATTTTGTGTGACATAAAAAGATAAACTAAACCACTCAGTGGCGCAAACTTAATGCATTGCCTGTTGCGAAATTGCTCTGAAATTTAGTGTGTCGTAAGTTTGGCAAAGAATATCGGAAGGAGAATATAGAGGATCACGTCGCGGACAAGATAAAAGAGAAAGAAATAAACAAACGCCTTTGGGCCTTTTTCCCAGAGCTTCTCCAGCCCCAGGTATTGCGCCTTCTTACTCATGGCCACCATGAATTTGCTTTTACCGTAATGACGAAAGAAAAAACTGATGGAGTGATCCACCTTTTTATCGAAGGCCAAAAAAGTTTCCTTTAGAGGAGCGGGAATGAGATTCATAGGGCGAACATATCAGAGAATGATTGCGAGAAAAAGCTGATTTTCATTAGATTTTCACCTGATTAATCTCTTGTATAAAAAGTACTGGTTTCTACATTTTTATGACACTTCTCTGGTCAAAACTCGCTAAACTCAGCGCATATGATCGATAACTTAACTGTAATCAATTTAAAAGCTCAGTCAAAAGTCCGCCCTTCTAATGGCGAGGTCTTCGTCCTTAAGACGTGTCAGCGCACTCTGATTTTGGGCTTCGGCAAGCTTCCTTTCTACCATCTTGAAGATCAAAATGATATTCGCGACATGTATAATGGACAGCAGGCCTATATTTTCCTGCTGGAAACGATTTGCGGATTAAAATCTGAAGTTCTTGCTGAATATGAAGTTGTGGGTCAATTCAAGGAAGCTTACCAGCAATATATAATGCTGCCTTTCAGAAAAAACCACATTATGACTCTGATGGAAAAATTGTTCCAGGATTCTAAAAAAATCCGTACAGATTATCTGACAGAGATTGGACAACTCACCTACGCTGGTATTGCCAGAAAGCTTATTCACTCCCGTTTTACTGATGGAGATGTTCTCATTGTCGGTTCCGGCTCTCTTGCCGAAGATCTCGTGAAGCTTTTAAAGAAAAAACACCGCGTGTTCATCACTGCAAGAAACTCTGAAAAAGTGGCCGCTCTCGCTATGGAACACGGCCTGGAAATCATCGCCTGGCGCGATTACGCCATCTACAAAAAATTTAATTCAATCGTAAATACCATCGGAACAGAAGAGATTCTCTTCGATGAAGATTTCTTTCATTCCTGGAAACAGTCCCTCCCTACAAATGACCGTGACTCAAAGCTCTTTATTGATCTCGGCTCTCCGTCTGTGATAAATACTCACTTATCGGAAGCGGATGGGGTGCTACGTCTGGAAGATATTTTCAGACAGAGTGCTCAGATGAATATCGAGAAAATGGAAAAGATTGCGCGTGCAAAAGTGGCCATCGTAAAACTTTGCGAAAACCGCCGCCACGCTTTTTCTTTAAGTCACCCATTTGTATGGGAGGAGTTACAACTTGCCTGAAAAAACTAAACGCCAATATAAAATTGGAACGCGTGGAAGCCTCCTCGCCCTTACTCAATGCAATCAAGTCAAAGATGAACTCGAGCGCTTAACCGGCGATGAATTTGTTTTGGAAGTAATCAAAACTCAGGGAGACATGATTCAGAATGCTCCACTGTGGCAGCTCGACGGAAAAGATTTCTTCACCAAAGAACTGGATGAAGCTCTTCTTACCGGTCGCGTGGATCTCGTCGTTCACTCTTACAAAGATTTAGGCTCCGTTCGTCCAGAGGGGATTGCTCTTGCGGCCGTCACCAAAAGAACTTATGCCAACGATATTCTTTTGATCAAGAAAAGTACGATTCCTCTTTTAAAAGACAGAAAGGAATTTATTGTCGGGACATCTTCGCCAAGACGTATGGTGAATCTTGAAAAACATTTTGCTCCTTTCATTCCTTTTGGGGCCCACTTAAAGGTAACGCCGAAAGTTCTTCGCGGAAACGTGAATACCAGAATTGAAAAATTAAAAAATGATGAATTTGATGCCATCGTTCTCGCTCTTCCAGGTATTGAAAGACTCGCGCTGACAGAATCCTCGCGCGTTCAATTGGAATCACTGCTTTCAGGAATGACTTTCATGATCCTTCCGCAATCAGTTTTCCCTTCTTCGGCCGCTCAAGGCGCGCTCGGAATTGAATGTCTGCAAAATCGCAGTGACAATGGCGAACTCTGGAACAAACTAAAAAAGATGGAAGATAAAACAACTGTTGAGGAAGTCTCGCGTGAGCGCAAGGCCTTCAATCAATACGGCGGCGGATGCCATCTCGCTGTCGGTATCAATGTAAAAAGCATTGATGGATTTTATCTGCACAATCACCGCGGCGTTCTAAATGATGAAGCGGTCTCCATTACAAAGCTGGAAGGCAGAGATCTTCCGGAATTTTTTATGAAACCAAAAGTTTTTCATGGCCTTCAAGGCGATGACAAACTAGTGAATAAAATTGTGAATGATGTCGATTTAAAACATAAACATGTTTATGTCACAGGCAAGCACGTTCTTCATGTCGTGAAAGAGCAGCCGGATTCGCTGTGGGCGGCCGGGGCCAGAACGATGAAAGATCTTGCGGCCAGAGGTTTTTGGGTAAATGGTGCTTCAGATTCATTGGGCGATGATGAAATTTTGCGCCTGAGAGCAGGAAAGGCGATTTCACTTATGGTCAATACGACAGATGAACTCGCAGTCCTGACTAATGATTTAGGAACATCGACTGTCGGAAAAGTTATCGAATGCTATACGAGAAGACTGGAAGAAAAAACGACTCCGGAATTCGATGAAAAGATCAACACGACAGAAGTCTTTTTCTGGGCGAGTTTCTTTCAGTACCAGGCCTACATCGCGAAGTACCCTCAGATCATCAATCGCATTCACGTCTGCGGGCTTGGAAAAACTTATCAGCACTTTAAAGAAAAAAATATTAACGTTCTTCCGATGGCAACCATGGAAGAATTTAAAACTTGGACTCAATCATGAACCAAAAAGAACTTTTTGATCTTTCAAAAAAACTCGTTCCAGGCGGTGTGCATTCGCCAGTAAGAAGTTTCAAAGGACTCACTTCGACTCCGCGTTTTTTTAACCGCGCTGAGGGTGCTTATATTTACGATGTCGACAATAAACAATACGTCGACTTTTGTATGAGTTTTGGTCCGCTCATTTTGGGACATAGAGATCCTGTAGTCGAAAAGGCCCTTCATGCCGGTCTTGAACACGGATGGAGCTACGGTGCCTGTGAACCTTATTCACTTGAACTGGTCCAATTTCTTTTAAGCAAACTTCCGCACGTCGAGCAAATGCGTTTTGTGAACTCGGGAACTGAAGCCGTCATGACAGCGCTTCGTCTTGCACGCGGTGTGACCGGAAGAAATAAAATTATTAAGTTCAATGGCTGCTACCACGGCCACGTTGATTC
>DAIQAU010000019.1:23043-27558 GCA_036781565.1 Bacteriovorax sp. | reverse complement strand
AGGAGAATATACAGCGTCGTAAAATCTGCTTCTGAAAGCTCCAGGCCTTTCATTTCAGTCAGCGCCAAGGCCAGATACGGCCTTCTGGACTCGAGAGTCTCGCTGGTCAAAAGTAATTTTTTGTAGGAGCCGTTCCTGTTTTTCATGCGTTAGGTGACATCTGGTTTGCTGAACAAATTTGCTCAAGTTTATCCCTCCCACGGCCGATAAGTCTACAGTGAAAAAGCAAACTCTTATGTTCCTATTCACCCTGATTTTTGCCTGTTCTGCGAATGGGGAAGAGTTTAATCCTAAGGAATTAACCGAGGCGATTAAAAACGTCACAGGATTAGAAAAAAAGCTTGATAAAGCGGGGACTATCGCCGCTGATTGCCAGAACTGCAAAACAATTGAACCCGATAAAAAACTTGAACTCAAAAGTAAAACTGAAGATCTGGGAATCCCACTTCTCTATAAAAATAATGTGGCCTATGTCTATCACTTGAAACGAACGAAAGACACACCTCTAAAGACAACGCTCAAATTCAAAAACGGGCACAGTGAATGCGCCAAAGTTTTTATGGGATCCAATCCCTACAACGGCTCGCTCATTGTGGAATGTATGTTCCGCCACACTGTGTATGAAGAAGAAGAACTCGACCTCAATTTCAAAAAACTTCCAATGCCAGCTGACGGTGAAGAACAGATCATCGAAATAAAATTTTCAAAACCTGAAACAGGAAACAGTTTTTACACTGTGGAAGCTGAGGTCTTGAAAGGTCCTTCTGCAAAAGTGGCGAAAGACAAAAAGTTCTGGGGCTACGGTTATAATATTGACTTTATCGAGAAGCAGCCGTGAGCGATTTAAAATACAAAAACAAAATTCTCGATCTCTCGCTGCTTTTAAATCAGGCCCAAAAACCTATTCAAATTCTCGACTCAGTCAAATGGACGGAAGAGACAGAAGCCGCGATTATCAAATCCAACTTCAAAGAAATTCCCAAAATAGATTACAGCAATCGTCCTCTCAAATACGACGCTGAAAAAAAACTGCAGGAATTCAAACAGCTCAGAGTGTTGATTCAAAAAGAGCTCGGCCCACAAGATCCATTGGGACAAATTCTTACCCGCAATTGCACTCAGTACGAAGATGTTGTCCGCATGCTAATGGTCAGAGGAAAGCCTGAGTTTTACGACTACTCTAAAAAACTTTATGGCTCTCCCACGGAAATCATGGGCGATGGTAAAACGAAATTGTCTGATCTCGCGCGAACGATGGCCAACTCTCTCAACTCACTTCACGAAACAAAGATGGGGGAGAATTTTGAAAAAACGCTCACTGCCCAGATGGTCGTGGAGCAATTGCAGACGCGTTTGGGAAATTATTTTAAAGACGAAAATATCAAAATTAAAATTGCTGACGGAATTATCTCTGATGCTTCCGCAGGTGCTGATTACATTAAAATCAAAAACGGGATGATGTTTTCTACCCGCGATGTGCACACGTTTGAAGTCCACGAGGGCTGGGTTCATTTAGGAACAACGATCAACGGACAAAATCAACCTTACGCCAAATGGCTGGCCAAAGGTCCACCGTGTTCAACAGTCACCCAAGAAGGCCTCGCTGTCATCATGGAACTTTTCAACTTCGCTCTTTTTCCAAGCAGAGCGAAGCGCTTGAATGATCGCCTTATCGCCTGTCAGATGGCCGAAGACGGAGCTAACCTCATTGAGGTCATCAACTTCTATCGCGAAAAAGGACAGACGGAAATTCAGGCGATGAGAAACGCCGGACGTATTTTCAGAGGCGCAAGCCTCGAAGGTGGATCTCCTTTCACTAAGGACATTGCTTACTTGAAAGGCTTCGTTGAAATTTATAATTTTATCCGTTCGACTATTCAGGAAGGACGCGCAGATCTCATTCCTTTTCTCTTTGCAGGAAAAGCAACGCTGGAAGATCTTCCCGTACTTGAACAATACCACCGCGAAGGCGTCATCGCTCTTCCGAAGTACCTGCCGCCTCAGATCCGCGATTTAAACGGTCTCGCTGTCTGGATGGCGTTCTCAAATTTCCTGGAACGCATGAAGATCGAAGACATCATCAGCGAAAATCAAAAAGACAAAAAGAAATTAAAAGCTGTCGCTTAAGCTGGGGGAGGGGTCGTCTCGTGAACACCCGGAGCCTTCTTGAATTTTTCAAGAAACTGCTTATGTTCAGGAAAATCAGAAAGATCGAGAATCCCTCTGTATTCACCCCAGTAAAGATACGAATAAAGACTCATCGTCACGAAATTCCAGTGCGACGAATTTTTTTGATCAAGGGTTTTTACCCACGGTGTAAGCCAGTTGAGGATGAGAGGAACTCTTTCTTTTTGTCTCTCAATGTACGTATTGCCGGCATTCAAATCAAGACCGCCTCTTCTGAGAGAAAAAAGATTGATGGATGTATCCATGGCCGCATCAATGGCCGACAGAATATTCTCTTCTTCAATGGTGAGTGCTTTCAGATTATGTTTCTTCGTCAGATAATTATAGATCACGCGCGAATCAAAAATTTTTGTTTCGCCATCAATGAGAATTGGAATCTGATTGATCGGGTTGATTGACTTCAGGTAATCGCCGTCTTTTTTCTCGAGGTAATTAATTGATTCAAGTTTATAAGTGCCAAGACTGAAAAGAAGCAGACGCATTTTGCGCACGTAGGGTGAAGTAAATGAGCCAATCAAAGTATAATTCATAATCAATTCCCGTTAATTGTATGATAAGATCTTACTATGAAATGCCACTACTTTCAAAGCGCACACTGCCGTTCCTGCACTCTTTTAGATAAAAGTTATGAGCAGACGCTTGCTTTTAAAAAAGAGCATCTGGAGAGTCTGTTTCCGGCATTTCGCGAGAAGATAACTTCTCTTTATGGCGTGAGCGACGCTGCTGGTTCACGGAATAAGGCCAAGCTCGCTGTCTTTGATCGCGGCGAAGAACTGACCTTCGGCCTGATTGATCAGCACGGGCAAGCCGTTGAACTTGAAAACTGTCCTTTGCATGATTCCAGGCTCAACAATCTTCTTCCTGCCCTGAAAACATTTTTAAATGAGGCACTCGTTCCCGCCTACAATATTCAGACGAAGAAAGGCGAAATCAAATATATTCTTCTCTCCAGCAGTGAAGATGACATCCTTTGCAGGTTTGTCCTTCGCTCTAAAGAATCTCTCGATCGCATCAGAAAACTTGTCCCTGAGTTTCAAAAGGCCAATCCGTCGGTCAAAGTTATCACTGCCAATATACAGCCTGTTCACGCGGCCATCCTCGAAGGCGATGAAGAGATCGTTCTGACAGAACAGAAAGTAATCTGGCATAAGTTCGGTGAATTCGATCTTGCTTTAGGAGCAAGAAGTTTTTTTCAAGTGACACCGGAAATGGCGAGAAAACTTTACGGCGCTTTGTCTGAAAAAATCGCCAGCGATAAACCTGCAAGTTTGATTGATCTCTATTGCGGAGTCGGGGCATTCTCATTTTATTCTTCGAGGTTCTGTTCGAAAATCACAGGCGTAGAAATTTCAATAGAAGCGATTGAATGTGCAAAAATGTCCGTTGAGCGCAATGGAAAAGAAATAGAATTTCATTCCCTCGATGTGGAAAAATATCTCATAGAAACGACAGATCTTTATGAAGCCGTGCTGGTAAATCCTCCGAGAAGAGGTCTCAATTCCACGATCATCAAATGCCTTTTAAAAATGAATCCTGCTTTTATTTATTATTCGAGCTGTAACGCCGTGACCATGCAAAGAGATTTTGATGAACTTAAATCACACTATGAAATTGTCGATCTGAAAATCTTTGATATGTTCCCGTTTACCGAGCACTATGAAACGCTTATGTGCTTAGTCCGAAAATAGTTTCGCTCGCCTTGAAAAATCTCGCAAAATTTCCTGAACTGTATTCTTCTTTGATATTGCCGAGGAAGTCGCGCAATCGTTCGCAGTCAAAATCATTTCTGATCAGGTTGAACGTAATTTCCTCAGACAGAATGAACAGACATCCCAGAGGCGAAATCGAAAATGAATTTAATTTTTTAGGGTAGCCGTTGCCACCTGGTCTTTCGTGATGCTCGAGAATGATTTTTGCAGTGTCATCAAAAAGCTCCGTTCCTTTTGGCAGAAAAGAAGCCGCAATCACAGGATGGTTGAAAAGATGATCCGGGTGTTTTGCACTTTCAAGTGGAAGACAGTCTTCTGAGGCATCCGTTTCAAACAGAGGAAAATCGTGAAAGAAAGAAGCTGTGCAGATCTTTTTCATCGTGTTCTGAAAGTTTAAACCTGCCTCGTGACAGAGGCCTGAAGCAATATACATGATGAGCAAAGAGTGCCCAACGGCAAACCCCTGAAGGCTGCAATAGCTTCTGAAGCGCTCCTTTGATTCGTCATCGCTTAAAATCTCGCGAACTGTTTCGCCGATGAGTTCATTCGTGTATTGAATATTAAAATCGGGAATACCAATTTCATTCAATCCTTCAAAGCACACTTTGAAAGGCAATCC
>DAIQAU010000019.1:7463-22943 GCA_036781565.1 Bacteriovorax sp. | reverse complement strand
AATCGGGAATACCAATTTCATTCAATCCTTCAAAGCACACTTTGAAAGGCAATCCACCGAATTCTATGCTGGATTCTCTTTTTTTATTCGCCAGGAGTTTTTCCTGCAAATGCGCAAAGGCGTCCCTCATCAGAGACGTGAAGTAGCGCTTATCGACATAAACAGTCTCGAGCCCCTTATCGAGATAATGCATCAGCAAATCTTTTTCAGGTGCATCTACATCATTTGCATCAATAATTTTTGTGAATTTATCCTGCGCCAGTTTAATATAAACCTCAGCGGCGGAAGTCGTGTAGAGAATGTAGTGGCGCAGATTAACCTTGATGAATTTGTCCTGCTCAGTATTTAGCGGCGCATTTGTTTTCGGAAAAATCTTTCTCACAGTCACAAGCAGCTCTTCTTCATCAAAAGGCTTGCCCAGAAATTTATTGGCAGGATTAACTTGATAAAAATCAGAGAACTCTGCAAAGTCCTGCAGAAAACCACCTGAGAATAAAATGAATGGGGTATTGTGCAAGGTCTTATTGTAGAGAAAAACCTTTCCGCCATTGGCTTCGGGCATTTTGTAATCAGAAAGTATCAGATCAAACGGGCCCTGATTCTTGATCAACTCAATGGCCTCGTTTCCATTCTCTGCTCTGAAAAAATCACAATTGAACTCCGACTCGAGAATCATCGAGTAAATTTCCTGGAGCATTGGTTCATCGTCAGCAATAAGAACTTTTATTTTATTCATATCTCTTCTTCACTTTGTACTTCAAGGTTAGCTCGAAAGGATTTATAGTAAACTGAATTAAACCTATAGAATGCTGGAAAAATAACATGGACAATTTACTCAACTATTCTCTTGGCAACGATCCACTGACGAGCTTTTCGGAATGGTTCGATGCTGCTTCTCTAGTAGAACAGAATGCTCCGGCAATGTCAGTGGCCACTTACGATTTTGAACACAATCGCCCGGTGACACGCGTTCTTTTATACAAAGGGTTGCAGAATCATTGCCTGACGTTTTATACCAATTACCTAAGCCACAAATCAAAAGATCTCGAACACAATCCGGAAGTCTGCCTGAATTTTTACTGGCATGTTTCAGGAAGACAAGTGAGAGTTCAAGGTAAGGTCACTAAAATGTCTCATGCGGATTCTGAAAAGTATTTTCATTCCCGCGACAGAGACAGCCAGATAGCTTCTTATATTTCTACCCAAAGTTCCACCATTGAAAACAAACAGGCCTTGATGGACAAATTTGAAAAAACCAAAAAAGAATTCGAAGGAAAAACGATTCCCTGCCCTGAACACTGGGGCGGTTATCTTGTGAAACCTTATGAATTTGAATTTTTTCTCTATGGGGCCAACAGAATCAACGACCGTTTTCTCTATCAACTAAAAAATAACAAGTGGGAAGTCACAAGACTTCAACCCTAGTAAAAAGGATTGCGCAGGATGCTCATGAAAAACTTTACAATTGATCCGGAACTCGAAAAAAACTCTTATTTTATCACGGACCTCGAACTCTCAAAGGTCTATATTAAAAACGATAAAGAAAATCCCTGGTTTGTTCTCATTCCAAAAAAAATGCACGCAACTGAATTAATGGATCTCACTCACGAAGAGCAATGCATTCTGATGGAAGAGATTACGATGGTGTCCGATTTTTTGAAGAATTTTTACAAGCCGTCGAAGCTGAATGTCGGGGCCCTTGGCAATATGGTCAGACAACTTCACATTCATGTAATTGCCCGTTATGAAAATGATCGGGCGTGGCCCCAGGCTTTGTGGGGAACGACGCCCTCTCAGATTTTTGAAGAAGTCGAACTTGAGAATATCAGGTCAAACTTTCAAGATTTCATTGAGTAATTTCTACGCCACTTTTTGATCTTCTGATTGATCAGCTTGTTCATGGTCTTGCAGCTCGTCTTTTACGCTGTCAATGTACAAGTTGATCGATGCAGGAACTTCCTGGAAAAAGTCATCATCGCGGAAGTAGATTTTATTAAGCGGCTGATTGCCTGCAGCTGCTTCCGTGAAATATCTCTGCAATCTGTACAGAGGTCCTGCAATTTTGTGAGAGTAGAAAAGTCCCCAAAGAATGGCCACGCCTGAGATACTTGCGGCCACACCCACGAATACCTTTGTCATAAATCTTTTTTGCTCGTGAATCATCAGGAAAAACGGATGGTCTGGAGGAAGGTGGAGGGCCTGTCCTTTCGTCATATAAGAATGAAAAAAGTAATCATTGGCGAGATAGATGATCGACATTGAAACGATAGAGATGAGGAGAAGAGAAGCAATGAACTGCACTTGAAAATCCGTGTTGATCAAAAACTTTTTCTCTCTTAAAAGTAAACTTACAATCGGTGCTCTTTTTTTGATTTGTGACATAGGTCCCTCGTAATTATTATTTCTTTCGTTGTTGTTTTTATTCCAAATTTTACTGCTGGCTGGCCCCATAAACCATTTCCTCTTTTTCCTGTTCGTTGTAATTCATTTCGATCAGTTTAGATTCCATGCTGGCCTGGCCAATAGTTGGATCATCAATAAAGTCATCTTTTTCTTTTGGTTTCTTTTTTACTGAGGCGATTGTTCTACCTGTGTCGTTACCGGCTTTGTAAGCATGAATTCTTTCCTTGAATGCATCTTCTTTGATCAATTCAGTGATGTAGTTAATTTCTTCAAGATTCAAACCATTTTCAGCAAGATTTTTGATCATGTTGATTTCAGCGTAAGTATAGTTTTCCTGCATCATCAGATAATAGATGAATTTCGGATCCCATTTCTCAGTGTTCGACACTTCAACTTTCATTTTGTTTTTCAATTCAACAATTTCATCCTGAAGACGTTTTGTGTCTTTGATTGAACTGTTGCGATCGTTGAAGCTCTGTTCAAGCAAAGCTTGTTTTTCTTTCAGGCTTTCTTTGTTGTCGAAAACTTTTTTCGCAACCTGAATCTGATTTTTTGTATCGTTGTCAATTTCAGCATTATCTTCATTGATAACGCTGCCGATTTTGTCGAGTTCGCGACGTTTTTTCGGCGTGAGGAGAGTGTCTTTTTCATCAGCGGCAACTTTCATTTTTTGCGCCGGAGATGATGGCAACGTTTCCTGATCCTGCGCGATTTGTTCAGCATCGTTTCGCAGGTAACTGTAAACGCCCCACAGAACCAGAAAGCTGGCAAAGGCCATAATGGAGAGTGTTCTCATATGATTTTTTCTTTTTGGTTAATGAGTGATTTTGTCTCAACGGCTGACGTGCTACTGACAAAACCTCAGTTGATTTGAATCTATTTTAAAGAAATAGCGGGTGGGCTCAACAGGCGATTGCGGAAAAAGCCAATACTGAAAATTTCTGGGAAGTTAGAGGCGATTTTTCGTGATTTTTATTGGTTTGGAGAAAGTGGCAAAAGTGGCAAAAAAAAAAGGCAAGAGACTTTTTGACGGTCTCTTGCCTTCGTAGTTTCAGGTAGTTTATTTTTCAGAGGGCACAGATGCAGGAACGCGGCCGCCAGTGACTTCTTTGTGTTCTCCACCACGGGCCATTTCCACTTGTTTTAGCTGAATGAAGGCAATCTGATCTTCAGACTTTCTAAGTTCAGCAGCAAGTTCTGTATTCAGCTTAATAAGCTTCTTCATATCTTCAGAAGGCTTAATCTTTTCAATTTGTCTTTGGTACTCGAGCATCGTTTTCGTTTTATAGGCAAGCTCTTTTTTGAGCGACATCATTTCATCACTGTAGCGGTCTTTCATTGCTTCTTCGATTTTTTCCTGAGCAAGTGATTTTTCGATCAAACGATCTTTGGTTTTTCTCAATTCAGTTTCAAGAAATGTGATCTTATCTTCATAAGACTTTTGCTGATGCTCAAGAAGCTTCGTCAGATACGTAACTTTCATCTGCTCATTAAAAGCATTCTCTTTGTAGTCTTCATTTAATTTCTTAATATAGTTGTCTTCAAATGGAGCGAGATCTTTCGCCATAAGAGTAGAGAATGTTGAAGCAAAAAGAATGGTTGCGCTTAAAAACAGTTTCATATTTTCATCCCTTAAATGAGTGAGCCTATGGTTTTTATCGGCGCGCTTAGGAGCAATCTTTAGTAAAAAGATCGGTTAAAAAAGAAAAGGCCCGGAATTGCTTCCGGGCCTTATAATTATCGCTATTTATTGAATCCAAATGGTGATTATAAACTCTCTGGTCTCGCATCCCATTCAGTTGATTTCTCACCTTTATGAGTGACTGGAAGGATTCTGTTCGCGCTGTCCAGAACAAGCATTTTTAAAGTCTGCATGTCTTTTTCTGAACATGTTTGCTCATCACAAGACTTCGCCATTTCGGCCATCATTAAAGCACCGACAGTGTATGGTCCGTTTAAGTTTTCATCACACGCTGGCTGTCCTTCATAATCGTGCCCGACAGGACAAATTGTATGCATGAAACCAAGGGATTTCCCGTTTCCATCACTGTGTCTAGCTTCGTGGAAAAATGTCCCTAATCTAAAAATGCTGTTGGCAAGTGCGCCTTCATTGTTTCTATCAACTGTCAGTTCCGGAGCAAACAGGCCTTCTCCGATCTGGATGATACCTGCTCTTGGAGAAGTCACGGCAACTCTTTCTGATTTACGAAGGAAGCCTCTTGAAACTTTCATACCGTAAACTTGTCTTTCATTTTTTCCACCCAGGTAAAGAGCAGAACCGATATTCGACATGACAGTGAATCCTTCTTCAGCACTCACGCCGTCCTGAATCTCAACGAAATTTTTTTGAATTTCTCTGTCCATTGAGTAAGGAATGATGTCCGCATTAGGGAAATCGACATCTTTTCTCTCTACGAAAATAACTCTTTTTACCAGTAAGTTAAAAACCGAAAGAGCATTTTCTGAAATGATATAATTCACACGTTGATTGAGCCAGTCAGTCGCTGAAGCTGCATTCAATGAAAAGAGATTCATCGTTTTAAGTGTGGCAGGGTTTGCTTTTCCGGTGAATTTAAAATTCTCGATGACGTTCAAGTCTCTTTCAATTTTATGTCTCAATTCAGGCTTGATTGTTTTGGCCAGCATGATGTCTGAAGCCTGAGCTACGCTTGTCATTGTCGAAAGAGCGATTACTGTTGAAAGAACGGCGTTTTTCATCGGAAGTCCTCGGGGTTAAAGCTTTCCTCTTTATAACATACCTGACCAATATCATCCGACAATAGTCGGAGGATCGGTAAACTTTACATTGGAAACTCGAAGAGGGTTGGGCTAGGATTACCTGTATGAAATTTTTACTTGGTTTAGGGCTTGCGGCCGTCATCCTTTCAGGGAGCGCCCAGGCATCAGCTCCTGATTGGTTTTCTGATTTCGAGAAAACGGTAAGCGACTGTGACCAGATGGATCTGTGTGTGGCAGGAGAAGGGGGTACTCTGAACGAAGCTCTTGGAATGGGCAGAACAGAAGTGGCCAAATTTTTTCAGACACGAATAGAATCCAGATCGCAGATCTCTGTCACCAGCTTGCAAAAAGGTCTTCCAGTCAACGCCAGCGTGGATGAATGGACCAATAAATCCCTCAGTGAAGAAACCAACGAAATTTTAAGCGGCCTTGAAATAAAAAAACAGCAGGAAAAAGACGGACGCTATTACGTCGTCATGGGTCTTAATAAAGCAACGGCCTCCAAAGAAATCCGTCAGCGCATTGAAGAGCTCGATCAAATAAATGCTAAAGCGTTTGAACTCAATTCGCGTTTTTCCTATCCAAAAATAATAAATAACCTTTCACTTATCGAAGCACTCATCAACCGCCATCGTTTGATTTCAGCTGCTCCAGTTGTTTTAAAAGTAACTCAAGAAGCGGTCTTGCAAAAAATGAATCATCTGAAACCGATGAAACTTTCGATGGTGACGAAAGGTAAGAAATTACCTGCGAAACTTTCGCATACTCTGATCGATCTTCTCTCTCCTTTAAGAATTGTTCTTGTCCCGGTGAAGTCGGGACCTAAGTACACTCTCATTTCCGAAGTACTCGTTGAAGATCAGTATTTCAAAGTTGAAGGCTTTAAAAAGCTCAACGTAAATTTGAGAGTTGAACTTCAGAACGCCGGGAAAACAACGCTCGGAAAAATTTCTGCACTTTCAGAGCAAGTGGCCCGCACCAATGAGCAGGCCGTTGAAAAAGCAGCTCCGGAACTCAAAAGCTATTTAATGGAACATTTAGACGAATTATCAACTTTAAAAATGGAAGACTGATTACAGGAGAAATTTCTTATGAAAAAGATTCTTGCCGGCGTTTGCATTCTCTCTTTGACAGGACTAGTGGCCTGCTCAAGCTCAAAGAAAGCGGTAGTGACTGAAAGACCAGTGGAAGATGTAAAGAACACGGAAATCAAAAAGGAATACGAAGTGCGCGATGCCAGCTCAAACTTCCGTCCGGGATGGATTGAAGATGCAGAAGTCTGGGCAAAGCAAAATGAAAAAGACACAGACAAGACTCGTTTCTTTTCTTACGAGTCTGAACCAAAGGTCACAAGAGGCGTCGCTTGCGATATCGCTAAGGCCAACGTCCGCACAGATATTGCTTCTGAAATCACAACGTTCATTGAAAAAACTCTCGGTACAACTCAGGAAGGAAATGCTTCTGTCGATATGAACAATCCAAAGCTTGCTCCATTAAAAGAGTATATGGAAAACACGATGGCGGAAAAAATCCAGTCGATGATCCACGGAGCTGCAGTTGTGAAAACTTACTGGGAGCAAAGAGAATTCAAGAAAAGTCTTGGAGCGAAAGAAGATTTCAAAGCATACACATGCGCTGTCCTCATCAGAATGGATGCTGATCGTTTGAAAAAATCAGTGGAAGAAGCAGCAAGTTTTGTTGTGAAGAAAGTAGACGATCCTGAAGCAAAAGAAAACGTGAAGAAAGCACTTCAAAATGTTTCTGATAATTTTATTAAATCAAGAAAAGGCGAAATCTAAGGAGCTCATATGAAAACGATCGTAATGATGGCCGCACTTTTTTCTCTCGTAAGCTGCGGTTCTTTTAAAGCAGAAAGAGTAGACAACAAAACGTCAGATGAAAAAGCATTGAAGATCACTGATCAATGGCTTCAAGCAGATACTGAACAGGTCATCAGAGAAGTGATGAAAGAAATGAATGAACACAAAGGTCTTCGCCGTTACATGATGGAAAACGGAAAGAATTTAAAAATGTTCGTTGGTGAAGTTCAAAATTTAACAAGCGAAGCTTATTTTCCGATCAACGATCTCAATGATGAACTTTTGAATGAAATCTCAAAAGAAGGAAATTTCACTCTGGTCGATGCAGCTGCCCGCGAGCACATTTTAAAAGAAATCACGTACCAGAACGACGGGATGGTAGATGCGAAAACGGCAAAGAAAGTCGGAAAGCAGACAGGTGCTGATCTCATGATTTTCGGAAATGTTTACATGAAACCAGAAACTCGCGACGGAAAAACAATCAAGCAATATTCTGTCAACATGCGCATCACTGATATTGAAAAAGGAACTGAAATTTTCCGTACCCGTACGAAGCTTTCAAAGTACTCAGAACAAAAGAGCATGGGCTGGTAATTGTTTTTCGTGAAAAAAAATCTAGTTATTATTTCAAGTCTGGTTCTTCTCGGCTGCTCTACGGGCGGCCGCGAAGACAGGCATGAACTTAGAAACTTCTATGCGACAGGTGCTTACGATCAAGGCCTGGAGTTTCTTGAAAAATCCAAATACTATCAGGATAAAAACGAACGCCTTCTCAAGTTAATGGAGAAGGGGATGCTTCTTCACGCCAAAGGGGATTATGAAAAATCGTCCTTGGTTTTTGATGAGGCCCGATCTGTATCCAATGAACTCTATACAACCAGTATTTCAAAGAAGGCCGAAAAATCTTTACTGAATGACACGTACGATGTTTTTTATGGCGAGATTTACGAGCGTTCACTTCTGCATTTTTATCTTTCTCTCAATGCTATTCTCAATTATCAGAAAACCGGAAAGCGCGATGATCTTTTTAAAGCGCGCGCCGAAGTTCTGGCCTGGGACAGTTTTCTTTCTTCAATTAAAGAGGATCGTCTGGGAAAGAGTGTTTACAAGAATGATTTGTTATTAAAAATGTACGGCGCCAAAATTCACGAGATGATCGGAACAAGAGAAGACCACAATATCGCGCTTCAACTTTATAAAGATGCCAAAGATATTCTTCTCAAAAATTATAATACCTATCCCTCTTTTAATACACATTACAAAGATTTCAAGAAAGACTTCGACAAACTGGCTTCCCTGCCGATCGAAGAAGTGAAAAAAAAATATATTGCTGAATCAGAACTTCAAAAAAATCTGAAAGAGACGATCGATCAGAACATTGCCCGCCTTTCTCAAAAAGCAAAAAAGAAGACGGTAAAAGATATCAAGACGCCAGTCACTCTCATATTTGAAAAAGGTTTGATTGCAGAAAAAGTCGCAGACAAAAGTTTTTACAGCCTGGATTTTTTATCCAAAGAACCTTTGATTGCATTGTTTGCTGCTGACGTTCTGGGGCTATTGCCTTCGCCTAATTCCTATAATCCTGGCGGAGCCTATATGGGAATTATTGTGGCCTCGGCCGCTCTGAAAAATATCGGGATTGGTTTTGAGCTTCCTAAAGTTATCAATATTGACCCGCCTAAAAAACTTTCTCTGGTGGTGCTGGATAAGGACAACAAAGAAGTTTTAACGAAAGAAATCCCGCTGATCAATCCGATGGGGGATATAGCTGAGGAAGCTGTTTTTGAAAGTTCGGCGTGGACATACACGCGCACAGGATTTCGTCTGGCCACAAAACACGCAACGGCCATAGCGGCTTCATTTGCCACTTATAAAGCTTTAGGCGGCGGAAACAGGGGCGCCAATAATAATGACTTCCTTGCCCGCAATGCGGCCGTTTTACAATACATTGGTGCTGCCAAGGCGATTGAAGAATCCGAGAAGGCCGACACCCGGTTTTGGTCAACTTTACCCAATGAAATAAGACTTGTTGACCTCGACATCAATCCCGGGTTGTATCATCTGGAAATCCGTCAAAGCCCGACTGAAAAAATCACCCTTGGGGATGTAGAAGTTCCCGCCCAGGATTCTCCTCTTTTGGTTAACATACGTAAAAATTAAGCCGATAGGTTTCAAATGAAAATGAAACCAAATCAACTAATTCTCCTTTCCGCTTTATCTGCGGTTTTATTATTTAACTCGTGCGCAACACCCGTTCCACATCATTACGGAAGGGCGGTCGCTAATTCACAGCTTGAAAGTATTTTTGAAGAATTCAAGTCGAGTTACGACAATCAATTAAGCGCTGAACGCAAATCAGAAATCAGGACTGTTCAAGAAAACCTGGTGAAGTATCTGATTGAGGCCACGCATTCAGAGAATGAAAGAAAAATAAAAATTTATAATCAAGCAACTGAATATTTCAACAAAGTTTATCCGCTCATTCTGCAAAACATCCGCAATGAAAAGAGTGGAGTGAATAAATTTGCTCCGATTGCCAAAGCGCCGCTTTGGACATTGAAGGATGAACTGGATTACCTGAACAAGTCTGTGAAAGATCTTCCATCTCCAAAAGTTCAGATTGATTTAGTTGAGGGGATGAAACTTCTTGCGCCATTTTACAAAAATCTCACAGCTGAAAATAAAGCAGCAGCTCAGGCAAAGTATGATGAAGCTGCCCTGAAAATCCTGGGCGATAAAATAGATCTTCAACCTGGTTATAAAGAGCTAGAGGCCATTCTGGATTACAACGGAAGCGATGAAGATCGCATTTTGAAAATGGTTTCGCTTGTCGAATCAAAGCTTGAGAAACATGAAGCGTCCATTCGCCATATCGGAACAGAAATCGCTAAATCTGGTCAGGTCGATTTAAAAAATCCACAGATCAGAATGGTTGTGAAGTTCATGGATTACTACTTCACGAAACTTCCCGATGATGTCATCAAAACGATAATGTCTGAGATGGTTACCGGTGGTCCAAAGTTCACAGAAGAAACTGTACTGAAAGTCATTTTTCAAAACACGGGGCCTGGTCTTGGAAAAGTGTTGCAACAAATCGGTAAAGAAAAAGGAATGGGAGAAAAATTCTCTCAATTGATGGGGATTCTCGAGTCTTCCGGAAAACCTGTGCCGATTCACCTGGTAAACAATGTTGTTCTTACTGATAAAGGTGGATTTGAAATCAAATCCATTGTCGAAAAACCACTTGGGACTGGAACGATCGCTCAGGTTAACAAGGCCGTTCTGGTTGAAGAGGGAATTGAAAAAGAAGTGGCCCTGCGTTTTTTAAAACCAGGTGTCGCAAAAAGATGCAAAGAAGATGTGGCAGTCTTGAGACGTTTTGTTCCAGACAGTGAAGCTCTTTTGAAGGCCGAAGGTTTCCAGGATATGAAAGTTTTTACAACATTAATTGATAGTGTTGAAAAATTTCTTGATGAAGAAGTCGATCTGTCGATTGCGGTTGAAAGACAAAAAACGGCCAATGAGATTTATAACCGCGCCGTTAAAGTCAGTGCAAATCAAAATTATAAGATGCTTGAGATGAAAGTTCCTGCCGTGTATCTACCACCACATGGGAAATCGAATCTTCATATTCAGGAATTTGCCAGCGGGGGAGTCAAGTTCAATGACCTTGAAGACAATGCTGCCAAAAAAATTGTGGCCGAAGAAATGCTTCGTATGTGGTTTGAAGAAGCGCTCTTTAGAAGTGGTTTCTTAAACGCCGATCTTCACCAGGGAAATTTCAGAGTTGTTCTGGTTGAAGAAGATAACAAAATAAAAATTCTCTTATATGACTTTGGTCTTTCAAGCACGCTTTCCAAAGAAGATCAGCGCGCCTTTATCCTCGTAGGGGCCGGAGCTTTCCAGAATTCACCTGTGACGATTGCCGATGGACTGATGGCCTCAATGAACTCGACAGACAAGGCCCTCAAAGCAAGATTGCTTAAAGACATTGAAGAAGAGATGAAGAGAAGCCCGAAAAAACCTGCCGAAGCCTGGGTTGCCTGGTGTGTACAAAAAAATTATTTTGTTTCAGATAAGCTCGGAGCATTTGCAAGAGGATCACTTCTTTTAAAACAATTGCCTGAGTCCATTGGTGAAACAACTATGTTCAAAGATGTGATTGTGAAATCGGCCGTGAAAAATTTAGCACACGCGATTGCCGACCGCGATTATCAATATCCACTCACGAAAATTGATATGCTCAAGCTTGGTTACCAGCAGGTAAAGAGCACGTGTGTAAATCTCATTAAATCTTTTTTTAAAAAATAGTCCAGAGACTGCTTATAAAGCAGTCTCTGTTACTGTTTCGGCCTGAGTCGCCGGTTTAGAATTGTATTTGATAAGAGCAAAAACAAGAATCAAAGTCAGTGCCTGGGCCAGAATTGTCTGATAAGTCGGGAAGAGCCCGATAGTATCAAAGCGAAGATTAAGCGGCATAGAAGTCGAACCTAAAATTCCAGCTTCCTGAAGCGAATGAACTGCTTTTCCTGCAAGGATGAAAGCAAGGAAACTTGTCAGAACTGAAGAGACTTTGAAAAGTTCACGCACTGGAATTTTCTTAGAGTACTTAAGCGCAACAAACGAGAAAGCAAAGATCAGACCAAGGGCCGCAATAAGACCTAAACCGATTGCACTTTTTCCGTCTGCATTCGTCTGGAACCAGAGTGCTCTGATGAAAAGAACAGTTTCGAAAGCTTCTCTGAAAACAGATATGAAAGAAATACTTGCAAGGGCCCACAGGTTTTTATTATCGAGTGCGCCTTGAACTTTTTCATGGATAAATTTTTTCCAACGGCCGATTTCAGTTTGTCTGTGCAGCCAGAAACCAAAGTAAAGAAGGATGACGACAGCAAGAGATGAAGTTACAGCTTCCATTACTTCACGGCTAGCTCCACTCATCTTCATCAGAAATCCAGAAAGGAACCAGGCCACAAAGCCTAATCCAAGGGCCGAACTCCATCCTGCGTGAACATAAAGAGCAGCCCTTCTATTGCCGAAAGCTTTAATGACTGAAAGGAGAGTGAGGACGATAAGGACAGCTTCAAATCCTTCGCGCAGAATAATCGCGAAAGCACCAGAGAACGCTACACCGAAGCTCAGTTCTTTGGCCTGAATTGAAGATTCAACTTCACCAAAAACAAGTTTCGTTGCTGCAATTTGCGCTTCCAGGGCCTGTGAAGTTCCTTTTTCATCTTCAATCAAGCGTCTGACTTTGTTCATTTCAGTTTCAATTTTAATAACAAGCTCAGGATCGTTTGCCTTGATCATTGGTTCGATCGGCTCAATTCCTTCAAGGTAAGAACGAAGCGCAAGTGTTTTTGCTTCTTCTCTTCCTGCTGCTGTATTCTTGTTGTAAGAGCGAAGAGAATCATCAAGTAAGTCTTTTGCTTTTCCGATGTAATCGCCGCCAGTAGGATTGTTGTCTTTCGTTCTGAGGACGGCCACAGCAAGAGTTTTTTCTTTATCCTCTTTTGCTGTCGTCATTTTCGCCTGAAGTTCTGTATCAGAAAGCTGAGCAGCTTCTTCCAGCGTAATAGTTCCAGCAGCAGATTGGGCCGTTGCAAGTCCTGTCGAATTTAATTTTTCTTCATGTCTCATCGCCATCAGATAAAAAGAAAGATCCCAGACTTCTTTATCAGTGAAGTTAGTCCACGAGGCCATCCCTGTTCCGGGAACTCCAAGACGAATCGTATTGTAGCAATGGAAAGCTGAGATTTGAGACATACGCTCAGGTTCATGAAAGTTTGCCGGAGCAGGATCCATTCCTTTTCCTGAAGCGCCATCACCACGTCCTTCAGCTCCGTGACAAGCGACACAGTTTTGTTGGAACAATTTTTTTCCGTTAGTGATTGATGGCCACGATTCCGGAGCGAGAGCTACTTTCGCTACCGTGATCATATCTTTTTGAATATCGCGTGCCATGAGTGCAACGTCTTTGGCATCCGCTTTTGTCTCGATGAGCTTTTTTAATTTATTAATTTTTTCTGAAACAACTTGGTTTGATTTTACTTCCGGTAGAGCAGCGGCAATTTCACTGACCTTGTGAGCGAATTCAATTTGCTCATCGTACTCTGATGGAGAAACAACTTTTCCATTCTGAACAGCTCCGCCGTAATCGTGGGCCAGGTAATCCAAAAGGTGAATAATGAAGCGAGGAGTTTTGTCGTCAGCAGCCGTTGTATCGGTGTTGGCGAAAGTTGATGTCATGGAAACAAGGAGGGTGAAGATTAAAATAAATTTTTTCATGTGTAGTATGACTCTGTTTAAGTAGACCTTATTTAATTAACTATTTACTACAAAAGTTTGAATAGTCAAACAACTTATTTGTCAGGTTGTAAAAAAAACAACTGCTGATAGAATAATTTCATGAGTTTAAAAGAGAAGCCGAATCCAACGATTTTGATTGTCGACGATGATCCTAATATCTTGGAATTGCTGCAGGAAAGCCTGGAAGACTTGTCTTTTAAGGTAGTTAAAGCAACTCAAGGCATTGAGGCCCTAAAAGTTGTCAGGACCCAGAATGTGGACTGCCTCATCACCGATATTTCCATGCCTGAAATGGATGGCCCGGAGCTGATTCGCACGCTTCATAATGAAGGCCGGCACATTCCTTTTTTCTTCATTACTGCTTATCAGGATTATCCTCGCGAGAATCTCAATCTTTATAAACCGCGCGCGATTATTTTCAAGCCTTTTGATTTTGAAGAGCTCGCTCTTCTCGTCAAGAATCACATGATGAGATTGTAGAATTATTTCCAGAAGTCAGCGTGGTAATCAAAGCGTGCTGATTTTTTTACTTCCTGAAGATATTGATGAATGCCCGGATCAAACTGGTACTCCGGAAAAATATACATTCCCCACAAATGAGCAGCGATCATGACATCCACAATAGTGAGAGTAGAGCTTTTATAAAACGGCTCGAGATTGGGTTCAATTTTTTCTTCAATCAGATTGTTCAGTTCTTTAATGTATTTTTCTTTGTCGTGAATCAGATTTTTAAAGGGACCGCGTTTGACTTCTTTTTTTTGTTGAAAATAAAGGCGTGACTCATCGTTAAATTCAGGAGTCCAGATCCAGTAGGGCATACACAATGAATGGACCGGACTGCCGATCGCATTGATGAGGGCGTCCACTTCTTCTTTGTGAGTTTCATAAGTCGACCACGACAAGATGCCCGCAGTATCAAAACGCTTCAGGATATCAAGGCTTTCATTTTGAGCTTTGCCAGTATCATCAACAATGATCGGAAGCATTTTTACTCCCGTGAGCTCTAAAGGTGTTTTCTCATCGTTGTAAGGAACAACGTGAGATTCGTAGGGAAGTCGTAACAGGCCCAGACCAATGCGGACGCGAACACAAAAAGGGCAATGAACGTAATGATACAGTTTCATAAGATTTTCCTTGGGAGAAATCCTATCATTTTTAAGTATTGCTTGCTAATTTATTTTTATGAACAAATCTGCAGCAAAAATCCCATCAGAACTCTGGTCTCTTTTCTGGACGCAATTCTTTGGCGCACTCAATGATAACGTTTTTAAAAATGCGCTGGTGATTCTTATTACGTATCAAGGTGTCACTCTGTTTGGAATTAATTCCGGAGCACTTGTCGCGCTTTCCGGGGGCGTTTTTATTTCTTCCTTCTTTTTTCTGTCGGCCACTTCAGGGCAGCTCGCTGACAAACTGGAAAAAACTCAGCTCGTCAGATGGATCAAGCAATTTGAAATCGTCATTGCTCTTCTGGCCGGCATCGGACTTTTTATCAGTCATTATCCACTTTTGCTTTTTGTCCTTTTTCTTTTCGGATTGCATTCCACATTCTTCGGGCCTTTGAAATATTCTCTCATTCCTCATTATTCAAAAAAAGAAAATCTGGTTTTTTCGAATGCCCTCATCAGTTCTGGAACATTTATCGCAATTCTTGTCGGAACAATTCTCGGAGGGATTGCTGCTTCGTCTTCAGGCAATTTGTGGGGATTAAAATTTCTTCTTATTCTCTTTGCCGGGCTCGGCTATTTTTATGCCAAACGCCTGCCTGCAGTCGAAATCCATCACGAATCAACTCATATTGATTTTAATTTTTTCACTTCGACCCGCGATATTCTGAAGTTGGTTTTTAAAAATCCTTTAATCGCAGTGCTCATTATCGGTCTCTCCTGGTTCTGGTTTTTAGGTGCAGGATTGTTGTCTCTTCTTCCTTTGTTGTCCAAAAATATTTTTCATGGCAATGAGCAGGTCGCGACCTTAATGTTGTTTACTTTCACTATCGGCATGGGCGTCGGTCCTTTTTTTCTTGAACGGGCGACTAGAGGAAGAGTCGTACGGGCGCTGATTCCGCTTTCACTTGTGGGGATGTCTTTCTTTATTTTTGATATCGCTCTGGTCATCAATCAGGTTTCAAAGCAAAGTTCATTTCTGACGGTTCTGACAACGATAAAAGGCGATCTTTCCATCAAAGAATTTTTCTCGGTCAACAGAA
>DAIQAU010000019.1:0-7363 GCA_036781565.1 Bacteriovorax sp. | reverse complement strand
CTGACAACGATAAAAGGCGATCTTTCCATCAAAGAATTTTTCTCGGTCAACAGAAGCTCCAGAGTTGTATTCGATTTGTTTTTTCTTTCTTTTTTTGGCGGGGTCTTTACTGTTCCGCAATTTGCAGAGCTTCAGAGAGTTACCGGGGCACATGAATTATCCCGAATCATAGCCGGAAACAATATTATTAATGCACTCGCGATGGTGAGTGTTTCGGTGATGCTGATGATTCTTCATCAGATGCATGTTTCTCTTGCTGTTATCTTTGGAATCCTGGGCATTTTGAATATACTAATGAGCGTAGGATTGATTTTCTTCTACAGACACGAGTTTAATAAGTTCTGGAGATTTTAAAATGCAGGAAAAAGCGGTTAAAGAAAAGGCCATCATCGTCGATCTCGACGGCACACTTTGCGATGTCGAACACAGAGTTCATCACGTTAAAGGAAAGAAGAAAGATTTTCACGCTTTCAATGCTCTTCTTAGTCACGATGAACTAAATCACTGGTGTTTCGAACTCATTCACGCGATGGCAGCCCGTGGGTATAAAGTTCTGTTTGTGACCGGAAGAGGTGAGACCAACAGAAGGCCCACAGAAGAGTGGCTGCACAAACATAAAGTTCCCTATGATTTTCTCTTCATGAGAGGCGAAATTGATTTCCGCGAAGATTCTGATGTCAAAGAAGAAATCTATCGCGAGAAAATCGAGGAAAATTATCAGGTATTGTTCGTTGTAGATGACCGTAAATCCGTGGTCGATCGTTGGCGAAAGATGGAATTAGTTTGTCTTCAATGTGCTCCAGGTAACTTTTAAAAATTAAAAATTTTCCGCCTTTACTCGATCTCATTCTCCGTGATAAAAATTTCACGCTTACCGCTTACGAACTTCCTCATAAAAAGGATTTTATGATGATCGTGGAAATCCCAAACTGGCCTCTCTCTTCAATGGAAAAATTTTCTGTTTCAAGAATATTAGGACAAATTATAACGAATTGGGTCTTCTCTTTTTTCAAATCTGAGCGACAATCTATGTATACATTAATTCCCCACGAAACTTTATTTCGTGAAGCTTAATGCACACAGTGAGCTGAGATATTTGTAGAGGAGATCCTGTCTGTGAAAAAAACTCTTGGTTTTTGCCTTGTCGTCGCCGCACTTTCATCAAGCTGTAAAATCAGCGAACAAACACCACCGAAAAATTCTAACGATAATATTGCCGGCATGAACGTCCCTGCACCGAGAGCAATGACCATTTCTGAACTCGATATCGGAAAACGCATTTGCAGCAATCTGAAAAAGAAACGCGAATTTTTTGAAACTCTCAATAACGAAAAAGAACAATTCAGATTTAAGGCAGAGCTTCGCAATTGCGATAATGATGTTTATAACCACGACCTGTTTATCGCATCCATCAGCAATGCCAACTCGACCGACCTTGAATACATTGCCGCTCGCAATACATATTTTAAAGATGTCGTTACTGATTTAAGCGGTGTGCTCAAAGATATGTGTTCTGCTCTCAATACGACAGATAAAGTTTCCAATACTGCCGTCAGCGGTAATTTTAAATACTCTTTCAATTTTCTGATTGCTGATAATTATGATCGTTACGAGATTTATAAGTCTCGCAAAAAAACAGATGGAACTTTTGAGCCCGTCAGTGCTGAAGCCGTTTCTGTTATCGGCCAGAAAATCCAGGCACCCACAAAATTTTTCGGAGTAGAGAAGGATCGCATTCGCTACACTGTCTGCGACGGAAAACGCTTTTCGACAATGAAGCAGACTTGGGTTGAGGCCATTACGACTTTCTAAAATTTAGACTGCCACATAAGCGTGAAGCTTTTATCATCCCGTCCAATTTTTGATCCGACGACAAGTGATGTTGTTTCACTGATTTTTTTCTCAAATTGAGTTTCGGCAAAATATTTATTGTCAGAAGCGACACCGAAAGAAGTGGTCAGCTTTCCATAGGTGCTCACGTTCGTGACATTATTTACACTGAAGCTTTTATTTCCTGCGCGATCCATGGTGACTGAACTTCCGATACTGCTGTTTTCTCCCAGAGAGAATTTGTTCTGGAGAGTGGTCTTGGAGAGTCCTTCGGCATCGACTTCAGCTTTGATATTGAAATATTCATTGTCGTGATCGGTTAGTCCAAGCTTGATCGTTTGCGTGGCGGAGATGTTGCCCTTTTTTGCGTCCGCAATACTGTTCACACTAAGTGTGTTTTCAAGGCTCGCATTGATTTTTAATTTTGATTCTTCCATGAGTTCAATTTCAACCGGAACAAGAGTCTTAAGTGATTTTCCGCCATCAGTGATGTTCTTGCCTTCAACCACGATCCATTTTTGTCCGTTGTCTTTTTCAAAGGCAAAGCTCGCCGATTGTTCATTGACGCTTGCCTGATGGTCGAGTTTCACATTGAGATCTTCGGCAATCTGAGTTTTGGCCCCTGCCTTTAAAAGAGTGATGTCGGAAGGTATGAGCGTGTCGCCCGTTTTTACTTCGAGCGTAGGCTGGAAAAAATTATCTTTGGGTTTGTCGTCTTTTTTCCCCGCGAATTTTTTCTCGCGCTGGAGTTGTTTCATATAAAGTGTGCTTCCATCCGAAGCCTCAAATTCGTAATAGCGAAGATTGGCACTACCATCTTTGTTCATAACGACTTCGATGAGAATGTTCGCGTTCGCGCCTTCACCTCGATAGTAGTAGTAAACTTCTTCCTGGCCGCGAGGGTAATATTGAAAATCGGTCATCTCTGGCATTTTCACCATCGTTTCTTTGATCATTTTAAAATTGCCGTCGAGCTTGACCGGCTGAAGAGTCTGTTGACCGAGTTGCTGACATTCAATTCCGCCCTGTTCAGATTCACTGCGAACGACGTAGTAGAGGAATTTCAATTTAGAGAGCTGGATGAAGGCATCGTTTTCAAGTGCAGTATCTTTATCTTCTTTGGCCTTTTCGACGATCTTATTTATTTCAAGCGTGAGATTGAGATATTTCGGACAATGAGAACACGGCTTGGATTCCACGTTCGATGTGTAATAAAGTCGCGCTTCCTTGTTTGGATCTTCCGGAGCATTTCGCTGGTCCCAAAGCTGTTTTAAGGCCTGACCTGCTTTCTTGGCGTCTTCATTATTTTCAGTGGTAGTAGATAAAGAATTAAATAAGGGAATTTTTTTGAGCTGTGTTTCGAGTTCGGCCGAAAAAGCTGAAGTCGACAACAAAATAAAGAAGCAGAGTGTTTTAGTAAGATAAACAGGCATGGATTCCCCCATGCCTGTTTCGAATTTTTTGTGTGAACTCTTTAGCGATTACTTCAAAGTTTCGTATGCTTTGACAATTCCTTCCGTAGAAAGATCGAAGCGTGCATACAATTGATCCGCTTTATAGGCAGATTGACCGAATTCACCCTGAATCCCCAGCGTTTTTGCCTGGAAAGGAATTCCGTTGAGGTGAAGAGCGTGAAGGATAATTGAACCCATTCCGCCAACAACCTGATGATCTTCAATCGTAATTAATTTCCCTTTAGTTTTTGCAAGGGCAGTTTTGAAAGTCTCAACATCAACATGGTTAATAAACGAATTATTGATTACGGTTGCGCTGATATTTTTTTCTTTAAGAAGCTTGGCCGCTTGTAGCGCTTTTCCTACCATTGGTCCCGCTGCCGCAATCGTCACATCCGTTCCTTCAGTCAGAACATTGGCCTTATTCCATTCGTACTTCATTCCTTCCACGTAACTTACCGGATGATTTTCTCTTCCAAGGAAGAAAACAACTGAATTAGGAACGCGGCCGGCCTCTCTTTCCTTTGCAAAAGTTTTAATTGCATCGTACATCAAGGTTTCAGCTTCACTTGAACATGCACAGTTGATCACAGTGATATGCGGAATGCTGGAAAGGGCCGCAAAATAAGTTGTGGCCTGGTGACTGGCACCATCAGCTGCATCCTGAAAACCTGTATGAGAGAAAAGAGCAATGACTGGTCCTTCTGAAAGACCTGCCATGATGAAAGGAAGATTTCCTTTTGTGATTCCGAATTGCGCGAAAGTATCTACGATTGGAATCAATCCTTGTTTTGAAAGACCGATGGCACTTGAAACCATATTTGATTCTGCAATTCCCAGATCGATGTAGTGATCAGGAAATTCTTTATGGAATGCTTTGATCCCTGTTGAACTTTGAAGATCTGATGAAAGAGAGAAAACCGGCAAGCCTTCCTTCGCCGCTTTGATCGCCGCTCTGGCGAAACCATCCTGAACTTTTTCCGTCTTTGCAGCTCCAGCTGTGGCGGCTTTCGGTTCTGGTTTTGCTTTTAAAATTTCTTCTGCCCACGTTGTGAATTCAGCAGGAGCTTCACCGTTATAAATTTCTTTGACGAAAGCAGAGAGTTTTTCATCATAAGATGAAAGAGGGTAGCCGTGGCCGCCGCTTGCAGAATCCATTGTCGATTTTACACCGTAGCCTTTGATTGTTTTGAAAACGATGGCTACCGGTTGCGCAGGATTTTTCTCAGCTTCTTCAATCGCTTTTTCGATTGAAGTGAACACTGTCTGAAGGTTGTGTCCGTCCTGAACTTTTTCAACTTTCCATCCAAGAGCAGAAAGTGAATCAAACGTTGGAATCATTGAAAAAGAATCGTCATCAATTCTTCCGCCAAGTTTTGTGTTGTTGTCTGAGATCAAAAGAACAAAAGGATTCAGTTTATTTTTCTTGGCAAGTCCTGGAATGGCCGCGAATGATTCTTTCGCTTCACCTTCCATGGCACCACCATCTGAAAGAACACAAAGAGTCGTTCTTTTGTTTCCTAAAATTTTATCGGCCATCGCCAGACCTTGTGCTTGCGGAATGCCTGAGCCGAGCGGTCCGTTTGAAATAAAAACTCCTTCAGGATTCAGGTGAGCTTCCCCATGGCCTGTGAGTTTGCTTTCAATGGATCTGAATTTTCTGAGATCGTTGAAAGTCAGATTATCGAAACCGTAGTTCGCGCGAAGAGCATAGACACCGTTTTCTGCATGGCCGGCGTCGTTGACGAAATTGTATTGGTCGTACCAATTTTTTGATTTGTCTTTAAACATGATTCCATGAAGGGCAGACATCATTTCAGCAAAAGCAGCAGGGCCGCCCCAGTGAGCAGCAGCTCCACCGATCGTTGCGTGTTGGTTCATCAAAGCAACGAGAGCGCGTGTAGCGCGGGGATCGCCGACAATAACTTCAGAGCCAGCGCGGTCTTTTACCGAAAGAGCATACTTCGGATTGTTCTTGGGTGTAGGAGCAAGTTTGTTTTTAAGATTCAGTGCTTTCATTGACATAATCCTTGATGAGAAGGTTTAACGTTGAAACTAATATTAAGGCGAGAAACATTGTTGTCAGTTGGTGGCTCAAAAAGTGAGCTCCGCGAATCATTTGATAAACGGACATCGTCCATCCATAAATCATCGCGAATAAAAACAGTAAAAATTTATTTCTTCTTGTTCTCACTGTTGTGACTAGTGCAAAAAGGGCAAAGCCGCCTGAGGCGTGTCCGGCAGGAAAACATTTTCCGCGAGGCCATGTTCCATCCGGAGAGTTGGGATTGACCGGATATTTTTCAAACAACTTCACGTAAGGAATTTGTCCGCTGTATTCTTTCAGATCGTAAGGACACTGCACGTTGGTGGAATATTTTCCGATCGTCGCAATTGTCGTTGGCAGAATAATCAGCGTCAGTGTGATGATGAGAAGACCTTTTCGTCTTTGTCTCCAGTGATGATGTTTCCAGGTTACAATCGAAGCAATCAATGTGCCGATGCCAAGAATATAGAGAGGAAACTTAATCCCTTTGTAAAAAATCAGGTGGTAAAGACCGGTAGGGTCTTTAAGTAGCCACGAATGATCTGCGCGCGAATAAAAATAATTTTGAACAACGAGATCAGCGTTGGTCGATTCAAAGAAAAGCAGGACGAGAATCAGCAAGGCAATAGATAGGCCTAATGTTTTTTTGCCCAAGCGTGTGTCTCCGTGACGAGCTAAATTGATGGCGAAAGTATACGCTAAAAAGAAAGCAATTCTCTATCTAAAAGTAAGCTAAGCCCTCAATAAAGTGAGGGCAAGGCGCGCAGATGTCCCGTGGAATGGGCACTTTGGGAAAAACGGCCAAACAAGAGTTTGCGTCGATTTTGACTTAAAAAAGAGGCGGATGCCTGCGAATTCATGGGAGTTTGTCAATTATTGTTAATATCAGCATAAAGGTTACCCTCAGTTTTCCGATATAATTTATCGAGAGTAAATTGAACTTATAAGGAATGAAAGTCATCTTATGTGTGAAGTGTGCAAAGCTGAAGGCGAAGATTATCTTTTCAAAAATGGGCCAAAAAGAGTTCTGACGACAAGTAATCTCTACAAAGTCTTTAAGAATGCCGTGGCACCGATTAAGCTATGTCATGTCCACAGCATTGAGCTTTTCCATATGGGTGAGAGACGATTTCTTCAAGAACATATGTTTTTTGCCCGCGGACTTGCGGCGCGCTCTAAAACGCAAACGGAAGCAGATTCTCCTTTTGGTCTATAAATTTTTTCGCTAAAATTTAGTTTCGTAAAATCATTAAATCAGGGAACGATTTATGGAACTAAACCGCGACATTCTTTCCGCAAAAAGTTTTATCAATAACGAATGGATTGGACACTCCACGACCAATATTCTTTCGGTCACCAATAAATATGAACAGAACATCATCGCGACGATTCCGTTTGCCGATGCCAGCGAAGTTCAGTTTGCCATTTCCAATTCTGCGCAGGCGTTTCAAAGCTGGTCGCGTTTGTCGGCGATGGAGCGAAGAGAGTTTATTTTAAAAATACGCGACGGTCTTCAACATGAAAAAGAAAAATTCATTAATCTCATTGTGAGCGAAGCCGGCAAGCCTCTCGATTACGCCAGAGCTGAAATCGAAAGAAGTTTATCCGTTCTGCAATTTTCAGCAGACGAGGCCATTCGTCTCACGGGGGAAACCGTGCCGATGGATTATGGATTGGGCAAAGGCAAAACGGCTTTCACAAAACGTTTTCCGATCGGCCCTGTTCTGGCCATTTCACCTTTTAACTTCCCGCTAAACCTCGCTCTTCACAAAGTGGGACCGGCACTTGCGGCCGGCAATACTGTTCTCTTGAAACCCTCGCCTTACACTCCGCTCACAGCGCTTGCGCTGGCTTCGCTTTGCAAGCGCGTGGGACTTCCTCCGGGAGTTCTCAACGTCGTCGTCTGCAGAAATGAAGAGGCAGAGCTCATGTTGAAAGATGAAAGAATCAAAATGCTTTCTTTCACCGGCTCGGCCGATGTGGGATGGATGCTCAAAGAAAAAGCGGGTAAGAAAAAAGTTGTTCTTGAACT
>DAIQAU010000018.1:25903-27978 GCA_036781565.1 Bacteriovorax sp. | reverse complement strand
GCCATGACTCCAAGGAGAATACTTGCCAGTGCAATAACCAGAGTCAGTTTCGACTTAATAAACATTTTTGCCAGCGTGCCGGCAAAACCCATTTTATATTTTTGAGTTGAATTCATATTTCTTCGCCTTTGTTTCGATCAAGTTTGTTTCAACTTCATTTTTATTTTTTAAAAGATCAATTCGTCTCGATAAAACTTCCGTCAATTGAAGCGCATTGATCATACCATTCTTGAAAAGACTATTAGAAACGTTCGTCTGTTCGTCGAGAAGCTTCTGGCTTTCTTCCAAAGTCACCATTGTTCTTGAAAGTGTTCCTTCCATTTCTTTTAAAGAATCAAATTCAATTTTTTCTTTCTGTGACATGGCCTCAGCATAAAACTTCGCCGCATGTGAATTATGAATCGCCTCTTGAGAAGCGCCGTAATCTGTTCCTGAATAAAGATTCCAGTTCAGGTAAAGACCTGTCGAAAACCCTTTGCCGGTGTCGCGCTCACCGTTGAAGGCATAACTTTCTGCGAAGAGACCTACGCGCGGAAGATTTCTGGACTTTTCTGCACCAATCGCCGCTTTTGCCGCTTCAGCATTTTCCTGCATTGTTTTAATTTTGGCAGACGCTGAATATTCAGAATTGGACGACAAGTAGCGCTCAGCTTCCGTCAAATAATTGGATTCAACTTCACTTTTCCATTTAATTTTCTCGCCGTTCAATTCTTCAAGTGCATTGAGATAAGCTTTCTTTTTGGTAGAAGTCTCATCGTTGATAGCACTGATTCTGTTTTTTAAACTCTTAAGTCCTAGAAGACCGGAATATCCAAGCATGTTGGATTTGTTACCGATTTGATATTTCCCGATGATGGAATCTATCGTTGATTTCACTTTGTTAATTTCAAGCTGATACCGGTCAAGAGATTTTAAAGTGAAATAGCTCTTCGCCACTTCACTATAAAGATCAATTTGAATGGCCTGCGCTTCAGATTTTTTAGATTCATATTGATGAGCGCTTACATCCGCCAGACTTTTCTTCATTCCCCCTTCATAAAGAGGAAGATTCAACCCCAGGGTTCCTTTTGTGAACAAATTGCTTCCAGGATGATTGAGGCTGTCAGGAATGAAATCATTTTGCTGAATCTGACGTTGAGAAAGAAGCCCGAACATGTTGGCTCCCGGATCATTTGTCAAATAACTTTCGCCCTTTGCATACACTGTCGGAAGCCAGTGTCTTTTTGAACGGGATAAATTTTTCCCGGCCGCTTCTACCGATTCAGATGAAGCTTTTAAGGCAAGACTGTTTTGTTCAATGGATTTCCACAGATTTTCAAAATCAGCATCGGCCATAGCCGCAGTAGAACTTAGAACCATTAAAGTTAAAATTGCTCTGCTTTTCATATATCACCCGTTGTTTCTCTTCGTTGCTTTTTTCTTTGTTGTTTTTAAAGCGGGAGCTTTCGTTTGTTGAGTCAAATTTTTCTTAAGTTCACTCATGCGCTTCTCCTCGCCGTCAATTCTGTCGGCCAGGATGGTACGAACAAGGGTACAGGCATCCTTGATCTTTGGGATAGCAAGTGAGACATATTGAAACTGACCTTCTTTTCTCGTTTTTAAGATCCCTGAGTCCTTAAGCACAGTCAGGTGCTGTGAAAGATTGGCCTTGGGAATCTGCAATATTTCAAGCAATTCACTGCTGGTTTTTTCCGATGTCGAAAGAATATCCAGGATCTCTAGTCTTACCGGATGCGAGAGCGCGTAACAGATTTCTGCTTGCATTTCATATAAGATTTTATTTTTATCGACCATAGTATTGAACTCCTTCTCGATCACTAGTTTATAAAATTATAAACTAATTAATCTAGAAACTCAATAACTATTTTAATGAAGCACCGAATTGAGCAAATTTGGCAACTTAATGCACTTCTGTTAGGCTTTTACAGAGGAATACTTACAAGGGTTTAGCGCATGATTTTTCATCAATTATTTGAACAAGAATCTTCTACATATACGTATCTTTTGGCCGATGAGGATACAAAAGAGGCCATTCTCATCGATGCGGTTCTTGAAACTGCTGAGCGCGATCTCAA
>DAIQAU010000018.1:23602-25803 GCA_036781565.1 Bacteriovorax sp. | reverse complement strand
TTCGCTGGCGCGATCATTGAAGAATCATTCTGGATCAAAAATTATTCTCGTGAGGTTTTTGAATTGCTAAAGAAAAGACCAGAGCTCACAATTGACCACGTGAAAGCAGATGGCTTTGAACTTTATGGCCCGAAAGGTCTCGAGCAATTTCTTAAGCAGAATAAAATTGCTTATAGTTTATTAGGTTCAGTCTCGATTGAATCGAAAGTCGGCTACCCGACTCCAGAACAAATTGAAAAAGAACTGAAAACAATTGCGGAAAAATATCCACAACTGACGAAACTCTATTCCATTGGAAAATCCGTCAAGAAACGCGACTTATGGGTTTTAAAGTTATCCAAAAATGCAAAAGTCGAAGACAAACGTCCCGAATTTAAATATGTGGCGAACATGCACGGAGATGAAATTGTAGGCCGTGAAATGATGATGAAGTTTATCAAGGATTGCACTGAGAATTACGGCAAAGATCCTGAGATCACAAATTTGCTCGATAAATTTCAAATCCACGTTCTCGTTTCAATGAATCCCGATGGAGCTGCGGCCGGTACACGAGCTAACGCCAGCTGGGTAGACTTGAACCGCGACTTCCCGGATTTTTCTACATCTGACAATCAGGATACAGCCGCAAATCGCGCACCGGAAACTCAAGCTGTCATGAAGTGGCAGTCCGAACATAAATTCAGATTGTCTGCTAATTTTCACGGTGGCGCTGAAGTAGTGAACTATCCCTGGGATACTGTCGCAGAAAAATTTCAGGAAGAAGAATTGATTAAAGATTTAAGTCTAGAATACGCTCACAAAGCTCCCTACATCGGCGCTTCTACTGCTTTTGAAAATGGCATTACAAATGGGTACGCCTGGTATGAAGTGAACGGAGGAATGCAGGACTGGAGTATTTACTACAAAAAAGATTTTCAGGTGACGATTGAACTCTCAAACACAAAATGGCCTGAGTATTCAAAGATCGATTACTACTACGAACAAAATCGACCGGCATTGATTCAACTTGTTCAGAGACTTGAAAACCTAAGGTAGTCTTACGCTGATTTTTTGTAATCGGGTCCAAAGGCAGATTCATGATCATCGGCTACATCTTTTGAATGGCCATGGTGAGCATCATGATCCTGTTTGATCACCGAAATCATAAGCCCGATGGGAAAAGCAAACCAGAAGAGCATTCCGAATATGGCGATTGCTCTTTCAATCATTAATGTGTCTGTGTAATTGTCCACTCGTCCCTCCTGATAGTTTAGGCAAGAGAAACGCTAGCACAGAACGATTTGGAAAATTGAATAAGATTTGATTATGTTTTCAGTAGAAGATCTTTAAGCTTCTTCAAACGGACGCGTTTATCTTGTCCAGATGTCGACGCCGCAAATGAAAGCAAGGTATTGAGGCGTTCGAGATTAAGCCAGTCTTCTTTCGGTGGATCACCCGCTTCAAAATTTAACGGACAATAATCCAGAACATTTTGTGATTGAACAAATAAGGGAGCCCCCTGAGTACGGCAGATAATAGGACGCGCTTCATAGACTGAACATTTTTCATCGTAAAGAAAAGCACAGGCTCCGGCATTCACCGGAGTCTGCCATAACGTTTTTAGTTCAGATTTTTTTTCATCACTTTGAGAGTTGAACCATTCTTTAATATTTTCCGATTCAACTTCAAAAACAGAAATATCGGTATAGCAGCACTTGGCACAACCTTCAGCGCATTTCATCTGGGCCGCATATTTACTCTGCACTTTATCAAAAAAGCCTGAAGCATTTTCCTGTAATGAGACAATCGGTTTTTTTAAATCATTCAATGTGTTTTCTCTCGTTCGGTGAAAGGAGTGAATAAATTGACGGAACAACTAACAGAGTGAGAAACGTTGAAACGAGAACCCCACCGATAACTGCCATCGCCATTGGAGACAAACTTTCCGCCCCCGGGCCAAAAGCAAAGGCTGCAGGCACTGCACCTGCAATCGTCGCGAATGAGGTCATGATAATAGGACGAAGTCGTTTCGGGCAAGCTTCTAAAAGGGCATCGTGAATATTTTTACCCGACTCATCTCGTACCTGATTTGTAAAATCCACAAGTAAGATGGAATTTTTCTTAACAATCCCCATAAGAAGAATAATTCCGATCAAAGAATAAATATTGATCGATTGATCTTTTAAGTACAGTGCTACAAAAGCACCGGAGACTGAAAACGG
>DAIQAU010000018.1:16475-23502 GCA_036781565.1 Bacteriovorax sp. | reverse complement strand
AATCCGCGACCACTGCCGCCGATGGCCCCAAGAGATGTATCCTGAATAATAACTCTTGCGCCTTTAAATGTTTTGAAGTGATTTCGATAAACTTCAATCAACTGCTGCTGAGAAAGCTTTCTTTCTTTTTTCTCTTTCAGAGTTAAAAAGGCAATGGCCGACGAGGAATCACCGCCGCCCAATCCGCCGATGGCAACGAAAGACCGTCGAATTTCAGGCCGGCCTTTTAAATACTCTTCGACTTCTTTAACTTTTGAATCAGTGAAATCAAGAGACGACCCCGGTTTGGTTTTAATAATAAAGAGAACCGTGCTCTGGTCTTGCGGCGGAGTAAATTCTTTTCTCAGTTTCGTTACAAGACCACTGGAAACGACAAAGATGACTATTGAAGCTCCGATGGTGAGAAAACGGTGTTTGATAACAAGAGGAAGAAGGCGCGCATACGTTTTTTCCATCCAGGTAAAAGAATCTTCCATCATTCTTCCGAGGAAAGTTCTTTTCTTGGCGTGAGAAATAAACTGAGCACATCTCATCGGAGTCAAAGTCAGAGCTTCAACCAGTGAAAGGAATACGGCCACAGAAATGGTCACGGCAAACTGATAGAAGTATTTCCCGATGACTCCCTTCATATAAGCTATCGGAAGGAAGATGGCGATGATTGCAACTGTTGCGGCTATCGCAGCAAAGGTAATTTCTTTTGCGCCATCAATTGAAGCGCGCGTTTTATCTTTGCCCATTTCAAAGTGTCTGAAAATATTTTCAAGAACCATGATGGCATCGTCGACAACAATCCCGATAGAAAGTGAAAGTCCCAGGAGGGTAAAATAGTTCAAGGTAAAATTCATGGCCTTCAAAGCTACGAAAGCACCGAGGATAGATGTGGGAATCGCCAGAATAACGTTTATGGTAGCAGAAAATGAACCAAGGAATGCCCAGCAAACAAGTGCCGTCAGAACTGCGGAGAGAACAAGTGTAAAAGTTAATTCGTGAACAGACTCATTGATAAATCTCGTTGAATCGAAATTCACTCCAAGCTTCATTGTCGGAGGAAGAATTTTTTGAAGCTCAGCTATTTTTTTATAAACGGCCTGGGCCACTGCAACCGAGTTTGATCCGCGCTGTTTTTTTACTCCGATCCCCACGGCCGGAATTCCCATGACCCGCGATTTTCTGGTAACGTCTGCAAGTCCGTCTTCAATTCGCGCCACTCTTCCTAATGGAATAGGCGTATAGTTGGGTGAACCTCCGCGTTTATTGATGGAAAGTTTTGAGAAGTCTTCAACAGATTCTGCTTCCCCAAGAGTTCGCACAGAGTATTCAACTTTTTTATTTTCCAGCTGTCCCGAAGGCAATTCTGAATGTTCTGTCGTAATCGCATTGATAACATCATCGACAGTGAGTTCAAGTGAACGAAGATTATTTTCATTTACCCAAACGCGAAGATTCGGTTCAACATAACCGGAAAGCTGAATGTCAGCGACACCATTTGTGGTGAGAAATCTGTCGCGGACATTGTCGCGCAAAAAGGTCATGAGATCTTTGGTCGAAAGAGTTGTATCAGTGACAGAAAGCCACATGATCGGCTGATCTTCCGGATTTGTTTTTGTGACGATCGGAGGATCAACATTTTTTGGAAGACGTCTTTGCGCCTGCGAAAGTTTATTCTGAATATCATTGACGGCGGCATCGAGATTACGGTTCAGGTTAAACTCGACAGTAATATTGGCCGACCCTCTTTTAATCGAAGAGGTGATCGTTTCAACACCCTCCACCGACATAACGGCACTTTCAAGCGTATCGACGACATCGGATTCCAGAACATCCGGGGCAGCTCCTTCCCAGGTTACATTGATATTCACAACAGGCATATCGACATCGGGCAATTGAGAAACTCCCATCTGTCTGAAGGAAAGGTAGCCAAAAAGAATCATGGCCACCATAAGCATCCATGCAAATACCGGACGCTTGATTGATGCTTCAGAAATATTCATGGAAGAACTCCCGCTGCGGCTTCAAGTAATTTTAAATTCATCATTGCCTGAATTTTTGTTTTTTCACTGTTGCGTTTGCTGTCTAGATAAAGATTGAGTGAAGAGAGAACATCGAGGTTTGAAACGAGTCCAAGTCTGTAATCGGCCAGCGTCGCTTCATAACTGTTCTTCGTTTTATCCATCGCCTGATCATAGGCTTTCACCTGATCGAGATACCTGCGGTAAGCTTCATAGCGGGTGCTGATGTCAATTTCTATACTCTTCTTAAAATCAGCAAGTGAGTAAACGGCCTGTTCTTTTTTTTGAACAGATTCCCGCACGCGGGCCGTATTGGCGCCACCTTCAAAAAGAGGAAAATTAAGAGTGAGACCAATGTCCCACTTGGAGTCGCGAAAGGTCGTGCTGTTTCTTTTATTGAAATAATAATTACTCGCTAAATCGAGCGTCGGGAGATATTGCGCTTTTGATTGTCCTACATCGAGATCGGCCAGTTCTATTCGCAGCTCGCGGCTTTTTACATCCACACGTTTATCGGCGAGATCAAAATAATATTGCAGAGGCTTCACATCATACGCAACTGTGATTTCTTCTGTGAAAACGTTTCCGTCGCGATCAAGGCCGGTCAGTCGAAAAAATCGCTCTTCACTTTCCTGCAACAATCCACGGCCGTTGAATATTTGTGCTTCCGCAGAAGCAAGCTGCGCCTGCGCCTGTAAAAGCTCTCCTCTTCTGGTTCGCCCTACTCGTACCCGCTTTCCCGTTTCATCAACCCGGTCGGCGGACTGTTTGCGAAGAAGCTGGAGATTTTTATAGTCGTTCAAATTGAGAAAATAATTATAGTAGGCCTGGATGACATTCAGGTACAAGCTGAGCCTGTCAGTGATTTTTTGATTCTCTGCTATCGCAATATTTTTTTCTGCAGACTCCACCAGCAAATTGTCGCGTCCTCCGCGATAAATGGTGTGAGCGAGATTGAGGCCGATTGTTTTCTGATCAACGCTTACGTTGTCTTGTTTTAAATAGGTCCCTCGTGCCGAAAGCGTCGGCAGATATCTGGCCTTATTCTCTTTTTTAATTTCCACATTCTGCTGAATGAGGGCTTCATTGATGTTGTCGAGCTGGTTTGTTTTTAAAGCGCTTTCATAGCTGTCCTGTAAAGTCAGGGCAAACGCCGGTGAGAACACCTGGGCCAGAGTCAGCGTTGCTACCAAAAGAGAAAATTTCATGCATCATTCCTTGGGCGTAAGCGTTTGAATCTTAAAGTTAACTTATTAAACAACTGTTGAGTAAACATGACAATCATCTCTACCCATATTCTGTTTTTTCTGCTACATATGTCTAACTCAAATTTACTTTTATAACGGAAGGTCGAAAATGTTATTGAAACTGAAACTTCAAAGCGTCATCTTTTCCCTCGTTCTCGTTCTGTCTTCATCATTCGCTCACGCAGCTGATAAGCAACTAAAAGTGGGAATGGTTACAGATGTGGGTGGCGTCAACGATCAATCTTTCAATCAATCAGCTTGGGAAGGCCTTCAAAAAGCAAAAAAAGAACTCGGTATTAAGGCGAGCTACCAGGAATCAAAACAAGATGCAGATTATCCTGCGAACCTGGAAACTCTTTACGATGCGGGCAATGACCTGATCTGGGGTATCGGTTTCAAAATGGCAGACGCTGTAATGAAAGCAGCTAAACAAAATCCAAAGCAAAAATACGCCATTATTGATTATTCATTCGGTGATAAAACTCCGGCCAACGTTGTAGGAGTTATGTTCAAGGCTGAAGAAGGCGCTTTCCTTGCCGGATACATTGCAGCGAAAATGAGCAAGACTCACACAATTGGCTTTATCGGCGGTATGTCTGTTCCGATCATCCACGCTTTCCAATACGGATTTAAAGCAGGCGCTAAATACGCTGATCCTAAAATTACAATCCTTGAGCAACATGCCGAATCGTTCACAGATGCAGCGAAAGGAAAAGCTATTGCCAACCAGATGATTTCAAAAAATGCTGACGTTGTTTTCCATGCTGCTGGCGCAGTTGGCGACGGAGTTATCGAAGCGGCCAAAGAAAAAAACAAAATGGCCGTTGGTGTTGACCGCGACCAGAACTACCTCGCTCCCAAAAATGTTATTACTTCAAGCATGAAGCGCGTAGACACGGCCATTTTTGAAGTGACTAAAGATCTCAAGGCCGGAAAATTTGAAGGTGGAAAAACATTGAACTACGGTCTGAAAGAAGGCGCAGTTGATATCGCTCCGACGACTTCAAAAATGGTTCCTGCAGCTCTTCTGACTGAAGTGGCAGCCCTTAAGAAAAAAATTGCTGACGGAAAAATCAAAGCTCCAGCTGATGAAAAAGCTTACGCTCAATTTGCTAAAACTTTGAAATAATGTTTCGTCTTGAATTAAAAAATATTTCAAAAACATTCGGCCATTTCAAGGCCAATGACAGCATCAACCTCTCTGTTTCAAGCGGAGAGGTTCACGCTATTCTGGGTGAAAACGGCGCCGGTAAGTCGACATTGATGAAAATCATTTTCGGCCTTTATCAGCCTGATGCCGGCGGTGAAATTCTCATCAATGGTGAGAAAACTCAAATTCAATCTCCCCGCTTTGCTATCAAATTGGGCATAGGGATGGTTCACCAGCATTTTATGCTCGTTCGACCTTTTACCATTCTCCAAAATATTATCTTAGGTGTTGAACCGAGAAATGCTCTCGGCATGATTGATTATAAGCGCGCCCGCGCAGACGTCATGAAACTTTCTGAAGAATACAATTTCAAAATTGATCCCGATTTAAAAATTGAAAACATCAGCGTCGGGATGCAACAGCGTGTGGAAATCTTAAAAACACTTTACCGCAATGCTGAGCTGATCATTCTTGATGAACCGACTGCGGTTCTCACTCCTCAGGAAATTACAGATTTCTACCGCATCGTCAGAAATCTGAAATCGCGTGGAAAAACGATTATCATCATCACTCACAAACTCCACGAGATAAAAGAAATTGCAGATAGCTGTACGATTATCAGAAAAGGCCGCTACATCGAAACGGTGAATGTGGCCGATACAAGTGAAGAAGATCTCGCTTCTAAAATGGTCGGACGAAAAGTTGACCTGAAGATCAAAAAAGAAAAAGCTCATCCAGGTGATGAAGTTCTCTATATCAATGCCCTCAATGCAAATAACGACAAAGGCCTTCCTGCCGTCAGAAATTTTGATCTGACTATCAGACGCGGAGAAATCCTCGGTCTGGCCGGTATCGATGGCAACGGGCAATCTGAACTGGTTGAAGCGTTGGTCGGACTTCGCAAAATCAAATCCGGCTCAGTGAAAATCAATGGCCGCGAACTGATCGGACTAACACCGAAACAAATTTACGAAAATAAACTCGCAATGATTCCGGAAGACAGGCAACGCCGCGGACTCGTTCTCGATTTTAAAGTGAAGGAGAATTTCGTCCTTCAGACAATTGCAAACGCGCCTTTTTCTAACTACGGTTTCATCATCACCCGCGAACTGGACAAGTTTGCCAATGCCTTGATGGAGCGTTTTGATATCCGCCCACGCAATATTGAACTCAACGCGCGCAATCTCTCTGGTGGAAATCAGCAGAAGATTATTCTTGCGCGCGAAATAGCCAACAATCCCGACGTGCTGATTGCTTTTCAACCGACGCGCGGACTCGACGTTGGTGCTATTGAATATATTCATCAGGAACTGGTGAAATTAAGAGATGCCGGCAAGGCCGTGCTACTCATCTCCTACGAACTCGATGAAATTATCAACCTCTCCGATCGCATTGCTGTTATCGTTGAAGGTTCAGTCACTGCAAATCTTGATTATGAAACAATCTCCACAGAGAAAAATATTAAAGAGCACATCGGTCTTTATATGGCAGGCAGAGGTCACGCATGAAAAAATTTCTGCTTAGCTTTTTGTGTGTCCTTGGCGGACTTCTTTTTGGAGCGCTGATTTTAAAACTCTCCGGCATTTCACCGGTTGAAGCTTATACCGTCATGTGGAAAGGCGCTTTCTCGCGTCCAAGCTATCTCGCTTACATTATCATTCGTTCAACTCCACTTATTCTCACCGGTCTTTCAGTCGCGTTCGCTTTTCGTACAGGCCTGTTCAACATTGGCGCTGAAGGACAATTTATTATCGGCGCACTTTCGGCCGCTTACTTTGGATATATCTTTCACTTTTCTCCATGGATTCAGATTCCCCTGGTGATGATGCTGTCGATGTTTATAGCTTCACTTTACGGTGGTCTCGCTGGCTTTTTCAAAGCACGCTTTGGCGTTCATGAAGTTATTTCCACCATCATGTTGAACTGGATTGCTTTGTACTTTTCCAATTTCATGGTGAACCTTGAAGGCTTTCACAAACCGAATACTGAAACGACAGAATACATCCAGCAGAGCACGTCCATCACGCTTTTTGAAAACTGGAAAGCAAGTGACGCAGGAATGGCCTGGCTTGAGCAACATCCCTTTTTAAACGAATTTATGCGTCCACCATTAAATGCCGGAATCGTGATTGCTCTCATCGCAGTCATTGTGATTTGGCTTTTACTGAAGAAGACAAGTTTTGGGTTCAAATTGAAAGCTGTCGGGAATTCAATCGAAGCGGCCCGCTACTCTGGAATTAACGTCAATAAAAAAATGACTCAATCAATGATGATCGCCGGAGGTCTTTCGGGACTGGCCGGCGCTACTCACGTTATGGGCGTTTCAAAAAACATCGCTATTCTCGCGGCCCATGAAGGTTACGGGTTTGATGGAATCGCTGTTTCTCTCATTGGGAGCAACTCTCCTTTCGGAGCATTGATCGCTGGTCTCTTCCTGGGCACACTTAAATACTCAGGCCAAAAAATTCAATCGGCGCTGGAAGCCCCGAGCGAAGTCATCAGCATTATGATCGGTGCAATTATATTCTTCATCGCCATTCCGGTGATTTTTGAAAAGCCGATTACCAAGCTTGCTAAATTGTGGGAGAAAAAATGAAAGCATTTCTTTTCTTATTTAGTAC
>DAIQAU010000018.1:10933-16375 GCA_036781565.1 Bacteriovorax sp. | reverse complement strand
ATGGCCGCTTGCCTGTTCTTCGGTTTATCGCAAGCACTGGTTATTTTCCTGGGTGGTCAGGAAAACATCGCCATTTCATCCCAGCTTCTCTCTATTCTTCCCTACGTCCTCACTCTGATTGTTCTGGTAGGATTTATGGGTAAAACAACTTCTCCATCCGCTCTAGGCGCGGAATAGTGGTATTCCTCTTGCTTCCTAAAAAGAAGCAGGAGGAGTTATGAATCAAATTAATACATCTAAAATTCAAAATGAAATCATTGGATTGGAAAAAAAATATTGGAAGGCCATGGTCGACAAAGATGTCGAATCGGCTATTTCACTGACCCATTTTCCCTGCACCATTACTGGTGCAAAAGGTGCAGAGCGGATCAGTGAAGATCAATACCGTCAGATACTAAAATCAAGCAATACAGACCATTACCGACAAGTGGATTTAAAAGACCCCAAAGTCGATGTGTGGAATGAGCAAACAGCAATGATTACCTATTCTACTCAAGTCGACGGCCGCGATTTGCTGGATGTTTCAACCTGGATACGCGAAGACGGCAAATGGGTTTGCGCTTATCATTCCGAAAATCCCATTTAGAGCGTAAATTTAAAATCGTTTACGAGAATTCCGGGAGTCTTTGTACCCCCGACATCGCGCTGGAAGTAAGAACCAGTGCTCGGACTGATGTCTGCAAAGTTGGTTAAATCAACTAAGCCTTCTCCAAAGAGATGATAGAAACTTTCGTCAAAACGAAGATCCTGAATAGGAGCTGCAATTTCTCCGTTCTCAATCCAGAAGCACGCATAGCGGGTCATCCCTGTCACTCGAGCTGTTTCTCTGTCTGACCAGTTCAGGTAATGAAGATCAGATAGATAAAGACCTGTGCCGATTGCTTTGAAAATATCTTCACGCGCAAGTGTTCCTGATGAGACAACCGGCGATCGCAAGGATTCCCAGTCGCTGGCATTATTGCTTTCTACCTTAAATTCGTTTGCTGTTCTCGTGCTGGTTAAAAAGTTTTTGAATTCACCTTTTTCGATTAAAGGCAAATAAGCTGGACTCACTTCCCCTTTGTCATTAAAACGCGGGCTCATCCCGAGAGAGAAATCCTCCGCCAGTGTAAACTTAGAAGACATTTTTCTTTTCCCTTCCCACAAATCGCGAAGAGAACCACCACCGCGTTTATGTTCCCCCATAGAAACTCCGCCCCATGAAAGCGTACCGAGAAGTTCAGAAACGGCCGAAGGAGCAAGAAAGACTCTGTATGATCCACGTTCGATTTTTTTTGAATCGCGGTTCATGAGTGAGAGTTTATATTCGCTGTCTTTAATATTGGTTTTTAATCCGTCAGCATTCCAGCTGTTGCCGGCAAATAATCCTTTCACTGCTTTTTGTTTTTCATTATAAAGCGAGTAATCGAGATAATAGTTGCGGGTTTTAAACCAGTGAAATTGCCCTTCAGAATTAATTGTCGCGCGAATAATATCGCCGCTTGAAAAAACACCAGCGAGATCGACATGCGAAGCTGTATCTAAAACAGCTGACAACATTTCTTCGTTGATTGGAAGTGAATCAACATTTTCATCTTTAGTGACACCGTAATAAGCGGGACGAACGAGATAAGGATCTTCAGGAAGTTTATCAATCCACGTGCGCGATTCTTTTAATTTTTTAATTCCCACGGCTGCGTCTTCTTCTATTCCTCTGAACGGAAGAGTAAATGTCGTCGTTTTATTTCCTTTGATGAATGTGCATTCCACAAACGCCTGATGAAGTGTCGTCACCTGGCGGATCTTTGCCTTCGACAGTCGGGTAAAAAGAGTATCTTCACCTGAAAGAGAAAGCGTAAGCGATTCATCGTTTTGAAGTTCATTGAACATTTTCTTGGCAAAAATTTCCAGTGCTGATGATTGTAGTGCCTGCATTATCGACCTCCGCCAAAAACTTCAATGTTTGAAAATAAACAGACCGGACTTGCATGTCCGACAAAGATGATCTGATTCGGTTCACCTTTTCCACAATTCGTCAGTCCACCGATTTCAAATGTCGAACGAACGCCGACCATTTTTAATTGATTCCAGAACGGAGCTGTAATGCCTCTGTAGTTTGGATTTTTCACAAGCTTTGTAAGTTTTCCATTCTCGATCAATTGTCCGTACTCGCAGCCGAATTGAAATTTATTTCTATAATCATCAATAGACCATGAACGAGTTGTTCTCATAAAGACACCTCTTTCCACTGATGAAATCATCTGATCAAAAGTCGAAGTTCCTGGCTCGAGATTGACGTTCGCCATTCTGTCGATAGGCGCTCTATTCCATGACGTCGCTCTTTGTGATGAAACGCCAGGCATGTTCAAACGTTTTTGTGATTCAAGAGATCCCAATCCTCTTTCGAGAATTCCGTTTCTGATCAGATATTCTCTCGTTGCCACAGCTCCGATATCGTCGGCGAAGTAACTTGCATTTTGACCTGCAACAGTGGGATCGAATGTCACATTCATTAATTCAGAACCGTATCTGAGAGTTCCGAAATCGGAAGGTTTGACAAAACTCCAACCGGCGTAATTTCTTTCATCACCTAAAATTCTGTCGAGTTCGAGTGGATGGCCGATGCTTTCATGTATTTGAAGAAACATCTGATCTGGAGCGAGAATCAAATCCATTGTTTCACTTGGACATTCTTCTGCATTCAACATCTCGAGCGCCTCTGTCGCTACTCTCTTAGCTTCACTCTTTAGAGCATTGAGGTTTAATTCCTCAAGCCCTGCCTGAGTGGCCTTATCACCACCGTAAGTTCTGGTTTGAGTTCCCTTATCACTCGTCGCGGTTGCACTAAAGGCCACGACTGAACGAATGATTTTTTGTTTGATATCAGTTCCATTAGTGGCAACCAGATGAGTGTCCATTTCACTCAGCTGATAAGAAGCTGAACGGCTGATCACATGCTCGTGCACTTTCATTTCAGATGAAAGATTCATGAGAATATCAGTGACTTCTGCAGGATGAAAATGATTGATCCCGTACTTTGCAGGACTCGAATATTCACCGACCACTGGTGGTCTTTCTTTTGCTGTGAAATGATAAAGTCCGTATTGGTGTGCATGGTGGGCAGATTGCAATGCCATTTCTGCAGCTCTTTGAACATCTGATAGCTCGAAAGAGTTCGTCGCTGAATAAGCAATCTGCCCGCCGACCATCACTTCAACCATCAAGCCGTGATCGTGAGATGTATTCACGCCTTCTAAGACTTCGTTGCGAACACTGACACTTGCAGAGTGCGTGTGAACAGATCGCAGTGAAATATAATCTGCTTTTATTTTTATTCCAGAGAGTAATTGTTTAAGATTCATAATAAGTCCTCAGTGAGTATTAATTCTCGCGACCTTTCCAATGCATCATGCTTGTCGAGACGCCGAGAATTCTTGAAACTAAAGTAAAAAGAGAAATCGGCAAAATTCCTTTTAACAGATCAACTGTTTTAACCATAAACGGTTCTCTGACAAAAGGAGCATTACTTTCAATTCCCGCAATAATTTTCGAAACGATGTGTTCCGGTGTGAGCCACGGAAGAACGATCGGTGCTTTTACTCCGTGAAACATTCCCGTCTTGATATAGCCAGGGCAAACAGTTGTGACGTGAACATTGTAAATTTTTCTTTCGATCATCTCTACTCTGAGAGACTCAGAAAAACCGATAACGGCCCATTTTGAAGAAGCATAGGTTGTTCCAAAAGGAAGACCGACGTAGCCTGAAGCACTGGCGATATTGACGATGTTGGCATCGGCAGATTTTCTTAAATCATCAAAAAACAAATGAGTCATCGCGACCATTCCATCGACGTTTACTTTGTATGTGAGCAGATGTTTTTCAAGCGATTCTTTTTCAAATTCGCCACCAAATACGACGCCGGCATTGTTGATTAATATATCGAGCTCAAGGCCTGCTGTTGAGACATCGGATTTTAATTTTTTGATTGAGTCGATATCCGCAAGATTGACTTTAAAAGCGTGGGCCTTGCCGCCTGCGCGTTTGATATCCGCAACGACAGCTTGAGAATCGGTTTCATTGATATCGGCCACAATAATTTCTCCGCCGCGCTTAGCGAGCGTCTGGGCCATGAGTTTTCCAATACCGGAGGCGCCTCCAGTAATGAGGATTTTTTTTCGGGAGAAGTTTTTCATGGATTTCCTCTAAAAAACGATTAATTTTTTGAGGCTATTATAAAGGTTCCAGGGGCCAAAAGTCTCCTGGAACCTTTTGGATTATTTCCAGCTGTCGATGTAATTTTGAACAGTTGCTTTAAGATCGGCAATATCGTTTTGAACTTTCGAATGGTCAAGCTTTGTTCCGATTGTGATGTTCCCATCTTTCAGATCCTGATCAAAGCGTTTCATGACTTTTTTCCACAATTTGGGAGCATTCCATGAATCGGCCATTTTACCGTTTTCATCGTAAAGGGCCGTGATAACACCTGGTCTTTCAATGAAGGTATCGATATTCATTTTCACTTTTTCTTTGTATGGCGATTTTAAGACAGCATCGATTGCGCCAAGACGAACAATTGTTTCTCTCATGACTTCTACGCTGTCGATTGGATCAGCAAGAAGAGTTTCTTGAAGATAAGTTCCAATGAACATAACTCTCGCCATAAGGAAAACGTACGCTGTCGATTCATAAAGGCCACGTCTTGCGATCTGGTCTTCAATAATCTGATCAACTTTTTCCTGAGGACAGAAACCGGCGATCGTCATAATTTGGTTTAAATCAACCATTTTTTTGTGATCGTAAAATTCCACAACTGATTTAGGGAATTTTCCGTTTTCATCTCTCAAAGAATCATCAGGTCTTTGCTTTTTGATCTGAAGAAGGAGAACGCGAGTGTACTCGATCAATTCTTCAGTTGTAGCAGCTTCACCGAATTTTTTAGCTCCGGCAATCATACCGAAGGCCACTGGTTCTAGATCTTTTGTATTTTTGTCATCGAGCATATCGTTTTTCGCAAGCATCAGCTTTTGAAGACGAACAGATTCATTTGTTTCATCGATCCCCTTATTCGTTTTTTGAATTTGAGAATAAGTAGCATCAAGTTTTTCTGGAATAGAATTTGCTGAATCGATCGCTTTAAGCGCCTTGCAGCTGGTAAGAATTCCAATCAACGAAAGAATTATGAGTGTTGATTTCATGAATTATTCCCCTTTAAGAATTGAAGCTTTTAACACTTCAAGACCAGCGTCTGCAGATTCACCAAGCCAGATTGAAAGAATAGCGTTGAAAAGTTTTTCATCGCCTGTGATTGTTTTTTCAACACCATTTGTGCCTTCGAAAACAAGTGTCACAACTCCGTTATCTTTCTTCATCGACATTTTCATTGATTTGCCTTCTTTAGCGTCTGCACTTTCTTTAACTGCAGAAAGGAAAGCTGCTACACCTTTGTTGCTTAGATCAACATC
>DAIQAU010000018.1:0-10833 GCA_036781565.1 Bacteriovorax sp. | reverse complement strand
TTTCTTTAACTGCAGAAAGGAAAGCTGCTACACCTTTGTTGCTTAGATCAACATCGTTAGCATCGAATGCATCTCTGAATGAAACTTGTACTGTTGGAGCATCTACTGATCTTAAAAATGTAAGGTTAACAGCAGCGGCTTTCATATCTTTTAAAGAAGACATTGCGCCTGCTTCTGTGCGAACAAATTTACCAGCGTTATCAAGAAAGATTTGAGCGACGTAAACTTTTACGTTTGCAATCAGTACTTTCTTTTGACGAAGACCAGCTCCGATTGAATCTAATTTTGTCGCTTCTGTAGCGCCGGCCAATGATAAAGTTGCAGCGCTTGCAACGTTTACACCTTCAATTGATTTTGAGCCTTGCTCAAGCGAAAGAACTCCGGCAGCAGCGATTTGAGAAAATAAAGCAAATGAAAGAACTAGAGATGATAGTTTCATGACTGACCTCGTTTTTGGGTTGAAAAAAGTGTCAATTTACTATCAAGAAGAGAGCAGAAGTCATACACGTAAGTGTAAAAAAGAAACGGAGCCTAATCGAAATTAAGCTCCGCTTAAGATTGTTAAGACATTAATCTACGTCAAATCCATGGCCTGTGTTCCATGATTCTATGTAGGCCATGACCTGTGCCTTGAGAGCAGCGATCTCTCCCTGCACATCTGCGGCCTTGGTACTGCTTCCTGTAACGATATTTCCATCTTTTAAATCCTGGTCGAATCTAATGAGTACTTTTTTCCAAAGCTCCGGAGCATTCCAGGAATCGTCCATTTTACCAGATTGATCATAAAGAGAAATTGTAATCGGTTCGTGCTCGAGAAACGTATCGATATTTAATTTCACCTGTTCTTTATAAGGTGTTTTTAAAATTTTATCGATCGCTCCCAAGCGAGTGATTGTTTCTCTCATGATGTTAACTGTATCCATGGGCTCTGCAAAAGTTGTTTCCTGCAAATATGTTCCAAGGAAAAGAACTCTGGCCATCAGAAAAGCGTATGCTGTTCTTTGATAAAGACCACCGCCATAAATCTGTTCATCGATAATACGATCTACTTTTTCTTGCGGGCAAAAACCCGCGATGGTTAAGATCTGATGAAGATCAACCAGTTTTTTATGATCGTATTCTTTCACAACAGCTTTAGGATATTTTCCCTCTGAATTTTTCAAAGACTCATCCGGTCTTTGATCTTTAATTTTCAAAAGCAGAACACGAGTGTACTCAACCAGCTCTTCTGTTGTAGCAGCTTCACCGAATTTTTTTGCCCCCGCGATCATCCCCAACGCCACCGGCTCCAGGTCCTGTGTATTTTTATCGTCGAGCATGTCGTTCTTGGCCAGAATCAGCTTCTGCAAACGAACAGATTCATTTGTTTCATTGATGCCCTGATTTGTTTTTTCAATCTGAGCATAAGTCTGGTCGAGTTTGCTGGGAATAGCATTGGCCGAGTCCATCGCCTTTAAAGCTTTACACCCGGACATAAATCCTGCACTCGCCAGAAGCGTGATGAGAATTAAAGAAGCTTTCATAGATTACTTCCCTGACAAGATTGATGATTTAAGAGTTGCAAGGCCTGAGTCGGCCGGGTTTCCAATCCAGATAGACATCACTGCTTTAAAGAGCGAGCTGTCACCTTTAATTGTGCTTGATCCGCCTTTTGTGTTTTCATAAACAAGAGTCACGCCAGCACCGTCTCTCTTCATTGCCATTGTCATCGAATGACCTGAACCTGCATCAGCTCCTTTGCTGACAGCAGAAAGGAAAGCTTTGACACCGCTGTTGTTGACGTCGACACCGTTTGCATTAAACGCATCTTTGAAAGATGTCTGAACTGTCGGTGCATCAACATTGCGAAGGAACGTCAAACGAACTGCTCCCGCTTTCATATCACCAACAGATTGAACGGCTCCCGAAGCAGAGCGAACAAATTTACCGGCGTTGTCCATAAAAATTTGAGCTACGTAAACTTTGACATTTGAAACGAGAACTTTTTTCGAGCGAAGTCCCGATCCGATATAATCGAGCTTCATTGATCCCCCCATGTTCAATGTTGCTGAAGAACCAATGCTTACACCTTCAATAGTGCGCGATCCTCTTTCAAGAGAAAGAACTCCTGCCGATGCAATTTGTGAGAAAAGGGCAGTTGCGAGTGTGAATCCTAAAACGGTAGATGACAATTTCATAAACTTCTCCTTGTTAAAATTGGTCTTGCGGGAAACGCAAGAACGCTAACAGGAGACGCTGATGAAAAGAAAGGAGAGATTGCGGAGCTTGATTAAATTAAGCTCCGCTTTAGTAAACTTTTTTCTAAACTAGTTATTCAAAACCTGAAAGTTTCCGTCGCCATCAACGTAGAAACTTTGTGCCGCTCTCACTTCATTCATCAGACCTTTCACAGTGTACGCTACTTGAATGATTCCTGAAGCAACAGGATCTTCTGCAGAACCCACGTTAGATAATCCGATCAACTCTGAGGTTGCATCGAAATTGAATCCCCAGGCCGTATAAATTTGACTTGCCTGAACTTTCAAGTTTGTTACGTATTTTCCATTTCCTTTATAAGATCCGTTGTATTGCCAATAAAGAGTATAGGTGAAGGCTACAACTTCTGATCCGAATCCATTTTTAAATGAAACGCGGTAGCTTCTTACTTTCGGAACAGACCAATTGCTCATTTGATTAAGAGTTGGATTTTGTCCTTCTAAGTTTGGAAGAATACTGATGGCAGGAATGAGTTTGTTGTTGATAACAGGTCTTCCCGCTTCAATGATTGGCCAGATTTTTTTACCAAGAGCAATCATGCTGTCGATGACAGCGATAACTTCTCCCAATGGATTCGTTGGAAGTTCAGCTGTCGGTATAATCAAAGGTTGAACTTCTTCTACAGAAACACTGTCGATGACAAGCGATGGATCTGCTTTTTCCAGAGAAGTTGCAGAATAAGAATTTCCAACTAATGCGGTCATTAAGAAAGTGGCAATGAGCACTGACTTTAACATGGGGGCCTCCTGTGGTTTTGAATGCGAAATTTTTGCTTCACAGGAGGAGTTTGTCCAAGATTTAAATGGACCTTAGCGACGATGTAAGAAAATATAAGGCAAAACCTATAATTCCTATAGGCGGATTACTTTCTTTCGAAGGCAAGTTCGCCGTTTACAAAGACGGCCTTTGTCGCGCGATCATCACCCATGATCATTTGAATAAACAAGGCTTCTTCGATTGACCGGCAATGGTTCATACGGAACTCAATCAGTGGAGTTGATTTTAAATTCAAGACGAGAAGATCTGCTTCCATTCCAGGCGCAATCGATCCGATTTTATCGTCAAGATCCAGAGAATGAGCTGCCCCTCTCGTCGCAAGATAAAAAGCGTGAATGCTGGATAAAGCATATCCCTGAAGCTGCGCAATTTTATAAGATTCATTCATCGATTGAAGTTGAGAGAAGCTCGTTCCTGCACCTACGTCTGTCGCAAGACCAACGCGCACAGGGCGATCTTTCTTCTTCGCATTTTCAAACTGGAATAATCCGCTCCCCAAAAACTCATTGGAAGTCGGGCAATGAGAAAGACTTGTGTCAGTTTCAGAAAGACGTTGCCATTCGCGTTCTGACAGGTGAATGCCATGTCCATAAACTGCACGTTTTCCTAAAAGCCCATATTGATCATAAACATCTGTGTAATCTTTTGCTTGAGGGAAAAGACTTTTCACCCACTCAATTTCGCCGGCATTTTCCGAAAGATGAGATTGCATATAAGTTCCGGGGTGCTCTTTCCAGAGTTGTCCCGTGGCCACTAGTTGTTCGTGAGTTGAAGTTGGAGCAAAACGAGGAGTAATGGCGTACTGAGCTCTCCCCTTTCCGTGCCATTTTTGAATGAGAGCTTTGGACTGATCGTAGCCAGTCTTTGCTGTATCCAATAATGCAGGCGGTGCATTTCTATCCATCAGCACTTTCCCGGCAATCACTCTCATCTTTTTCTCTGCCGCAGCTTCAAAAAAAGCATCGACTGATTCAGGGTGAACAGTACAGTAAGTCATCATCGTCGTCGTGCCCGCTTTCAGTGACTCTTCAAGGAAGACTCGCGCAACCGATTTTGCGTAATCAAAGTTAGCGAACTGCTGTTCAGCAATGAAGGTGTAGTTATTGAGCCAGTCGATCAATTGTTTTCCGTAAGCGCCGATGATCTGCGTTTGCGGATAATGAATATGCGTGTCGATAAAACCTGGAAGAACAACCGCGTCTTTGTATGTTTTAATCTCTGCATTTTCAGGAAGTGTCTTTTTTAAATCAGTGTAGCTGCCGAATGCTTTAATCTTGCCTTCTTCCATGATGATCAAAGCATCAGATTCATAACGGTAAGATTTTTCTGGATCAGTGAGAAACGGATCCGCTGTAAAAGTGAGAGCGGCCGATCTGATCGCGGTGATTTTTTTCATGACAAAACTCCTGAAGTAAACGCTGTATCTTATTCAATTTTTCCAAAATGCGCAATCATAAGACGAACATGTGAACTTCAGGAGCTTCTTACAAAATTAATTTAGAGTGTTGCAAAACGCAGTGGCCGATAAATAAGAAATCGTATCGTCCTGTCTATCGCGAGGGTAAACGCGGATCCACGTTGTCTGATAAGGGAAAAGTATCGTGTACTGGAATTGAGAAATCATCTCACCTTTGCGGGTATTTCCTGAAACATGAACGTTGCAAGTTATTTGCTTTCCACTTGTGTTGTTTAAAGTACATTCGCCCTGGTTGCCCCAATTGCTGCAGTACGGATAAAGAAACACAGGCTCAGCAGAAACTGTAAAGCTCACGCCCAATGCGATAAGTGCGCCAGCAATTAATTTTTTCATAAAGGACTCCTTTTTCATTTGTTCCAACTACGCCATAATCTTCTCAGAAGCAAAATGACAATGGCAATTTTTTAAGGAACAAGATCAATGAAAAAAGGAAAAAAAACACTCGCTCTTATCGCTCATGACGGAAAAAAAGCGGAAATGATAGCTTTTGTAAAAGATAATATCGAAACATTTAAATCATTCGATCTTGTAGCGACGGCGACTACCGGGAAACATCTTCAGCAAACCGGTTTGAAAGTTAAAAAATGCTTATCTGGCCCGCTCGGCGGCGATGCTCAGATCGCAGCAATGGTGGCAACGGGAAAATGCAATGCTGTGATTTTCATGCGCGATCCATTGGGAATGCACCCGCACGATCCTGATATCTCTTCTCTTCTTCGCATCTGTGACGTTCACAATGTCCCGCTTGCGACAAATCCCTCGACAGCAAAACTCATTATTAAAGGTCTCTGGAAATAAATTTCTTAGGCCAGGCGCTGAGCTTCTTGAACGGCATAAGGACAAGAGACATCAGACCTGGCATCAGCTTGCCGATATAAGGAAGCCCAATCGTAATTTTGTCAGCAACCAATTCTTCGGTGTGCGTGCGATGAATTCTGTCCCAGACAGAAAAAATAGCGGAATAATTTGAATCGGTTTCTTTTTGAAAATAAGAATGATGGTTCTGATGAAATGTCGGAGTGACTATGATCATTCTTAAATATCTTTCCACCTTTTTGTTCAAGGCCAGATTGCTGTGATGAAAAAGCGCTGAGCTCGTGACCAGCAAATCAAAAACAATCAGAACTCCCAGTGAAAATCCCAAAGAGATAACAAGTGCTGTCCTTACCAGTGATGAAAGAATCAATTCGCCAAAATGAAAACGAAGGGCTGTGCTGGCATCCATTTCTGGATCTGCATGATGAACCTGATGAAATCGCCAGAGAAAAGGGACTGTATGATTTAACCTGTGCCACCAATAAAGAAGATAATCCAGGGTAAGAAAACTGAGAGCAAACAGTATAAAACTGTGAGCGCTCAATTGATTAAAAAGCCCCCAGTTTTTTTGCTCAACAAGGGCAATAACTTTACCCACAAGCGGATAAGCAAGAAGCCTTGTAAAAGGAATGCCGAGAAGAGCAATCATCAGATTGTCTTTCACTCTCGACGATTTCTTCATCTGAACTTTGCGAAGAGGAAAATTTTTTTCCAAAAGAAGACAGAAAATAAAAACACAAAGAATGACCAGTGAGTTTTTCATTTTCTGCGCCACCGGAAGATTTTTTCGAGAAGAGAAAGAACTAATTCAGGAGCATGATTTTTCTGCCACAGTCCGGCCGCATATTTATTGGCTTCACCAAGCGTCGGATAAGGATGGATTGTATTTAGAATATCTTTCATGCCTTTATTATATTTGATTGCGCAAACAAATTCCAGAATGAGCAATCCTGCTTCAGGGCCGACGATTGTCGCTCCCAGAATTTTATCACTTCCTTTTTTCGTCATCACTTTCACAAAGCCATCAGTTTTGCGATCGATAATGGCGCGGTCCAGGTCCGAAAATGAAAATTTTGTGACTTCATAGTCCTGTTCTTTTTGGCGAAGAACATTTTCATTGAGACCGACTGTCGCAACTTCAGGGTCAGTAAAAGTGCACCACGAAACAGAACGATAATTTGTCGAAAACAATTTGAGAGACCCAAAAAGAGAATTAACGGCAGCAAACCACGCCTGATAACCCGCCATATGAGTCAATTGGTAAGGGCCAGTGACATCGCCGCACGCATAGATATTGGGAAAATTAGTTTGCATGCGGACGTTCGTTTTAATCGTACCGTTTGAGTTGAGGTCAATGCCGATGTCTTCCAGACCGAAACCTTTGACGTTTGCCACTCTGCCGGTTGCAAGTAATACGTAATCAAAATCGATCAGGATATCTTTTCCCAGTGATTCCGCTTTTAAAAAATATTTTCCTTCGTTCGCAATAAATTCTTTTGCCTCAGTGTAAAGAAAAAGCTGAACGCCTTCGCTGCGAAATTTCTTTTCAACCAATTCAGAAACATCAGCATCTTCTTTAGGAAGAATTCCTTTGCCGCCTTCGACGAGTACGACTTCGGCCCCCAAACGACGAAAGGCCTGGGCCATTTCGCAGCCGATCGGCCCCGCACCTAAAATAAGAAGCTTCTCCGGTAATCTGGACAGAGACCACAATGTATCTGAAGTCAGATAAGGAACTTTATCAAGTCCTGCTACAGAAGGCAGGCGCGGCCGCGCTCCCGTTGCGATGATGAGATTTCGAGCGCGCAGTTTTTTTCCGTTGACCAAAACTTCAAAGGGAGAAAGCACTGTAGCTTCGCCTTCAAGACAGTCGACACCAAAAGAAGTGTAGCGCTCTTTTGAATCATGTGGTTCGATTTCACTTTGCGTTTTCTTTATGTCGGTCATCACTTGCGAAAAATCGACAGGCTCATTTGTCAGATGAGAATATTTTGCAGCATTAATTAAAGCTTTGCTGGGAACACAGCCAGTATATAAACAATCGCCTCCCATTTTATGCTTTTCAATCAAGGCCACTTTCGCTTTCAGTGAAGAAGTAATCAGTGCACTGACCAGTCCGCCGGCCCCCGCTCCGATAACAATGGTATTGTAGTCAAAATGTTCAGGTCTTCTAAAACGGCGGTAAAGTTTTCTCACACGGACTTGCTCCAGAATAAATTTTAGCAGCATGGGCAGAAGTCCTGTCAGTGAAAGCAGAAGAATCAATTTTAAAGACACAATGTCTTCAGGCGAATTAATTTGCGAAAATGTTCTTCCTGTAAGGACAAAAATAGCGATGGCCGGAAGCATGCCAATCAAACTGACCATAAAAAAGATCAGTGGTCTCATCGCTGTCAGTCCCATCAGGATATTGACCAGGAAAAATGGGAAAACCGGAACGAACCTCAACGTAAGCAGATAATAAATACCATTCTTCTCGACTTCTTCTTTCGCAATTCTTGCCTGTGCTTTAAATTTTTTCTCAACTAGATCTTTGAATAAAAAACGGCTGGCCCAGAAAGCGAGAGTAGCACCGGTAGAGCTGGCAAAAGCTACGGTGACAAAGGCGGGGAAAAATCCCATGACGGCTCCGCCAAGTAATGTTAAAAGCGTAGCCCCTCCGGGCAAGGAAAGTGAAGTCACTAGTACATAGAGACAAAAATAGAGTGCGAAAAATTTTACAGGAAATTCTTCGTAGAGAGATTGCAGTTCATTTAAATGTGCTTTGATATAATAAAAATCAAGCCGCGCGAATAAATCCAGTCGCCACGCCAGTCCAAGAAATAAAATGAGAGTAAATATGACGAGGACTTTTTTAATCATAGCTAATGCGGTGAGTGTCCCCAAACTTCTTTCAGGCGTTTATCGCGGCCGCAATTATAGCGGTAAAATTTGTAGCGAACAGGATTCTTTAAATAATAATCCTGATGATAAGTTTCTGCGGGATAAAACTTTTTTGCCGGTAAAATGACTGTGGCCACCGGACCTTTGGGGCGTGAAGCTTCGGCCTCTTTTTTTTGAGCATCGTTAAGATAAAAAATAGCTGAGGTGTATTGCTCCCCTTTGTCGCAAAATTGTCCTTTGCCATCGAATGGATCTACGTTTTCCCAGAATACCTTGAGCAATTCCTTATAAGAAATTTTCTTTCCATCGTATTCAACCTGAATCGCTTCTCTATGCCCCGTTGTGCCTGAAGACGTTTCTTCATAAGTTGGATTTTCTTTTGTTCCGCCGGTATAGCCGACAGTCGTTTTTAAAACGCCTTTTGATCTCAATGCATCATAGGGAGGTTGCATGCACCAGAAGCATCCACCGGCGAAAATCGCCGTCTCTGCAGAAACTTTAAATGAAATAAATGCGATAAAAAAAAAGACCTTCAGCATTTGCACTCCATTTCTGAACAAGACATTTACCACTTTTCACAAGTCATCAGGAGTATGATTATCAGCAACTCAAGACTTGCATCCAGCAAATAGATCTTGCGGATTTTGTGTTTGAAAACAAAAACTAAATCGATACATGTTAAGGCTAATGCGTTTCCTACGGAAAGTATAATTGTTTCAACAGGTGTCGGGCCGTTTTTCAGACCGGAATAGAGATACACAACAGATGAAACCAGGAGCAGTGAAGCCACAGTATACACGAGCCAATGGTTGCGTTTTTTACCCGTAATATCTTCGAAAGAATTGATGTGCACTAAAGGCCAGATGGCCGTCAGCAAATAATAAAGACCTTGAAAAATAAGAATGTGTTGTCCCTTCATGTTTCGTCCAACCTATGTTAAAAAATTTCATTCCATTTAAATGAGGTGCGAAATGCAGATTCTCAAGGCCCTGCTCGGCGAGACATCGCTGGAAAGTTTTTTGAACAAAAATTTCACTCGTCTTCCTTATTCCGCGCCGAATGCGGCGAAGCCACTAGAATCTTATCTCGACTGGAATGTTGTGCAAAAGGTCCTTGAGTCGAAACAGGCCATTTTAAGAATTGTTAAAGATGGCGCCGTGGCAGTTGACTCTGAACAGATGAGCTATGATGAAGCGATGAAATATTACCGCGAGGGCAATACACTCGTTTTGCGTTACGCAGAGAAAGGCCATTCAATGTTAAAATCCCTCGCTGACGATTTTGCCGTGCCTTTCAGAACAGAAGTGGACATTCAGCTTTATTGCACACCTGAAGGGCATAATGCTTTTGGCTGGCATTATGATATTGAAGAGGTTTTTGTTATCCAAACCAAAGGATCAAAAGAATACACACTGAGACCCAATACTGTTCATCCTCGACCGCTTCTCACTTCGGTTCCAAAAAATATGGAATATGAAAAAGAAAACGGCGAGCAAGTTCTCAAAGTATTGATGGAAGCCGGTGACTGGCTTTATATTCCATCGGGATGGTGGCATATCGCCAGAACCCAAAAAGAGTCTATGCATATTTCTGTCGGCCTTATGCCGAGATCTGCAGTTGATGTTTTAGAATCACTTCCAAAATTTCTTTGCCAAAATTCTTACTGGAGATCACGGCTTCCGGTCCATAAAAACTTTTCCGATCCAGATGAAGAAGTCGCTTATTACCAGGATGCGATGCTGGCGCTGGCCGCCGATTTGAAACATCAGATGGCTTCACCGGACTTCATTAAATTTTTTCTACAGGAAGCCAAATCCCGGATCAGGAAGTAAACGCTATTTTTTTTGTCAGGTCGAACCAGTTTCCTTTCGACAACATGTGAAGGCGTACATTGAAAATTGAGAGCGCAACATCCTGTTCTGCTTCTGAGACATTACATCCATGCGCTTCGTGCGCGTCCAGAACATAAACGGCACCGTCACCGATGACATCAAAGCGAACTCTATCCTGAAGAACAATGGCAGTGTTTTCATCAATCCCAATTCCAAGATATTTGGGATTGTGGGCAGTGGCGCCGATGAGCCGTCCGATACGGCCTCTTTCCGCAAAATGCTGATCGATCATTACGTTCGTCGCAAACCCAAGTCCGGGTGCCATTTTTAAAGCATCCGAGCCGATTCTGAAAGAGACATCGGATGTTCCGGCAATCATCATTGTTTCTCCCATCACTGAAGCTCCGGCCGATGTGCCGGCGATGATTCCGCCGTGATTATAAATCTCTGCAATTTTTTCCTGAATAATGGTCCCGCCCAGTTCAGAAGTGATTTTCAATTGATCTCCACCAGTAAAAAAAATAACACTGGCATCCTTAACCGCACTATATCCGGCCGTATCAATGCTCTTCGTGCGATGAACGACATCAAGATGACTCATTTTCTTTACACCCAATTCTTTGAAGACATGGCGGTAAGTTTCCCACAATTCATCTCCCACACTGCTCGCTACGGAGACAATGCAGAGCTTGCCATCTCCCACGCCGTCGGCCACTGTGCGAAGAATTTCCATATCTCCTTCTTTATCTTCGTGACCGCCAATAATGATCAGCTTACCCTGTTGTTTTTTTC
>DAIQAU010000017.1:26159-28869 GCA_036781565.1 Bacteriovorax sp. | reverse complement strand
AAGGAAGAAGGCACTGTTTTCAGCATAATCATTCCTCTCGATTCCAGAAAATAATTTCCCCGGAAGGCATTCTCCTTGCAGATTAGATCTTGTTCACTCAAGACATAATCACGAGGAGAAACATATGAGTATTAACCTATTTACTGACAAAGGCACTCCGCTGGATCAGCAACGTTTCACGTGGAAAGACCTGGTTCAAAAACCGCTGAGCAAATTAAACGATGATGCTTTCACCCGAATAAGGGTGATATTGATGAATGGCATAGAATCAGAAGCCGTCCGCTTTAGTCATTCTTGTGCCAGAATGAATGCCGAACTTCAATTGCCATTGGCAAAAATCCGAAGAGTGGAACAACATCAGGCCACACTGGTCAACTGGCTTTTAGGTTCTGATCATTCGTCACTGGAAACAACCATTGGCTACGAGCAAGTTGCCATTGAAATAACTGCGGCAGTGGCCTTAAAAGAGCCGGATCCTTATCTCGCTCAAACTTATCGCTATGGTTTGCTGGAGGATTTCGATCATTTGTATCGATACACCGCTTTGCTTGACCGCCTTGAAGGAAAAGACTCCAATTGCATTCTTCAAAATTACACTGACATTATTCCTGGAAGACCTACTTTATTTGAACACAGAGATCCCGTCGATGATTTGCGATTTCCCTATGATAGGAATTCAGCAGAGCTCATCAGTAAATTTCATGCGCTCACTATCATGGCAGGTGAACAACAGACGCATAACTATTATATGAATATAGGTCCGCTATTCTCTGACCCTACGGCGCGACAGCTTTACGCTGAAATTGCATCGATTGAAGAACAACATGTAACTCAATATGAATCTATTATCGATCCCGAAGAAACGTGGTTGGAAAAATGGCTCATCCATGAAGCCAATGAAGTTTATAATTATTATTCGTGCCTGATGTCTGAAACTAATCCACGGATCAAGGCCCTGTGGGAGAGATTTCTCGATTACGAATTAGGACATTTCCAGGCCGTGCAGGAAATCTTCAAACAAATTGAACTGCGGGATCCGCAGGAAATCATTTCGGGAAAATTGCCGGCGCCGCTTGAATACAAAGGCCATCGCCAATTTGTCCGCGAAGTTTTGAAAAAAGAAGTGGACTATCGCTCCGTTGGAAAAGAATTTGTCACGAGTTCGGAAGAAGAAACAGAAATTTCTGTTCAGTACCGCGATTATATGAACTCGGAAGGAATTCCGTCTGAAACAGTGGCCGCTGGATATATTTATAAACCGGGCACTGAAAATGCGATGAATCTTCTGAACAAACATTAGGAGTCGATAATGGAAACGATTGAAACAAACTTAGGAATGAATAGAACAGGTGTTTTAACTTCGATTAAAGAAGCGATGAAGACAAAAGAGGGAGCAGAAAGTTTAACGACTCCTCCGCCCGGAGACTCCTCATTGTTGGGAGAAAATCGAGTCATGTACATGCAGGAAGGCGAACCAATGGGCTCTGTCCCAATTCCTATGACAGTGAAAGGGCTCATGTCTTCAGCTCAGGAAAAACTATTCATGGGCAATCATATTTTCAAGGATAAACTCGGCGAGCGCATTGCTTTTGAGCGAACTGGGACGCGTCTGTATGAGGCCCTGATCAGCAAATATCAGGGAACATCAAATCAGGAAGGACTTCCTGATCTGATGACGATCGAGCAGTTTTATATGGAAGAGTTGAAACACTTCAATATGGCAGCGGAAATGATGATGAAACTCGGAGGAGACCCGACGGCCATGACTCCATCTGCGGATATTGCCGGGATTGCGGGGATGGGATGGATCCAAGTCATCAACGACCCCAGAACAACGTTCCTGCAGTCGTTAGAAACCATTTTACAGGCCGAATTGGTAGACAATGCTAGTTGGGAGACACTTCTTGAGCTGGCCATTCATTTGGGCCTTAAAGAGGCCGTAGATGAGTTTACTATTGCTCTACAGGAAGAAGAGATTCATCTCGAGACTGTGAAGCAATGGGTGAAAGAGCTGAACCTGGACGGTAAAGTAAGTCCGATTCTCCAATGAAATAGATGTTTAAATGAATGATTTTTTTTGATCTACGTCAGGTTTATTTATAGGAGAGAGGTCGATAATCAAAGTGAAGGTAGGTTAGTCTTCAAGGAGGAAATGAATGAAGAAGCTTTCTCGCATTTTGTTTTTTATCGGCCTTTTCAGTATTCACACCAAAACGCATGCACAGGATAAGCGTCCGTGGGTGTATTTTGACCTGGGTGATACTGTGGTGAACACCAAAGATATGAAGCACCTGAAATACATGAAAGGCGCTCGCGAATACATTGAAGAATTAAAGCGTGAAGGTTTTCACATCGGAATCATCTCCAATATTCCGGAAGATTTTGGAATGGACTACGATGAAAAACTACAAACACTGAAAAAAGTGATCGCCGACGGATGGACGGAAGACAGGCCGTTTGACTGGACGGTTTACGACGAAATTATTTTACCGTTGAAAAACACTGAAATGAAACCAGCGCCAACGTTATTCATCAAGGCTATTTCCAAAGCTGAATCTTGTCCTTCAATGTATGTCGGAGAAAGTCCGAAAGAAATTGCGGCCGCGAAGAATGCGGGAATGGCCGCGAAGCTTTATGTTGAGGATTATGTTCCGGTGGAGTCTGTGAAAGGGTTTATTAAGGAGAATTATTCGCGGGAGTATGATCGGGA
>DAIQAU010000017.1:24107-26059 GCA_036781565.1 Bacteriovorax sp. | reverse complement strand
TAAACGTTTCGTCCAACATCCAACTACCAACATCCAACCGATCCCCAAACCGCAAACCAGCTCACTTCACACTAAATTTTCTAAGAACCCCTTCAATATCCATATGCCAGACATTCCCACCTTCAATCGAAACCGCGGCATAATTATCATTCCATTTTTCAGCTTTCCAGTGAGTCAGTATTTTTCCGCTGATGGGTTCGACTGCATAGAGCCCATTGTCCATGCTCGGATACCAGAGAATTCCTTTTTCGGCATCGTAGTCAAAGCTTGAAAGGGCGTAGTTTGTTTTTTCGTTTCCTGTTTTGTGACACCACATTTTTTCTCTGCGGGTTAAATTCACACCACAGATTGTGCCCTTGAAATCGCCGATGAAAGCGTATTCCTGGTCGCCTGATTTAATGTAATAAGGTTTGGAGGCGAGAGGAGCATCAAAAGGCATTGAGAATTCAGCTTCGCCTGTAATTTTATCCAGGCAGTGGAAAAGACCGACATTCGACGGAAAGTAAATTTCTCCCAGAACAAAGCAGACATTTTTTTCTGCAATCAATGGGTGCATCCAGTTTGAAAGAGGCAATTCTTTTTTCCAGATTTTATTTCCTGTCGCAAAGTCATAAGCGACAGCGTAGCTTCTGTCTCTGACTGTTCCTTTTTCAACACCAGAACCCATGTAAACGACACCTTTTTCAACTGTAACTGTGGCATCAAGGTGGCCATCTTTTGCGTGCCAGAGTTCCTTCATTGTGATCGGATCAACTGCATAAAGACCGTCCACACCAGCTGTCACAAAAAGAAGATCCTGGCCTTTCCAGTTTGCAATTAAGGGCTGTCCTTCAGTGTGTCCTTTTGTCTGAAAGGCGTTGATGAATTTTCCTGTCGCAAGATCAAATGAATAAATGCGTGCATGATGTGTGTCGTGATTGCCTTCGCCTGAATAAAGGCGGTTTTTAAAAATCACTGGTCTTGTTGTGACTTGAGTTCCGACGAAAAATTTTCTTTTTTGAGCGAGAGTATTTTTGTCGAACTCGTAAATGTAGCCGTCATCGAGGCCGTAAAAAAGAGAAGAACCACTGATGACACCCGAGCGGAAGGCTCCTTTCGGCAATTTAACTTCTTTGTCCAGAGTGAGGGAATTAAAACTCGAAGGAACAATTGTTCCGACGTATTCGTGTTTGCGATACAGCGATTCTGTATAAGAAACTTGAGAAGCAATAGCTTCGCTCTCTGAATGACGATTTATCGTGAAGACAAAACTTGGCATCGTTTTTACATAAACGTAACTCTTGTAAGCACCAAGGCCGATCAAATTCACGACAATCATGCTGGCCAGAACTCTTTTTTTCAAAAGCACTTCAAGGAATTGTTTCGGGCCTTCAGTGTGAAGTTTCACACCGAACCAGCCAGCGACGATGCCCGCAAGAGAGGTCATGCCGACAGTGACTGCCGTCAACGGAATGAGAACCATGGGAATAATTGAAGGAGCTATTCCTCTTGTCGCGAGTTCGTGATTAGTTTTTAGCCAGAGTAACACGTCCATTATTTCCATCCACCCAGATTTTATCTCCGTCTTTAAAACGAAGATGACATTGTCTGATTCCGCTGATTGCCGGCAAATTCATTTCGCGGGCAACGATTGCACAATGAGAAAGAACTCCGCCTTTCTCTACAATGACAGCTTTTGACTTGAGAAATAATCCAGTCCATCCCGGATCTGTTGATTCGGCGACGAGGACAGTATTTTCAGGCCAGCTGCTCATATCAACTTTTTCCGGATCGGTGACGACGCGGATTTCTCCGAACACTAATCCCGGTGAAAGAGCTTCACCGACAAGAGTATTGTTTGTTTTTGTTTCTGTTGTTTTAGTAAGAATGGATTCCAATCCTTTCAGATCGACGATACCAGGAAGATAAATGGATTTGCTTAACATCGCGCTGTTTTTTCTGTGGGCCGCGCG
>DAIQAU010000017.1:2712-24007 GCA_036781565.1 Bacteriovorax sp. | reverse complement strand
CAGGAAGATAAATGGATTTGCTTAACATCGCGCTGTTTTTTCTGTGGGCCGCGCGTTTCAAGTCAAAATCTTTATTCAGAATTTCCTGCCAGGTCATCCAGAAAATAGAATCGCCCAGGTTGTTTCTGCGGGCAATTTCCAGAGCGGAGTAGCGGATATGGGAGTAAGGAGAAAGAAGATTCATTTTCCATTTTTCTCTCAGCTCCAGCATTTCGCGCAGGAGGGCCCATTCTTTTTCGATGACTTGTTTTTTATAAGTGTTGAGAGACTGGATTTCTTTTTCAACAGAAACCGCGCCTTCTGCATGAATCTTTTTGTCCGAGCGGGACATTTTGATGAAAGCATTGTCGCCCAATTCCATCCAGCGCGGGTTGGAAAGCTCGAGTTCTCCCGGTCCGCGATGGCCGAATTGCGCCAGAAATTCAGAACGTAAATTTGAATTGAGCGAAGCCTCGCTGTAATTCATATTCATTTCCATCGTGACGGTATGAAGGCCGATTCCCAGCCAGTGATTCATGGTTCTCTCAATTTCGTCAGCTGGCAGAACGCCCTTCAATAGAGCTTTCAGACTTTGTGTGGTTGATTCAATTAATGAAACAAGAACTAAAGGCCAGACGAGATGTTCGTCATAAAAATTTGTGACTTCTCTTTTAAAAGAATCAAATAAACGTTCATCAGTGTGGTTGCGATAATAAGTCACATCTTTCAAGCGAAACGATTTGTCGTGAAAGAGAGCGAGTTCGCGCGCGCACTCGGAGAGCCACTTTTGTCTTTCAGTGGAAAGACGGAAGCTCACCCCAACCATTCTCGCCATAGTAAAAGGTGTGAGAACAAAAGTTTTGAAAGTCATTTTCCCGAAATCAAATTTTAATTTGGGAGAGTGATCGTATTCAAGGCGATAAGGAATAGGACCGAAGTAAAGCGGTGCCATCATTGAAATATTAACGTAGGCCCGGCCGAATATTTTTTCGAGAAGTGAGTGTGTTTCATTTTGAATTTCATTTTCAATCCCGAGATAGCCAAGCTTCTTCAAGGCTTTTGAAAAGGCATGTTTTCTGGCAAAGGCTTCACTCCAGACGGAAAAGGTTAACTCACTTGGAGGCCCACTCCATTCCGCAAAAGTATTTCCATCCCAGATGGTGTCAGGGGCGTGAGTGGCCTTTAAACGTTTAAGTTCTTCATCGATTAAACGTTTCTCCTCTGATTTCCCTGAAAGTGCAGTAACTGGACGGGCCTGTAGAACGCGAAAGTTTCCTTTCTGATCAATGGCCCATTCCATATCGATTTCCAGACCGAAAAAATCGCGGACTGCCAGACCTGTTTTAACAACTTCCTGCAAATTAAACAGCGGAGTCGTACATGTCTTTTTTTCTTCAAAGTGATGTGGTGTTTTTTTTCCTGATACAAGATCTTCTCCGAGACCTTCAATGGCCTCAGCTATCCATCCTTTTTCATTACTGCGGGGATCGACGCTGAAGAAAACGCCTGAGTACTTTGGATCAACCATTTCCTGAATGACGACATTCATTTTGGCATCGCTGGCCTTTTCTTTTAAAAAATGTTCGCGATACATTGAGCTCGATTGTTTGAACATCGATTGAAAACAGTTGTTCACGGCTTTTTTCAAACCGGATTCACTTTCAACGTTGAGAAAAGTCGAGTTCTGACCGGCGAAGCTGGTTTCGCTCGAATCTTCACCGACAGCAGAACTTCTGACCGCAAGTTTCGGTGATCCCAGTTCTTTCCACCAGGAAAGTATTCCCGCCCATTGCTGATCACTCTCTGGAATTTCAGTGAGAATGAGACCATCCGGAACCGGAAAGCCAGCATTTTTCATAAGGCCCAGAGCGAAACCTTTTCCTCCGAGGTGTGCATGATCTTTTGTAATGTCTTTAAATTTGTACATTGTCATGGCGAAAGAGTACTATAAAAGGGCGGAAAAAACATGATTTAACTCAAGTTTGAGGACGATGTTTCTTACAAATCACAACACTTATTTAACCAAATCCTGGCCGTTCTAACAAAAACCTGATGTGACATTAAAATGTGCGTGAGATTAGCATTAATTTATGATGCTTGCAGATTTGCACATTCATTCTCATTACAGTGATGGACAACTTTCCATAAAAGAAATTGTTGATCTCTTCGGCAGTCGTGGAATTAAAATCATCGCTATCACTGATCACCTTTGTGAAGAAAAAACTTTTCTGGGAAAAGCTTCCAGAACGCTGAAAAAAACGTTGACCCGCGAGACCTTCCCACATTATCTGCAGGAAATTCACAAAGAAGCGAAACGTGCTATGACCGACTATGGCATGCTTGTTCTTCCCGGCGTCGAAATAACCAAGAATTCTTTTTCATTCAATCGCTCGGCCCATATTGTGGCGGTTGGAATCAAAGACTTTATCAGTGCAGACGGAGATGTATTGGACATTCTCCGCCGTATTAAAAATCAGGAAGCGCTCGCCATTGCAGCCCATCCCGTTTCAACCAGGATGCTTGAACATCAAACGTATCATCTTTGGGACCGCCGTCATGAACTCAAAGACTGGTTTGATGCCTGGGAAGCAGCAAGCGGCGCTTTTTTATTTGATGATGTTTTGAAAAGCGGATTGCCGATCATCGCCAATTCCGATTTGCATGCTCCTAAACAAATCCATTCCTGGAAAACCATTCTCAGCTGCGAGCAGACTTTTGAATCAGTGAAAGAAGCCGTCATTCAGCAAAAAATCCGTCTGACTTTCTTTGAAGATAATATTGAAACCCGGAGCTCTTATGAAATTTCTCAACGCCTTGAAAGTCTTTTTCATCACGGGCAAGTATCTCAAAGAGTCTTTTAACGGCAACGTGAATATCGTTGACTTGAAAAAAAGATGGTCGACCGAAATTCTTTCACTCTTCAATATGAAAATTGAAGTCAAAGGTATGCCGAGCGTTCAGGAGATGCCCTGTATTCTGGTGGGCAATCATATCAGCTATCTCGATATTCCCGTTCTGATGAAATCTGTTCCAGACATTTCTTTTGTCAGTAAAAAAGAAGTCAAGTTCTGGCCTTTGATCGGCAAAGCGGCCGAAAAGGTGAAAACCATTTTTGTCGACAGAGGAAATGTCCATTCGCGCGAGCGCGCGAAAAAACAGATTGCCCGGGCGCTTGTAGCAGAGAAAAAGAAAGTGGCGATATTTCCATCCGGAACAACGGCGATCAGGAGATCTTCTTTCTGGAAAAAAGGAGCGTTTGAAATTGCAGAACAAAATCATATTGCCGTTCAGCCATTCCGGTTCCGCTATGAACCTCTCAGTGCTGCCGCTTACGTCGGAAGAGATAATTTTTTCTTGCATATGCTGGGTCTTTTTAAACTGACGGAAATAAAAGTTGTCATTGAATTTCATGAACCAGTGCTCATTACTAACAGTTTGAATGATTGCAAAACATGGAAAGAATGGTGCGAGAGTCTGTTTTAATGAAAAGCGTTCTGAATTTTTCCGGTATAGGTCTTGAGCTCGGGCAAATGCAACGGGGGCTGATTGCTTCACCTCTAAAAGCAAAAGAGTATTTCTCCATACTTCAAAATGCAGGCATCGCTGTTATTGATCGCGGCACGCTTTCACAAAATCAGTTCACTTCAAAAGCAAAATTTTTCAACGACTCTGATTTGAGAAAATTTCAATGGTCTTTGTTTGAAGAAATTTATACCAAATGCAGTGATCTTTATAACGAGGAAGGAATTCTTCTCAATTGGGGAGGGGATCACAGCATTGCTATTTCCACAGTGGGAGCGTTTGTCAGACATTTTCCAGACGGCCATGTTCTCTGGATTGATGCCCATGCGGACCTCAATCTTCCTTCTTATTCTCTCACCGGAAATCTGCACGGAATGCCGATGTCCATTCTTTTAAATTTGAATAACATTGCCGGCCATCATTTTAAGTGGCTCAGGCGCTCTTTAAATCCGGAAAAATTAATTTATGTCGGCTTGAGAGATCTCGATCCGTTTGAAGAGGAAACGATTGAACGCCTGGGCATTAAAGCCTACACACGTCGGCGCATTCGCAAATGGGGAGCTCAAAACGTTTTTGAGGAAATTCTTCATAAAGTTAAAAACGATCCGGTCCATCTCAGTTTTGATGTCGACAGCGTTGATCCGCGAATTGCCCCTTCGACAGGAGTGCCGGTTAACGATGGACTTTCAGAAGAGGATTTAAGACTCATGGGAGAAAAATTCTCTCACTTAAATATCAAATCGATTGATGCCGTTGAATTAAATCCGTCCATCGGCACAGCTCTTCAGATAGATCAGACATTCATAACCACAATGCAATTTTTAAAAACACTTCTTACGCATCCAGGAGGATTCGATGAAAGCATGGGCCAAAGACTTGAAGCAGACAACTCTTCTCAAATGGAATGGTCTTTTTAATTTTAAGCAAAAGATTCATCTTTCCATTGAAAGTGGTTCTTATCTATTGAAAACTGCAGATAGCTTTGAAGAGCTGATCAACAGTTTTAGTCTTCGCCACGACGTTTTCTACAATGAATTTCAAAATATGAATCTGGAAGGAATTGATTTTGATAAATACGACGCTCACTTTGATCATCTCATTATCGTTCATAAAGAAACAAAAAAGGTGATTGGCACTTATCGAGTCAACTGCATGAGCTATTCAAATCTTTCTTATACGGAAAGCGAGTTCAATCTAAAAAATGTTTTTGATCTTCCGGGTCCACACCTGGAGTTGGGGAGAGCTTGTATTCACAAGGATCATCGCAAAGGATCGGTTCTTTCTCTTTTGTGGCGAGGGATCACGGAGTATATGAATCTTTCTGAATCAGCCGTGCTTTTTGGTTGTTCAAGTATAAAAGTCACAGAGGCCAACAAAGCTGCTCTGGTTTACAAGTACTTTGTTGAGACTAAGGCGATTGCGGATGACATCAGCGCCAATCCTAAAAGAAAGTATTCAATGCCGGATTTTGATCTCTGGTATTCTTTTTATCAGAATGGATTGACTGACGAGCAAAAGATGGAAGCGGAAGCTTTGATTCCTCCACTGCTTAAATCCTATTTGAAACATGGGGCAAAGATCGTCGGCGTCCCTGCGCTGGACAGTGATTTTGGATGCATTGATTTTCTTACTGTTTTAAAAAAAGCAGAAATGACAAATTCTCTTGCTAGACGCTTTCAGGTAATTCAATAATTAGTTTGATGATTGATTCACTTTCCAAGCTGGCGAGGCTGGTCAGTCAAGACGGGCCTTTGAAAGACCTCGTCAGACTGGAAACGCTCGCAGACATTCAGCATGAGGGTGATGGGAATGGACAAACATATCCCATCTACAGTTTTACTATTGGCGCGGGTGAACCGTCGGCCCCGACTTTATTTATTACCGGAGGAATTCACGGAATTGAAAGAGTCGGAGCGCAGCTCGCCTGGAGTCTCCTGAAAACAACCATTGATCGCCTGGTCTGGGACAAAGCTCATCAGGAATTATTTCGTCATATCAGACTGGTGATTATTCCGCTGGTCAACCCGGTAGGGTACAAAAAATTTAAACGCTCCAACGGCAACAATGTCGACTTGATGAGAAATTCGCCGGTGCGTGCGGTTGACCGCACTCCTTTTCTGGTCGGAGGGCAAAGGTATACATCCGCTCTTCCCTGGTACCAGGGGCGCACTGATGAAATGGAAAAAGAAAATCAGGCGGTGGCACAGAAATTTTTTTCAACTACAGAGAAAAGCTCGTGCGTGATTTCAATTGATTTTCATTCCGGTTTTGGATTGAAAGACCGATTGTGGTTTCCTTTTTCTTATACGAAAAAACCATTCGATCTTCTGCCGGAAGTTCACGCCTTTGCAAGACTTTTTGAAGAAACGTATCCCTTTCACATCTATCACATTGAGCCGCAGTCTAAGAGCTATCTGATCAGCGGGGATCTGTGGGATCATTTCTATCTCGAACTTAAGAAGAAAAATCCTTCTGTGATTTATCTTCCATTAACTCTGGAAATGGGATCGTGGTCATGGGTGAAAAAAAATCCGTGGCAGTTGTTTTCAAGAGAAGGGATTTTTAATCCGGTTAAAGAACATCGATTGAAGAGAACTTATCGTCGTCACACATTGCTTTTTGAATTTATGCTCAAGGCCCTTTACTCTCATAGCGTCTGGAGCCAGCTGGACGAAACGATCAGAAAACAACATGCCCATCAGGCGCAGGAAAAATGGTATTAGAAATGGAAAAGAAACGCTGGATCTTTTTGCGTGGCCTGACCCGCGCTGCTTTTCATTGGGGAGATTTCCCTGAAATATTCAGGGCCGCTCATCCTGATGACGAGGTCGAATTTTTAGAAATTCCCGGCAATGGACTTCTCTGTGAAAGTGAGACCCCGATTGATCCAGTGGAGGCCATTCGACAGATTTCATCTCAAAGTCAGTTTGTCAAAGATGGAAAGCCGTTTCACATTTGTGGCATTTCACTCGGAGGAATGATCGCTCTGAAATGGGCCGAACTTTATCCTGAGCAGGTTCTCTCAGTGACGACCATAAACTGCTCCCTAAAACAATTCTCTCCTTTTTATCAGCGTTTGAACCCGACATTGTATTCGAAAATCGTGCGCACCTTATTTTCAAAAGGCGTTTTTCAAAAAGAACAGGTGATTCTCAATATCACCTCAAATAAACCCGAATCAATCAGCCGCTATCTGGAACGCTTTGTGAATTTTTCCAAAGATCACCGTATCAAAAGGAAAAATTTTTTTCGCCAGTTGGTTCTTGCCAACAATATTCACATCGGCCAATTAAAGCTGCCATTGAAAGTCATTTGTTCAGAAGGGGACAGGCTCTGCTCCAGCGCTTGTTCAAAATCCATTGCAGCGGAATTGAAAGGAGCTTTGCTTATTCATCCCAATGCAGGACATGACCTGCCACTCGATGAACCCGAATGGCTGGCCGCTCAGTTTTAAACTCACTTTTTGTTTTGATGATTCAACATCCATCTTTGCCCGAATTTGTCTGCGAAGGTGGCATGATAGGCGCCCCAAAAAGTATCCTGTAATTCCATTTCTACTTTTCCGCCTTCAGAGAGGGCCTTGTAGAATCTTTCCGTTTCCTCACGTGAATCCGGCTCTAGCATGATGTACATGTTGTTTCCGAAATTGGTTTTAAAACCAAGTTCTTCCGGCGAATCCGTTCCCATTAAAATGTGACCGGCGTATATGGTGACTGCCATATGCATGACCTTGTTGGACAAACTGGCCGGAACTGGAGGTTGCCCCGGTTTCACCGGCATTTCTCCCCAGCGCATAATCGGCCCCATTAATTCAGTGTTAAAAACTTTGCGATAATAGTTAAACGCTTCTTCGGTTTGTCCGTTGTAGTTGAGATAAGTGGATACGCGTGCCATAAACCCTCCTGATTTTTTTAATCAATTGAGTTTAACGAAAATCATTCCTCTGTTAAAATCAAATTCAATTTAAATTTTACATAGGAAAAAAATATGGATTTAAATCTCGATGCACAGAAAAAAGTATGGACACCCACACATTATCTTTTTCTGGAAAAAACCGGCCCCTTCATGGAAATAGCACCGAAGTGCTGGCAAGAATTCAGAGCGATCATTGATCCGCTCTTGCCGAAACTCAAAATGAAAACATTTGCGAGTCTTTATAAAATCAATCCTGAAATGGTTTATCGCGCAGGCGTTATGCTCGAAGAGAAACCTTCTTTTGATATTCCCGGACTTCGCTATGAATTATTTGAAGGCGGAACTTATCTCAATTATCTTTTTAAAGGAAATTACAGCGAAATACCTGAAGCCTGCGGACGAGTGTTTGATAATCTTCATGTGAAAAGAGCTGAAATGATCGACACCTGGGGGATTGAAAATTATTTGACCAATCCACAGACGACTCCACCGAATGATAACGTTGTAGAAATTCTCATCCCTGTAAAGCCTTGATCCGCTTTTAACGTAATAAAACGTCTTATTTATCTATTTTTGCAAACTCCCTTTTTGTCGCATACTTGGTTTATGACAAACAAGGGAGTTCAAAAATGAATACCGTCAAGTACAACAATCAGGAAAATCTTTTAAAAACAAAACACTTTCTGGAAACTTATCTGGGAAAAAAGAATAAAGAGATTGAGCAAAATGTCTTTCTTTCAATCTATTTTTCCAAGGAGTTTCGTGGAGATCGCGAAGCTTTAATCCGCAAAAAATTGAAAGAAGCAGAGCTTGCCGTGAGAGCTCAAGTCAGTCATCGCGAAGCTGATAAAATTTTAGAGCAACTTCACTCCATCAATCCCAAAGATCTGATCAGAGCGAATATGTCGACGGCCCTTTACATCACCACCGATTTTAACGGACATCTTTTTATTCCATTTCCGGTTATTGAGAGTGTGATCGTGGCGCGAAGTCTTCACTTAAAACCGGTTTTGAACTGGATTAACAAAGAAGATCAGTTCTGGTTGATTACTTTAAGCGGCAAAATGTGTCGCTTGCTTAAAGGCGACGCCTTTTCTCTTTCTGAAGTAGCGAGAGTGGTTTTAACCAAACCCGAAGAGCAAAAGACAGTAGAGAAGAAAGAGCGCGAGAAATTAATCCTGATGGCGGAAGAAAAATTTTATAACTATATGAAGGACGATCATTTCCCGATTATTCTCGGTGGCGTTCAAAACCATCACGATGTGTTTGAAAAATTCAACCGCGATCCGGATTTGATTTCAAAAAGAATCATCGGTAACCTCGATCGTATGAGTTATCGCGATCTTCATCACAAAAGTCTTTTGTTGCTTGATGAGAAGAGAGAAGAAGAAGGAAAGTTGATTCTGAAGCGCTATAACGAAGAAGGTCCTTACGGAAAAGTTTTAACCGACCTGAAGGAAATTACAATTGCCGCTGTTCAAGGCAAGATTCAGGATCTGGTTATTCCTCACGATAAATTTATCTGGGGCAAACTGGACAGGGACAGTGGAAAAATCAGTGCTACATCAATGAAGAATCTCGCAGTGCCTGAAGACGATGTGCTGGATGATCTGGCAGAAATCGTTCTTTCCCGCGGAGGCGACGTCACGATGTGCAAGTATCGCGAAATGCCTCAGGGGATTGAAGCTGTTGCGTTTTTAAAAACGTGACTTACCTGACAAACCAGACTTTCGAAATCAGTCCATCTGCAAAGGCATAAACGGCCACTACGTGACTTGGAGCTGTTGCTCCGGTCACGCCTGTGACCCATTCTTCATCCATCACAGTATTTTCAAGAACAATTCTATTTTTTAATTCGCAGTTTAAATTTGGGTTCTGTTCAAAGCGTTCTTTGTAGATTTTGGTAAATGTCTCGAAGTCATTGCATATGCAATCACCGGTATTGAGACGGAAGACTTCCACTTGAGGATGATAGTGGCTGAGAAATTTTTCAAGGTCCCGGTTGTTATAAGCATCCAGCTGGCCCTGCGCGAGAGCGATCATTTGTTCTTTTTTCATCTTAATTTGACTCTGTAATGATATAAGTTTTATCGACTGAAACATTCTTAATGTATTGTTTTTTTCCAGAGCTCCATTTCACTTCGATCCATTTGATTTTATCAACTGTGCCGAGACCAAAATGGATGTTCGGATCATTTTGCTGATTCATCGTTCCTGTAACGCCTTCCACTTGTCTTAAAAAGAGGCCCTTGTCATGAACCACGCGGATTTGTGTCGTGACAGGATTTCTGCCCGATTTTTTCCCAATGATTCTTAACTTTAACCAGTGATTGGCATCAGATGAAATGTTCTTGAAAAGTCTCATGCGGGCATCAACTCCAACGGCCTCGCGCCCAGATGTAATCAGGTCCATTTTTCCATCATTATTAAAATCGGCCCAGGCCCCTGCATAAGTATCGATGACTCTAGTTCCTTCATTCTGACTGACTTCCTTAAATTTAAAATTGCCGGCATTTTTATAAAGGAGTGAATGAGAGTAATTAAAATTGTAAACCTGGGTAATGTACATATCGACTAAACCGTCATTGTCGAAATCAGCAGACGTTGACTGGGCCCAAAGCTCATCACCTTTATAAACATCCCATCCACCTTTGGGTTTTAAAGGAATGCCGGAATCATTTCTCATATCGACGAAACGGTACTCGGGGGCTCCGGTGTTGCGGTAAATTTTAGAATCATCGCAAACATAGCCTCTATAATCGTAGCCGCCACTGTTTGTCGGTCCGATATATTTATGGACTAGATTAGAAGTCCACAGATCGAAGTTTCCGTCGTTGTTGAAGTCCGCCCACACAGAACCAATCGTATGGCCGTAGTTTGGACCCTTTTTGGCTTTTAAAACTTCATCATAAAATTTTGTCGGGTTATTTTCACCCTGAGTGTTTGTTGAAGCCGCGACATCAAGAAGTTTTCCCTGATAATTTTTGAATAGAAAATTTTGCCTTAAACGATAATTAGAAAAATAAGCATCCGCCCAGCCATCATTGTTATAGTCCGCCCATTGAATTCCTCTGGTGTAAGCATTAAAATTCGAGAAGCCGAAACGATTGCTGATTTCAATAAAAGATTTTCCGCCAAAATTCATATAAAAATGAGGCGGCACGAATGTAAATTGATTGTCCTTATGAATTTCATTCATCCCCACAACCAGATCTGCATATCCGTCGCGGTTAAAATCGCCGTAACTGATCGTATGAATATTTTCCGGTAATTTGAGATTAAGCTCTTTGGATGATTCAACAAAATGATGGAGTTTTTTCTGAAGAAAAACCTGGCCGGAATTCGAAACGATATCAATCAATCCGTCATTGTTGATGTCAATAAAGACCGGATTACCTTTCAAAGTGGCTAATCCCACCCTTTCGGTAACATCTTCAAAATTAAAACGCTCATTAGTTGAAACGTTCTTGTAGAGTTTATCTCTGGCAATGAAGTCCACCCAACCATCGTTGTCATAATCAAAAACATTAAAAGTAGAAGTCGATGTTCTCGGCAGCCCGGCCTCTTCTGTCACTTCTTTAAAATATTTCCCTTCTTTAACAGAGGCAATTTCGCGATTGTTTTCTTTAATAGAAGAAGAACAAGAGGTGAGTGTTAATAGAGCGAGCGAAAAAAGATATTTTGTATTCATCGTTACCTATGTTGTCAGATCCTTAACGTCGTACCAGTTTTTCTGAATCAGATCATGCTCACGAAGGAGTTTAATCAAGCACATCGCTACTTTATCGGTGGGGGCGAGTCGATTCTTTTCCTTTAATTCACGAAATTCCGAAACGCGGGAAAAATTTCCTTCTTCTTGTTCCCTTATCGTACTTTGCATGTTCGTATCCATGACTCCGGGATTGAAATTCAAAGTTTTGACTTCATTTTTTTCCCCTGAAAGGCAATCACTGAACATTTTTAGTCCACTTTTACTGGTACAGTACATCGACCAGCCATCAATCGGCCGTAAAGCAGCGCCCGAAGAAATATTGGCGATGACTCTGGCCCCTTCCCAAATTTTAGTCAGTTCCAGGAAAAGTCCGGAGAGGTAGATGGGCATCAATAGGTTTACGTGCATGTGAGAGGAAATATCAGTCCAGCTGAAAGATTCGATATGTCCAACCGGTGTGACCACTGCTGCATTGTTGATCAAGTGAATGGCCGTGAAATTTTTTTCTTTCAGATTATTCAAAGCGGAGTGGAGTTTTTCTTTTAACTGATCCGGTGAAGATAAATCATGCTGGATAAATTGATGATCGGTATGCTCAATTGGACATTTTCTTCCAATGGAAATGACGTGAAAACCTTCTGTGAGAGCGCGCTCAGCAAGAGAAAGTCCAAGTCCCTGACTTGTGCCGGTGATGATAAATAATTGCATAAGTTCTCCGTCTGGAATTAGAAGCTATGCAAATTTTATCTCTCAATCACGTTGTCCGCAAAGATTCTTTATGAATGATCGGATATTTCTGTCTTATAAAAATAAACAGCGCAGTTCCAAGTCCCCAGACTCCATTCAGAATGAAAGCCACTAATAATCTGGAAAACGAAAACTCAATTCCTTTTAAGGGAAAGACAACTGAGATGGCGACGATGGTTGGAAGAAGGGCACCGAAGAAAAAACTCTTCATCCAGAAATGCGCCTCTGTCGTGAGACTGAGCAACTGCCCGAGTGCAATTCCCCAGAGACCGCCGAAAAAGGCCAGAGAAAGAACTGTGGGAATACCAAGAGGTTCAGTCGGGGCCATGCTGAACGGTTTAGCTGGGACAATGCCTGAGAGAAAAAAAAGATAGAGCAAGCCTTGATGAAAGAGGAGAGTGGAAATAAAACCCGAAAGGAAATTCTTTAAAGCATTCATACTTTTCTCCAGAACATGAAAACGGTCCTCATAATAGAAACCGAAATATGTCCTGAAGAAAAATAAGAAAAAGTTATATGATTAAAAGTTAAAGTTATTTGACGAGAGTTTTCATGGTCTCGTCAATCCAGCCTTTATAAGTAAGAGCATTTGTATAGACGCCTACTTCATTACAAAGTTCGCTACCTCTGCTGGTGACACCGAAAAGATAATAAGTGCCATCTTTCAAAATGTACGCAGGGCCGCCCGAATCGCCGTTACATGTGCCGGCCTTTTTCTCATTCAAACGAACTTCTGTTTCATGAATAAATGATATCGGTGCTGTTGTCATGCGAAGCTGGCCGTCGCCATCTCTTTCAATTTCATAGCAAGTCCCGTAATTGCCCATTTTTCCCGTGCAGACGACGTCTCCGTACTCGATGGCCTCTTCAAGCTTGCGGTATTTTTTAGGATCAATTTCTTTCATTTCAACAGAGTCAACTCCGAAGCCGGCAAGAGTCACTTGAGCGCCGATTTTCAGATCGTTTTCATCTTTTAAAAACACCGCAGGCTGATAGCCCGCAGGAACAGTTCCTTTAAACTTGATCACGGCGATATCACCTGTATCAAATTCCACTGTTTCATTGTTTGGGTCCCATTTAGGACTGACTTTAAAATCAACAGCAGGAAGAGCAAACTCCTGGAGAATATCCATCTCGCGGGTATTGATAATTTCATCAATGTTTGTGGAGAACACAATCTTCACATCAGAAGCTCTGTTTGGCACGCAGTGAGCTGCCGTGAGGACAAAATTTGGCGCAATCAATGAACCAGTGCAGATGCTTTTTTCTTTTTGGTTATAAATACCAACTACACTTGCAGTGATAGGTTCTTTTTCCTGAACAGTTTTACCATTCATAATAGAAGAAGAGATCAGTTTGTTTTGTTCAGTCGTTTTTGGCGAACAGCCAGCAAGGGTAAAAGTAAAAACAAGGGCAAAGGTGTATTTCATCTATTTTCTCCTAGGGCAACGGCCTTGAGCGTGGCAGTCGAGCAATCTTTTTCTTAATTCCATCAATTCTTTTAAATCCATGCTTAGTTCAAAATCAAATCCTTGATTGACTCCGCCATGTTGTGAGATGTTGAAATACTTCTGAACATTTTTAAAAACATCTTTGGAATAAACTTTATTTTCTTTATCACTCAGAACGATGTTGCGGTTGAGGTGAGTTTGAAATCTCATTCGCTGCTCTTTTGCTTTTTTCAAGCCGCCTTTAAAACTTTTCCAGCATTTAACTTCGGCAATGGCCTCGACCTTTCCGGAGTTATTGTCAAAGATAACAACGTCCAGTTCACCGATTGTTGTCTTGTGCTCATCGTATTGAATGCTATTGATGATTTTATAATTTGAGGCCGGGTAATAGGGCTCGATTTCTCTGACAGCGATACGTTCACAGACCGCACCTTCCGGTTCGAAATCCGTTTTGTCGTAACTTAAGAGTTCGAAGTAGTCGTCAATAGTTTTACTTTGCGTGGGAACACCGGCAAAGGCAGCCGTGTTCGCGAGTAACACGAATAAAAAGAGATGAAATTTTTTCATGAGAGACTTAAATCAAAATCTTCTCACTATGACAACTGTTCTCAAACCGAGACAATGAATAAATCTTGTTTTAGATCTAATGACTTCCGTACTCAATCCCTGCGAAATCAGTTGTGAGCGTATCCAGCAAAGTCCAGCGAAGCAATCTCTTCTGGTAGAGCTTTACCGTGGCCTTTCCAGTGAGTGTTTCGTAGTCATGAAACACTTCACCGGTGGGAGTGACAAACTGAAGATCCATGAATTTTTCTTTAGGAGCAGTGGCGCTCACCGTGACTTTGTACTGGCCATTTTCGCCGCTGACTTCCCACGTTCCCATAGACACATTTGTTTTTACCAGATCGAGGTCATTTGGTCTGAAATGATAGTTTACACCTTTGTGGCGAAGGCCGATTGAGACGCCTGAGAAAGGAATATCTTTTCCGTAGTATTGAGGAAGACCTCCGCCCACAGCGAGAACGGAATCGGCATTTTCTTTAAATTGATTGGATACGATCCACGTCCACCACTTGGGAAATTTCTTTCCCCAGTTTCGATCCTGATAGCAGGGAGCATCCGTAAACTGGCGCAATTGATTGTTGGAGATAATTGTTCCTGAGCAGCGTGCGCTCGCCTGTGCCGGATACCATTCGATATCTGTAATGCCTTTGCCGAGTGCCCAGCTGACCGGATTGTAGCTCCATTCTTTTTGAATGGAGATGTCCCACGAATAAACAGAGGATTTGTGATCAATGTTTCCGGAAAAATTCACATCTGTTGCCTGATTATTTTTTACCTGAATAAGCGTTTGTGTTTTGCTTGCGTAAAAATCTGAAACAGGAAATTTATTTTCTACAACAATGTTGTCATTGAAATCGCCCATACCGACGTAGGCGCGGGTGCCACCCATTGTCTGATTTTTATCCCAGGGATTTACCACGCCGTAGACGAAGTAAAATGATTCGCCAGTTTCGGGAAGAACGACTTTGTAATACCACCATTCGAACCAGGGCGATTGATTTCCTTCGCGGTATTGATACGTATTGAATGGATCAATCTCAGCGAAAGCAGAAAAATTTAAAAGTAAAATGAAGAGGGTTGTAATTAACGTTTTCATCCCGAAATTATTCAATCCGGAATGAAAACCGTCAATTCAGAGGAAGTCTGTTATTTGTCAGTCTTTTGCTTTCTCTTTATGATCTTCCGGGCATGTGGCCCATTTTACCATTCTGATAATCGTAAAAAGCTTCCCGTATTTCTTCCTGCGTATTCATGACAAAAGGTCCATGGCCGACGATTGGTTCATTGATAGGTTCGCCACCCAGAAAGAGCAGAATACTGTCGGTTTCCGCAGTAAAGCTTAAGGTAGAATCGTTTTGCTCGAAAACAGCAAGCTCTGCTTCCGTCACCGTTTTTCCGTCTGACGTTTTGATTTTTCCGCTCAGAATAAAAAGATTGGAATTGTGATTGGCCGGAATATGGAGTGTCGTTTTTGATCCCGCTTTCACTCGGATGTCCCATAGATTCACAGGAGAGTAGGTCAGGGCAGGGCCTTCTACATTCTCATAGACACCGGCGATCACGCGCAAAGTTCCTGCGCTTTCGGGCAAATCAATCACTGGAATTGTTTCATTTTTAATTCCCTGATAGCGCGGCTTTTCTCTTTTAAATTTTTGCGGAAGATTGACCCACAGTTGGACCATTTCAAATCGACCGCCTTTTTCAGCGAAATCTTTTCCATGAAATTCTTCATGCACAAGTCCTGAAGCAGCCGTCATCCATTGAACGTCACCTGGTTTAATAACACCACCACCTCCGGCCGAATCGCGATGCTCAACTTCGCCATGATAAACTATCGTCACCGTTTCAAAACCGCGATGCGGATGTTCTCCGACACCTCTGCGATCTTTGGTGGGAGTGAATTCGGCAGGTCCGGCATAATCCATCATTAAAAAAGGAGAGATGACTTTGCCAAGATTGTGATAAGTAAAAATCGATCGGACAGGAAATCCATCGCCGACCCAATGTTGTTGATTATTTTTTTGAATGTGAATAACTTTTTTCATAGTGACCTCTGCAGATGTTGTTAGAGCTCTGCTGTCTCCAGGCTTTGCTTGATAATGTCAGTGGCAAAATCAATGAAGGCCTTAATTTTTGGAGAAACATATTTATGAGAGGGGTACACAAAGTGTACAGGACGCACTTCTGTTCTCCAGTTGTTTAAAATGCGAACCAGCTTGCCGGCCTTGACCTCAGGCAGACAATGAAAAGTTGGAATGATCGCAATGCCCATTCCTGAAACTGCCAGTGACTTGGTCAAATTTAAATCATTCACCACTGTTTTTTTCTGAATCTTTATTGTTTGCTTCTGATTGTTATTCAATAAATGCCATTCTTCAGTTCCCAAAGGAGCAAAGGCAATGGTGCAAAGTTTTTCCATATCCTTCGGCGTTTTTATCGGTCCTGCTGTTTTTAAAAATTTAGGACTCGCAAAAGGAGCAAAATAAATAGTGCCAAGTTTTTTTGCAATCAGGCTTGAATCTTTTAAAAATCCTGTTCTGATTCCGATATCAATCTTTTCTTCAATGAGATCAACTTTTCTGTCAGTTAAAATAATTTCCACATTGATCAAAGGATATTTTTTAGTGAATTCACTTAAAATAGCAGGAAAAAGTGTTCCACCTAATTCCACAGGCGCGGTAATCCGCAAAGGTCCTTGGGGAGCAGATTGATTATGTAAAACCTCTTCCTCGGCAGCAGTAATTCTGGAAATAGCTTCCAGGCATTCTTTGTAGTACAGCTGGCCTGCTTCGGTGATGTGCAGTTTTCTTGTCGTCCTTCTGATAAGTGTGACGCCGAGTCTTTTTTCCAGTGATGAGATTCTTGCACTAACGGTGGATTTTGGCATTTCAAGAGCGTTGGCCGCGCCGACAAAGCTTCCGGTTTCAACAACTTTTACAAATATGGCGACTTCATTCAAATTCATAAAATTCATGTTAGCAGAAGAGGAGATTGCAAAGCAATCTCCTCGACAGGAATTACGCCAGATCGAAAATGATGATTTCAGAATCTTCTCGGGCCTTAAAGCGTATGACCGTTTCGTCTTGAGTTGAAAGAGCATCGCCTGTATTAATTTCTTTATCTGCTGCTTCGAGACTTCCTTTGACGACCTGAACCCAGAGTCCGCGTCCGGCAGTCGTTTTATATTCCAGCTCTTCTCCTTTCTTCAGACGAGAGATGTACATATCTGCATCTTGTTTGATGCTGATAGAACCATCTTTTCCATCCGGAGAAATGACATGAACAAGCTTTTTTGTATTCAGATCATTTTCAAAAGATTTCTGGCCGTAGCCTGGCTGCTCATTTGTTTTATTCGGCACAATCCAGATTTGAAAAAAATGCGTTTCATCATTTGCTTGAGCATTATATTCAGAGTGTACGACGCCTGTTCCTGCACTCATTCTTTGAACTTCACCCGGTTTAATGACCGCCTTTGTTCCCATCGAATCTTTGTGTTCGAGGGCGCCTTTGACGACATAGGAGATGATTTCCATATTACTGTGCGGATGAGCACCAAATCCCGTGCCACCAGCAATGCGGTCTTCATTGATTACGCGCAATTTTCTAAAGCCCATATGCTTTGGATCGTAATATTCAGCGAAAGAGAAGGTATGGCTTGAATTCAGCCAGCCGTGGTTGGCCTTTCCTCTTTCATCAGCTTTTCTGATTGTTAACATAACTGCCTTCCCTGGAACTTTCGTCCCTTTATTCTTTGCCATTACTCCTGTGACAAGCATAAAGGATGCCACAAGAGTAAAAACGCTAAGAAAGAATTTACTCTGATTAGTCATTTTGCTTAACGAATTGAACTTCCAGAGTGATGTTCACATCCTCTCCGACAAGAATTCCGCCTGCTTCAAGAGCTGCATTCCAGTTTAATCCAAAATCTTTGCGGTTAATTTTTGTTGTTCCAGATGCACCAATTTTTGTATTGCCCCACGGGTCTTTCATTTCACTATTTAATCCGTCAACTGAAAGAGCGACTTCTTTAGTTACACCGTGGATACTCAAATTTCCTTTGATCATATAATCGTCGCCTTTTTTTTCGAACTTAGTCGATTGAAAACTAATCAGTGGAAATTTTTCGACATCAAAGAAATCCGCGCTTTTTAAATGGGCGTCTCTTTGGCCATCGCGAGTATTAATACTTGCAGTTTCAATTTCTGCCACAACACTTGAGTTTGCAAGGTTGTTCGAATCAAATTGTAGCTTGCCGGATAGTTTTTCAAAACCCCCATGAACTTTTGCTATCATCATGTGTTTAATGCTAAAACTAGCTGTAGAGTGAGAAGGGTCCATTAGATAAGTAGTAGCCATAAAAATCTCCTTTCGTTCTTTTGTTCTTCCTGTCATTAGTTTATCGGAAAAACGTCCGGATGATTAGATGGCATAATGTGTTTTAATTGTTCGTACTAATGGACAATAACTGTTACAGAACTATTAAATTGATGAAATGTCACAAAAAAGAGTTGTCTGACGTATGAGCGAAAGGAGATCCTTAATTATGACTAAAAAACTTCTGACTATTGTTTTATCCCTTTACGGTACGGCACTTTTCGCTCACGGCGGAATTGACCACAAAAAGGCCCAGGTTGTTCATACGCCTGAACAGCATGAGAAAATAATTCTTTCTGGAATTGGGGAAGACTATAAAACGAAAATTGAGCCCATTTTTAAAGGGAAATGTTTTGATTGCCACTCGAATCAGACAACCTATCCATGGTATTACAAAATTCCCGGCATACAGTCTTTAATGAATTCACATATTGAAGAAGCACGCTCGCATCTGGATTTTTCAAAAGGTTATCCGTTCATCAGTCACGTTAAACCCATTGAGGATTTAAAAGCGATTCAAAAATCGGTTGATGAAGATAAAATGCCACCGCTTTACTACAGAGTTCTTCACGCCAACATGAAGGTTACACCTGAAGAAAAAAAACAGATTCGCGATTGGGTAGAATCTTCGCTCAAAAAAATGCAATAAGAAAGGCCGGATTGTCCGGCCTTTCTTTTTTAAAGCGATTTCAAAAAATGTTCAAGATCCAGCTTTTCACTTTCACTTAAATCCAGTTTCTTTACATTGTCGTAGTGATTGATGACTGCGCGATAATCAGCAAAACGTCCGTCGTGATAAAAGCCACCTTTTTCGCGGACAAATAATCCTTTAAGCGGTGTCGTTCTGTATTTTTCATCAGGAGAGCGCTTTGCCTGGAAATTATCGATTCCGATTTCCGCACCAGTGTGCATATTGTAGCCAGGTTCAGTGTAAAGAGGAGGTACATGGCAAGTCATACATTGAGCTTTTCCGTTGAAAAGGGCCTGTCCTCTTTTTGCCATCGTCACGTCGTAAGATCCCGCTGGAGCTTTCGGTGCTTTCAGAGAGATTTGATACAAATGTAGATCGTTGAGTTTTGATGTGACCATATCGTTTTCAGCTCGAACGTTCCATGTTCCGTTTTTCACCGCAAGTGGATATTTGGTCGGGTTATTTAAGCGCGCATCAACGAAAGTTCCCTGACCATGCATTTGAGTAACAGCTACGTAGGCATTCCAGTAAGGCACACTTCCCCAGCCATTATAAGTGTGGAGGTTCACACCAGCTAACCCAAATGCCGGCGGAAGAAGTGTTGCGCCTGTTTTCCCATCAGGACGAAAAGCTTTCCCATCCTGGTTTAGTTCAGCATCGTAGCGACCCGGTCCCCAGCTTGCGAGAACAGTTTTCACAGTCGCTTCATCTACTCCGAGAGCATCGACAATCGGTTTTAAATTAGGTGCCATTGATACAACCGCCCCCACATTCAGATCGCGGTTTGGCCATCCATCGAGTCTTGTTCCGAGGCCTGGCGCAAATGAGTTATCAACAGTCGAGTGGCAGAGAGCGCAGTTGATGCCGACAGATTTTAATTGTCCACCTTTGAAATAACCTTTGACTCCCACGACAGCGTCGTAGCTTAGGAGAACAACGGTTGTGGAAGGATCATCGAGATCAACTTTGCCGTTTTTAATTGCTTGTTGAATAGAGCGGGGAAGTTCATTGATGTCGACCTTAAGTCCTGCCCCTAAAGCAGCTTTGGGTGAAAGTCCCGGACCGACACCACCGTTTTTAGCTCCCTTGATTGCATCGTGAAGTTTTAGTTGATCTCCCCAATACTTCTCCGAAGCAAAAGTGTCGTAGCGGAAAATGTGTTGTCCACGCGCCAGAGCAGACGTATGGGATTCAATAGAAGGTTCAGTTGCTTGAGTGATGCCGGCGAAAAGTAGCAGCGGCAAGAGGGCAGATGTTTTCATAATGTCTCCTTTCATTTGTTTTACACACTAAAAACCAGAGCAATAAAACAAAATGAAAGAGAGACAACAAATACAAAAAAACTATTTCAAGGATCTAGCGAAAAATCTAATTTACACAATTAAAACAGGCTTTACTTTTTTTTAGTCTCTTAAAACTTCACAGGTAAATTTAGCATCGAGCGGAGTCTTGCTTCCGTTTAAATTCAATTCACCTTTTAAATCGACAGTACTGTAATCGTTTAAATTGATCGTTCCATCAAAGCGCGACGTTTTTGATTTTAGTTTTACCGGCCCTGAAAAAACATCAGTTGAATCGAAGACTCCAGACAGAAGATTGCCGCCAAAAATTAAAGTGAGGTCGTTGTCGCGTCCATCACCGTGTGAATTTCTGTGTTCATATAAATTCAGAATCAGAGTTTCGCTTTCACCATAAATAACAGTTTTGGTTCTGCAGAGAGACCAGAGGCTGTCGTGAGCGAAAGCAGAAAATGTGGTGAAACAGAATAGGGCGAGGATTGAAATTTTCATAAAGACCTCCTGAATATGGAAACAGACTTATCACGCCCTTAGAAAACTGGGCAAGAGTTTGAGTAAAAAGGTTATGACTTTTATCAATCTATCGGCCGCTTAGGACAAATGACCTATGAACAAAATGCTGCTTGGCCCCCCCGGTTTGATAGCGTTCAATTTTGCACAATGATAGTTCATTTTTTAACCAGGAGATATTTCATGAAGACAATTATTATTCTTTTTAGCCTCTTATTTTCATTCAGCCTTAGAGCACAGGAAGAACCACGTTTAAAAGCGTTAATGGCTACGATGGGAGGTCACGCACAGGGAATGTTATACGGCATCTTGTATGAAAATTATGACATGATTGAGAACGCTGTGGCGTGGGTGAATAATCATGCTCAGCCTACAGCTGACATGGGAAAAATCAAGGAAGAGTTGGGAGTCGAAGCTATAAGATTTAAGTATTACGACACTGTCACTCATAACGCAGCTAATGCCATGGGAAAAGCGGCCAGAAAAAAAGATTTGCGTGAAGTAAGCAGACAATATGCAACGATGATTCAGA
>DAIQAU010000017.1:0-2612 GCA_036781565.1 Bacteriovorax sp. | reverse complement strand
GCCAGAAAAAAAGATTTGCGTGAAGTAAGCAGACAATATGCAACGATGATTCAGAGCTGTACGAAATGTCATGATACTTTTCGTGAACGTTTGAGAGTTGTACTGCATCGAGACGATAATCTATAGAATAGGGCGCTTAATAATTTTCAATGTTTAAAACAAATATGGCTTTTACTTAGTCCATTATTGCATTTATGCAACAATGAACTATAATCAAGTTATGAACAAGAAAATTTTAAATTCACCATTTGAACGTTTTACCCGCATCCTTTTTAGCAAAGTTATTGAAAGACTGGCCGTGGTCGTCAGTGAAGAAAATTTAAGTTTTTCACAGGTTGCGGCCTTACATATCATTGACCGTGAAAGCAGTGTGAACATTAACGATATTTCAATAAAGCTAAACCTTTCCATGTCGGCAACGAGCCGTTTAATTAATGAGCTGGTCAAGAAAGACTTTATAGAAAGAAATGAAGATCAGGAAAACAGGCGTTCAAAAATTTTGTCACTTACTTCAAAGGGCAAAAGGTTTATGGATACCTTAAGCATAGAAAGAGTAAAAATTATGGAAGAGTCATCATCTTCAATAATGAAACTAAAAAAGAGGTTTAATTTATGAAAAGAATACTAAAAGATGAAATCTTATTAAGTGATGCCGGCAAGACAGTTAAAGTGCTCACTAATCCATCCTTCAAAGTCATTGGGCTGGGATTTAAGAAATCCCAAGGTCTGGAAAAGCACATGACAAATACCAAGGCGGTCTTGTTTGTGCAATCAGGAGAAGTTGAGTTCAAGATGAATGGCGAAACTGTTCTTCTTGAGGCGGGAAGTTTTTTTGAAATCCCGGAGAACGTTGAGCACGAAGTTCATGCTAAGACCGATTCATATTTGTACTTAGTTAAATAGGAGAGAATAGATGAAATTATTGATTGTCGCTATTATGTCATTAGGATTAACCTCGGCGTTTGCACAAGGCCATGATCATCATGCACCAGGGGCCAAGAAAACCGAGAAACATGTTGAGTCTAATAAAAAATTCAAACCTACGGAAGATTTGAAAATAAGAATGGAAAAAATTGACTCTTTAATGAAAGAGGCCATGAAAAAGAAAAAAGATTCAAAAGCACTTGCTAGCTATGGAACAAGCATAACTGAAACTGTTGATGATATTTTTAAAACATGCAAGCTTGAACCGGCCGCTGACGAAGCGATTCATCCTTCGCTTGCTTTAATTTATGAAGGTGGAGAGGAACTGAAAAAAGGAAAGTTCGATGCCGGTCATACTAAAATTCACGAAGCTTTAAAAACTTATGAGAATTTATTTTCTTTAAAATAAAAAGCGAGGACTCATGAACTCAATACCGGTCAGAATTAAATATCTTTCTTATTTTGCAATAGTTTTTGGAGCGATGACCGTCTTTTCGGGAGCGCAAAATTTATTCAATGAAGAAGTTATCAGAACGCAGGGAAATATTATTCCAGTTGTTTTGTGGTTTAATTTTCTGGCCGGATTTCTTTATATTTTGATCGCTGCCTTAATCTTAAAAACAAAGCGAATTGCTCTCAGATTAACGGCTTTTTTGTCATCTATGAACATCGTCGTATTGTTGTATTTGTTGAATCACATCTACAGCAATGGTGCTTTTGAGATGAGAACATTGATTGCCATGAGTTTCAGAACGGCTTTTTGGTTTTTCTTTTTTATTATGATCAGCCGTTCTGAAATGTATCGCTTTGAATGTAAATGCTGATATTAATCCTGACTATCCCACGGAAACAGTGAAATAGAGATTTCATAGACTCTCGATTTGTTTTTACTTTTTTTATCAATAAAATTAGCAAGAGATCTTCTGAATTTTTTTATTTTTTCTTTCACTTCTGGAATGAGATCAGTATCCATGGCTATTGTGACCGCACTTTGGTCTCTCTCGTGAAAAGGAAATAAGTCCATGGCCTCTATTGCGCGCTTTAGAACCTGCTTCTGTCTCAATCGAATAGCAATGGGAACCAGAGTTTCCTGAAATTCAGTAATGGGACCAGGTTTGGCCACGATACTTCCGTCGTCTTCCTGGATGAGAAGATTCAGCTTCACCAATCTTTCTAGCGCGAGTTGCGCTTCAGTCTCACTGATTGAAAGTCTGTTGGAAATCCACTCTGCACTCGGTTCAAAATCCGGAAGGCATGTAAGTTCTAAAATAACGTAATGATACCAGTCCTGAATGATTTTAATTTCTTCAATATGAAGCTGGTGAAGGGCCAGATTACTGAGGTCTGGACTTCTTCTTTTGTTATGAAGAAGAATTTCTTTTTCAAGGGTTTGGTATTCTTCCGGAGTCAAAGACAGAGGCTCCGCAATTTTTTTTAAAACTTTACTGGTTACTTTTGTTTTATTAGTCAGAATTCTGGATAAGACAGATACATCTAAAGTAAGGAATTTAGCATAAGCACGAAGCGAATACCTGGGATTGAGATTTTTTTTGCGTTCAAATTCAGAATTCAGTTTTTTTACAATTTTCATAATCATTTACCGTAACTTTTTCAGATAAGATTGCCTAGAAAAAAATCCCGAACATTCCATATTGAAGTTTCTCTCCGTTTTGCTCTTCTGTACTTAT
>DAIQAU010000016.1:25717-29131 GCA_036781565.1 Bacteriovorax sp. | reverse complement strand
TCGGCAAGAGAATCAGCAATTATTCCATTATCGATGCGATCTGGTCGTTAAGTTTTTCTTTGCAGGCCCTTTTATTTTATTTTCTTTCTGAGGGAGAAAGCTTGAAAAAGCTCATCGCTCTTGTTGTTCTTGCCCTGTGGAGCCTGAGGCTGGGGCTGTATCTCACAAAGCGAATTGCTTCTAATCACCCTCATGTCGATTCCCGCTATGAACAACTTCAAAAAGAATACGGCAGCAACTTTCATTTCCGTTTTTATCTTTTTTATCTCATGCAGGCAGCAAGCGTAAGTTTATTGACTGCTCCTTTTATTTTTGTTTTTCAGAACAAGGATAAAGTAAGCTCTTTTGAATGGGCCGGTCTAGTTCTCTGGGCCCTCGCCCTGGCCGGTGAATCATTGGCAGATTATCAGATGAATGAGTTCAAAAAGAATTCCGCCAATAAGGGGAAGACCTGCAATGTCGGACTCTGGAAATATTCTCGTCACCCCAATTATTTTTTTGAAAGTTTGATCTGGTGGAGTTTTTATTTTCTGTTTTTAGGAGCAGGAGCGTGGTGGGGAATTTACGCTCCTTTAATCATTCTTCATCTTTTGCTCAATGTGACGGGTGTTCCTCCGTCGGAAGCTCAGGCCTTGAAAAATCGCGGTGACGATTATCGACGTTATTTGGAAAAGACATCGAAGTTTGTGCCCTGGTTTCCGAAAGAATAATTTTGGTTACATCTGCCGGCGTCTTCGCCGTGAAATCGGGCCCTTTCTTGAGAAGCTTCTCTTTTTCAACATGCGTATCCCAAAGGGCGGCGATAACTCTTGCGCCAGCCCTGTGAGATGTTTCAATATCGCCCTCACCGTCGCCAACATAAAGAAGCGATGAAACTGGAATGGCTAGCTCTTCCGCAGCAAGCTCAAGACCTTCTGGACTCGGTTTTGGTTTTTTTAATTCATCATCAGCCACGACGACCTCAAAATATTCTTCAAGCTGGTGAGCTTTCAGCACGACTTCCAGATCGCGACTATGCCGGCCGGTCACCATTGCACAAGGAATTTTATTTTTTTTAATTTCCTCCAGCATCGCGCGTATTCCCTCATACACTTTCATCTCAAAGACATTTTCTTTCTGCGATTCAAGATAATGTTCGTATGCTTCCTTCGCCTTTGCCTCATCACCGATAAGTTTTCTTAAAATCTCATCTGCACCTGGACCAAAGAGGGAATGAATTTCACTTGAACTGTGATCGGGCGCATTTACTTTTCTTAAAGCATAATGAATGGAGGCAATAACAACTTCTACACTGTCAACAATGGTTCCATCACAATCAAATACGATACCTTTTGTTTTCATTTTATTTTCCTCCATCATTCAGTTCTCATTTTAACCTACCAAACTTTCCTCTGAAAAAAATTTGACCTTTCATGTTTATTCCTTAAACTTCCAAAAGAAATTTTTTTTCTATACTTACCATAGGATAATATGAGCCGCTCAAAAGCAGCAGGGAGACAGCTGCAGATATTAAGTTCCGAAATCGCCGAACAAACTTCTCAGCAACTCGATTTACTTAGCTTTGTTTCTGATTACGCCCTTGCAGATCTCTCTCTCAATGAAAAGCAAACGAGAACCACTCTCGCACGCAATAACTTATCCCGCGCCGCCGCTCCAGTTTTTCATGGACACATTGATAAAAATAAAACGTTCACCACTTTTTGCTCCGGCGATTCCAATATGTTTGCTCTTGAATCTGTCAGACAATTTGTCCACAGTGATAAATCCAGCTTTCAGATCCTTTTTCTGAAAGCTTCCAGCGGCCTTGGCAAAACTCATCTTCTTCACGCTGCGGCCAATGAACTTATGATGAGAAAAAAATCTTTTTACATGAGTTCCCCGTTAACCATGTCAGCACTGCTTGATCATTTCCATACATTGAAAACCTATCGCTATCTTTTGATTGACGATATCGAAGAGCTGGAACGAAATGCGGATCTTCAAAAAACCTTCAGTCAGATTCTCGACTACGCCCAAACCGGGCAGATGAAGATTATTCTCACCGGATCAAAACTTCCGAAAGAACTAAACAACTGCGATGAACGATTGAAAGGAAAACTTTCAGCTGCACTTATTCACCATATCTCCGGACTCAATAATGTTCTTGCGCTGGAAATTGTAAAATCTAAATGTGAAACCCTGGATCTGCTTTTGCCGGACAATGTAAAAGAACTAGTTTCTTCACAACTTGAATTTAATGTTTATGGTTTAGAAAGCGCATTGCTTAAATTAAAAAACATCAGTGAGCTGAAGCATTCTCCTGTCACCATTGAACTCGCCAGACAGGAAATACAGGTCAAAGAAAAGACGCTTACTCACAGCATTCGTCCTCTTTTGGTCGACGTTGCCAACAGCTTTCAGATCAGTGTGGAAAACCTTCTCTCTCACAATCGCCGAAAAGATTATTCACTGGCCCGTCATGTGGCGATGTTCATTCTTCGCGAAAAAGAAAATATGAATATAATGAAAATCGCCGAACTTTTCGGAAGAGACCACAGCTCAATCATTTATGCCTGCGAGAAAATCCGCACTGAAGTTGAAAACGATCAACGATTGAAGAAAAAAATAGAACACATAATTTCTTGCTATCACTGAGCACCGGGGCTTGCTACCTTCTGCCTTTCTGATTTCTACTTGAATGAGTGGAGGTGCTTATGAAACCAAATGTAGGTGAAAAAGAAGCTCGTTATCGCATCGGAGTCGGGATCGCTGCGGCCATCGCAGCACTGACAATTTCGAAATCAAAATCCCTTTCAACTTTTCTGGGAATGGTCGCGGCCTCAGGAATTGAAACGGGACTTTCCCGCTATTGTCCAATGAGTGAATTGTTAGGAATTGATAATGCCCCTGAGAGATCTGATACGCCTATCAAATCTGTGGCAAAGACAGTGGGGAAATCTATTTCTGATCCGTTATTGCATTAAAATTACTCAATGCATGCAATCAAATGTAAGAGTTCTTTGAAAGACTTTTCGCCACGCGCTTCAATAAGATCTAGTTTATGCTGAAAACGTTTTTCTTAACTCTTTTATTGGCGATGATGTCTTTTGCAGTTTTAGCTCAAGACCAGTTAGCTACACAGATTTTTGAACAAGAGCAGTTCACTGAACTTGAAGTAAATGATTTCATCGCCCGTTATCCTGAACTGGAATCTCTCCAGGTTGCTTCGATGGCCAGAATCCCTGCGGACAATGGCTTCACTTTGAAATTGTATTCAGAAAAAACCAATGATGTTTACATTATTGAAAAAACAACAGCGCAAACTGAGATCGAAAAAACTTTTATTCCTTTTGAAGTCACGAACAAATATTTTGAAGGTGAAATTCAGGGAACTCTTTTCGAGACACTGAAAGAAAATCTAAAGAGTGAAAAAAT
>DAIQAU010000016.1:19899-25617 GCA_036781565.1 Bacteriovorax sp. | reverse complement strand
AAATTCAGGGAACTCTTTTCGAGACACTGAAAGAAAATCTAAAGAGTGAAAAAATTGCCAGGCAAATCAGTGAAGCTTTTAAAGAAGATTTTACAACCACACGCGGATTAAAAGTCGGCGCATCTTATTCATTTGAAGTTATCGAATACCTTGATAATGGTCAGCCTGTTAAATTCGGCGATGTCGTCAAGGCCAAGTTGTTTGTCGGCAAAGCTGTTTCAGAAAGAGTGTTGCAACAGGACCTAGAAACTCTGAGCTGGAATTTATTGCCCTTAGATCCTGCCAAAAATGAAAAACCATTCTATGCACCGGTGAAAATGAGCAGGGTTTCAAGCTTGTTCAATCTTGCCCGAAAACACCCGGTGAAAAGAAGAATTCAACCGCACAATGGAATTGATTTTGTCGCTAAGTCTGGGACGCCGGTTTATCCTGCACTTGATGGAGTCATCATTGCCATCGGCCGCGCAAAAGCAAAAGGCAAATTTATTTTAATTGAACACGACAATGGCTACCAGACCACTTACGATCATTTGAGAAAATTTACGAAAGGACTTCGCGTTGGTTCTAAAGTTGATTTGAATGAACAGATTGGTGAAGTCGGAAGAACAGGTTATGCGACGGGCGCACATTTGCACTTCGGAGTTCTTCGCGACGGCCTTTATGTGAATCCGATTTATCTGGTTAAAGACTATACGTTTGATCAAAAAGATCTTTATGAAATCGCCGAAACTGAGGAAGAATCGGTCGAGTAGACTCCCAAATTTCCCCTGAAGATTTCCGACTAGAATTCCATTTTTAAGAGGTTGCCGTCTTTTGATGAATGGCACTCGTTCTGCATTAGTTAAAGACAGGAAGGAAAGACAAAGAAACCTTTTACAGTTCTAGTCTTTGTGTGAATGAAAGTTCATTTCCAACCGAACAGTAAGAAGCCACCTCACGGTGGCTTTTTTTTTGTTATTGGACAGCTTTTTCAATGAAATTTTTCGGCACCGATGTTTTTTTAACCGGTGCTTCAAACCAGACACGCACATCTTCATCCAAAGCTATTCCGTGCATATAATTATAAAGTGCTTTTCTCAGACCTTCTCCCAGCATATCCAGGTCTGGACGTGTAGGATCATCGTAATACACGGTGTTTTTGGCAAATAAACCATTTTGGGGAATTTCGATAGGGTGAAGTGTGATTTGATATTTGTCGGGGTTTAAACCGACAGGAGAGTGCGCTGTACACATAAACCGGTGCCAATAGGCAGATTGAATGCAATCGTTAAGGAAAAGTTGTCTGACGACTTCTAAACTGTCGACTGTTTCCTCAATTGTCTGAGTCGGGAAACCGTACATTAAATAAGCATGGACATAAATGCCATGACGAGAAAAAGCTTTGGTGACTCTTGCGACTTGCTCGACCGTTGTGCCTTTATCAATCATTTTTAAAATGCGCGGGCTTGCTACTTCAAGACCGCCTGTCACTGCAATACAGCCTGAATCGGCCATCACCTCAGCGATATTTTCAAAACTTTTATCGAATCGAAGATTACCCCACCAGGAGATCTTCACATTTTGCCTGATGAGTTCTTCACTCATTCCTTTTACCAGCGCCGGTGGAGCGGCTTCATCGACAAAGTGAAACCCTGTTTGTTTTGTTTCAGCGATAATCCGCTTCATTTGATCGACGAGAGTGGTAGCTTTCATCGGTTCGTAACGATTTATGTAATCGAGAGTGACATCGCAAAAAGTACATTTCTTCCAGTAACAGCCGTGGGCCATGATCATTTTATTCCAACGGAAATCAGACCACATCCTGTGCATAGGATTCGGCATTTCAAGCATGGGAATGTATCGCTCTAAGCTTAGGCCATCAAAAGTCGGCCCGCCGAGGTTTTTGAAAGAGAAATCTTTTTGAACGGAAGAGGATTTCTGAATTTTTCCTTCGCGAATATACCATGTTCTCAGCAATTCATTTTCTGTTCTTTTTCCCTGTAGAAATTCCAACAGAAGCATGACAGGCGTTTCGCCGTCATCGAAAACGAGATAGTCCGCAAATTCAAAGAAACGGCTATCTGATAATTCTCTCAGTTCAGTGTTAACAAATCCGCCGCCAAAAATGATTTTTTTTGAGGGATAATTTTCTTTAATAAACTTTGCTGCCCGCAAAGCTCCATACATATTTCCGGGAAACGGAACAGTGAAACCGACAACATCACAATCAGTAGCTTCGACGTAAGATTTCACACAGTCCATCAACAACTGGTCGACGAGCGTGATTTGCTTCAGGCCATCGTAGAGAAAATCAAAGGAACTTTGTGAAGAAGCGAGTGCCTCACCGTAATGAGAAAAACCGAAGCGGTCATCAACTGCATTTTTAATCAAGTCGGCCAGATCGTCGAGATAAAGACTCGCAATATACTTTGCTTTATCCTGAACTCCCATTTCTCCGAACAGAGCTGAAATTTCGTTTTCGTGTTCATCGAGAGGAGAGAAACGCGGCCCCTCCGGCAATAAGGCCCTTTTGGAAATTCTTAAAGCGAGACTGGAATCCTTCCCTTGAAGAAAGGTAAGAACCCGGTCGATGGTTGATTGATAATCAGAAAAAGCTTCAAGGAAAAACTCTTCAAATTCACTCAGCTCTTTTTTCTTTTCTATTTCGTTTTTTATGAGCGCAAGACCTTCGCTGCAAAACAAACGGTGAAACAGATCTAGTCCCAGATCTCTTTGAGTGGTCTCTACAGATTGATCGCGCAGAAATTGTGTGAGATACGCCGTTGCTGGATAGGGCGTATTCACCTGGGTCATAGGTGGTATGATCAGAAGAACTTTCATATGGGGAGAGTTTTAGCATACGGCGGAGGAAATTCGAAAAGAATATAAAAATTTCATGCCTTTTTCCCGGGAATCAGGCCAAAGCGGGGACCTTGGCCTGAAAAATTCCGTTTTAGTGCAGCTGTCGCTCTGAATTTTCGTCCGTCTCTTTGGACTGCAAGGATGCAGCCCCTCCGGATGATCCTGTTACTGACTCTTCCTCAAAATCATTATCGGTTTTGAATTGCTGCCAGTTTTTTTCAGCAAAAGTCCAGTCGACAATATTCCAGTAATTTTTCAAATAACCTGGTCGTTCATTCTGATAGTCGAGGTAATAAGCGTGTTCCCAGACATCACAGGTAAGCAAAGGGGTAAGTCCGTGAGGAATGGGATTGTCAGCATCTTTTGTATTCATAATGGAGAGCTTTCCTTCTTCATTGCAAACAAGCCAGGTCCATCCTGATCCAAAAAGCTTCTTGGCCGATTCGTTGAACTGATTTTTTAATTCTTCAAGACTGCCGAAGCTTTGATTGATCTTGATTGAAAACTCCTCACTCATCGTTTCTTTTCCACCGGGAGTAAGACAATGCCAGTAGAAATCGTGATTCCATGCCTGAGCAGCATTGTTGAAAACGTTTTGGAGCGTTTTCTCCGACTCAAGAATAATGGATACAAGATCTTTTGAATCAAGTGGCGTATTTGCAATTAACTCATTTAGTTTAGTCACGTAATTTTTATGATGTTTGCCGTGGTGAAATTCAAGCGTTCGCTTTGAGATAGAAGGTTCAAGCGAGTCGATGGGGAAGGGAAGTTGGGGAAATTCTATGGCCATAATCAATCTCCTTTTTTATGGTTTCAGCTTAAATTAAAAGAAGCAATAAAAAGGCCGTGTTTACTCAACTCCTTAGGTCAGTAACGAAATGATCTTATTTTTTGTTTTGAGAAATGGTTTCAAAATCCATAAAGCTGTTTTCTGAACCAAAGAAACAAGTATAAGTATCAACCCACTTGTCTTTGACTTTGACCTGTAGAAAACGCGGACGCCCTCCGATGCGATAGCACTGAATAAATCCTGGAGAGCCGATTCCACCGCCGGGATGTTCAATCTTCTTTTTTTCTCCCCTGCTCAAGCATTGTTTTGCATTTTTTTTGCAATCATTGCTGATGAGAAAATAGGTTTCACTTTGATAACATCCATCAACAGAGAATTGTTTTCCCTCTGTCCCGGGAATTTCAATAAACTTCAAGTTGAGTTTTTCACAATTCCATTTTAGATCTTCAGCCTGGGCAAAAGAGGAAAAAGAGAATATCAAAATCAGAGCTAAGAAAAAAAGTGTTTTCATTTGTGGCCTTAGTATTTGAACATTGTTGAAAGCGCTTGCCAGATACCGGTGACAGCTGCAGCGAAGCCATCAAAAATGGATTTCAACATTCCCCCAAAATCCATTCCGCTGAACGGATTGCTGAAGTCGGTATTGTTATTTTGAGTTGTCGTAGTTGTTGTAGTTGTTGTATCGCTTTCTGTTTTCTTCTTCTCATTACTGTCTCTTCTTGTCACAACCCGATCTTCCACCGGAACTCTGTCTTCTTTTTTCTTTTCAATAAGAGGTTTAACTTCATTTTTTTTTGCATTCTTAACAACGACGACATCTGTAACAGCGCCTTGGAGCTGATCATTGTCCATCCAGAAAGAACCTTTGGCCGGGTCACATTTCTTTTTTATTTCCGGTCTGTAATAAGCACAGCTGCGTCCCCATGAATTTCGGACGAGGTATTCACATTTTCCATCGGACCCTGGTCTTCGCGCAACGATCATCAACTCGTGTGGACCATGACCACCCGGTACCGATTCGTCAGTGGCAATAACTGCTGTACTCATTCCGATACTTGGCATGGAATCATTATCGAGAGCATCGTCCAGAATCTTACTGACACTTTTTCCTTTGGTGTAGATCAAGTCTGTATCCGGTTCTGCAATTTTTCTATTTCCTTCGCAAAGTTTATTCATGAGAGCGCGCAAACTTTTCAAGCTGTCGCCTTCATTTTGAATGAGCACTTCGCGGATCATATCGCCGGTAACGTTAGGAAGAGACGGTTTGATAACTTTGACAAATTGATCACCTGAACACTGAGCACAGTAGTCCATCGGCTTTCCTTTCGCCTTAAAGTCATCAGCGATTTGTTGAAAAGATTCCATCAAAGTCTGCAAAGCTTGATGACCAAGGTTTGATGACGATGTCTGATCAGAAGGAATAATAGACTCGGGACAATAGCCGTTTTTCTTTGCAACGTTTGTCGCAGAGAGAACGCTGATCCCGCTCATATCCTGAAGTCGGCCTTCTTTTTTTTGATTGGCGTATTGGTTTAATGAAACATCGAGAGCTGAAACAGCTTCACCCACAGAAAAAGAAAGTGAATCTGTGGTTGCATAAGCTCCACACCAACCAACACTGTCCTGATCGCGAGGTTTCGCAAAATGATCAATGAGTTTTTCTTTGCCGACAGATTTTAAATACGTCGGATCAGTTAAATCCTTAGGCGTACAATCAGCATAAGCGTGAGTTTGAATCAGTAACATCAGCAGTATAGACTTTTTCATAATCTGTTATTCGGAAGCTTGAGCAAAAAGCTTTAGTATAAGAGGTAAGGTCTTGAATCGACATAGTTAAAATTGCCAAGAAGAGGAAACTCGACAACACTTATAAGGAATGAAAGGTTTTACGCTGCTTTTGATAATATTCATGATTTTTTTTGGCAGGCCTGGCGAGGCTCAAGAGCTGCTTTTTAAGGAAGGAGCCTTAGTTAATTTCGCTCCTCCTGTGATCAATAAGGATTACTATCTTTTTGAATACGGTTTCATTGTTAGAAAAGAAATCTCGAAATGGAAGTACGGTTATAATGCTTTCGTCAACGCTTCAC
>DAIQAU010000016.1:16737-19799 GCA_036781565.1 Bacteriovorax sp. | reverse complement strand
AGAAAAGAAATCTCGAAATGGAAGTACGGTTATAATGCTTTCGTCAACGCTTCACTCTGGGAAGACTGGAAAAACCGTTCGGACAATCTTCATGCTGGAGCGCTCGGCTTTAAAGCAGGAGTGTTGTTTCCTCTCTTAAGCAAGCCTTTGTTTTATCGCGTGGCCGGAGGATTTGCGAAATCAGTTCTGCATAAAAATCCAATTTTTGGAAAAGATGATCAGAGTGTTTCAAAAAAAACATTATTGTTATTCGAAGCTGGGCTTGTTTATAAATTTGATAAGACTTATGTCTCTGCCACTTTTCAACAGAACAATGTCAAATTTTTCAAGAGACACATCTTTTTTTCAGTCGGGGTGAATTATTAAATTCATCACACTATTACTCATTCTTTTTTCAACCGCTTCATTTGCTGAAGAGAAGAAAGAGGTTATTCCTGGGGAACAGACGGGGAAATTTATATCTTCTGAATGGCGACTTTTTAACAGAACTATAGATTCCTTTTTTTCCAATCAAAAATACCTGGTGAAGGATAATAAAAGCACGATTTTCGTTTCAACAGCTATTTATAAATCGGAAGGATCGAAAATCGAAAATGATTTTGATCTTCAAATGCGTTTCGATCTGCCTCGCACCACCAAAAAATTAAAACTGGTTATTGAAAAAGAGCAAAACGAAATTAAAAAAGCACTGACAGACGAAAACGTCGCGCGAAATAAAAAAAATCGCATCACTTCAAAATACACGACCGCGTATGAAAACCGCTATACTGCAGGGGCGGATTTTATTCTACCAAAATTAAAAGTTTTCAGCAGTATGATTAAATTCGGGATACGTCTCGATATGCCCATCAATCCTTTTCTGAAGCTGAATATGCAAAAAGAAATCAACACTAAGTATGTTGATATAGATCTCGGGCAAACTTTTCTTCTCTATCGCCAGGCCGGCTTCCAGGAAATTTCACAGCTCTCTTTCAATAAAAAATGGTCCGAAATTTTTCATATTGAACAGATTAATTCATTAGTGTGGACAGATGAAAAAGATATCTTTGAACTCCGCCACAGTTTAACTTTGTATCAGCACATCGGCGAAGAAAAAGGTTTGTCTTACGCTATTGGTGCAAACGCCAAATTTTCTCCGACCTATTACTATGACGGTTACGATGCTTCCGTCAGTTACAGACAACTTCTTTACGGAAAGTGGCTCTACGGAACAATGACAGTCGGTGCAGATTTTCCTAAGTCTGATCATTTTGATGATGATAAATTTGTGCAGTTGCGATTGGAAGCTTTCTTTCGTTAGTTGCAGAAATAAGAAGGCCCCAGAACGGGGCCGATGCTTACATGTCTCTCAATGCCTGGATTCGTTCTTCAAGGGGAGGGTGGGTAGAGAAAAGTTTCATGACGTTTACTCTTGAAGAGATCTGCATTGAGCGAAAGTTCGGATTCTCCCTCGCTTCCACTTCAGCTAAAGACGGATACACGCGCTGAAGAGATTGAAGAGCAGAAATCATTTTTTCTTTTCCGGCGAGACTTGCACCGCCATGATCAGCGCGGAATTCGCGGTAGCGCGAGAACCAGGCGATAATGGGCATAGCGAGCAATCCAAAAACGATATCAAGAACAAAGACGAGAATAGAGTGCATGAATGGACTTACTGGTGCATCGTCATCATCTTTTCTCATTGCTTGCGTCAGTGCAAACGCGATGACTCTTGAAAAGAACATGACAAAGGCATTCACTACACCTTGAACTAAAGTCATTGTCACCATATCGCCGTTTGCGATGTGGGCCACTTCGTGGGCCAGAACGCCCTCTACAGAATCGCGATCCATTCTTTGCAACAGACCGGTCGATACAGCAACGAGAGAATTATTTTTCGATGGACCTGTGGCAAAGGCATTCACGTCTTCTGATTGATAAATACCGACATCCGGCATTTTCGTTAATCCGGCCTGGGCGGCCAGGTGATGAACTTTCTGGACAAGATCACGATATTCCGGCCTGTCCGAAACAATTTCAACTCCCATGGTCCATCTGGCCAGGGGCTTTGAAATAAGCAGGGTAATAAATGAACCACCGAGACCCCAGACAAGGCAGAAGGCCATCAGTGTTCCGTAATTTATTCCGGTGGCCGAGATATAGTGACCAATTCCCAGTACTGACATTAATGTGCTGATCGTAATTGAGACCAGCAATGAAACTGCAAAGAAGATGAAAATTCGCTTTAACATATTACACTCCTGTATCTTTTAATTCGCCCTGAATACCCCATAGTTTACTGAGCAAACGAGGCGCGTGTGTTGCAATATAGGCCATCAAACAAAACTTAATCACACGACTGAATAAAATCACAGCGGCCAGCGGAGCATAGGGAATGTCCGACAAGGCCGCCATGATGAGGGCCGGTTGTTGTGTGAACGGTGTTACACCAACCAAAAACACAACAAGCAATCCATACTCGCTGAAAAAATTCAATGTGACTTTCCAGACCTGAGTCTGATCAACTCCGGGATAGAGCTGAAGTATCTGATCTATCCCGATGTGGTTAACCAGTGAGATGAGCGTAAGTGAACCGATCGCCGATCCCACCGCCACAAAAAGTCCGAAAGAAATCCATCGTTTTTTCATGAGCATTGAACTTGAAATTAAAATACCATCAGTCGGAATAACGATTAACAAAGCATCAAGCGCCGCCAACAGCAACAGTAGAGGAGGGAACCATATTCTATTGGCAAATCCTCTTAGCTTTGCGATCGCATCCTTAATGAGCTGATGATATTTATCTGTAATTTTCATTACACTACTTCTTTTAGTTTTCTTTTTTCTTCAATTCTCGCGACGTACCACGAGCTTAAGCCAGCAGTTGTTAGAATCGCAAAGATCACGAGCAATGAAACCCAGCTTGGGATTTTAATAAAATCCACAATCAACATTTTTGTTCCGATAAAACCAAGAATCGCTGCAAGACCTGGTTTAAGGTAGCGAAGCTTGCTGACCCAATCAGCGAGAACAAAGTAAAGAGCGCGCAAACCAAGGATCGCAAGAATGTTTGAAGCAAAAGC
>DAIQAU010000016.1:14931-16637 GCA_036781565.1 Bacteriovorax sp. | reverse complement strand
GCTGTAACAACCAGAATGGCGCCAAACACGTAAAGGATCCATTCGAAGTGATGAAGGAGCTGCGCACCTACCAGAATGAATATTGCTCTCAGAATAATGGCCCCGAGAACACCGAAGAAAAGCACTTTGTGCTGATATTTTGGTGCAATTTTAAATGAACTGAAGACGAGAAGAATGATGAACAAATTATCTACACTGAGACTTTTCTCAACCAGGTAACCCGTAAGGAATTGAAAGCCCAGATCGGAACCGAAATTCATGGCAAACCAGAAGTTAAAACCCAGAGCAATAGCAATCCACAATCCGCTTTCTATTAAAGCGGCCTTAACCTTATGGCCTTTTTCATTTTTTCCGAACAAACTTAAATCAACCATTAATAGCACAACAATAGCGACGGAAAAGCCTATCCAAAGCCAGCTCGGCGCAACAGATATCTGAGACATAAAAAACCCCCTTCAGTCATGATCTCTATGTTATTATCGTTTATAATGATGTATTGATAAAATAGATAAAAATGAGCTTTTGATCCGTTTTAAGCGATACAAGTCAGAGGAGAGTGTATGAATCCATGGTTAAATTATCATCATTTAAACTATTTCAGAGTCATTGCTGTCGAAGGAAGTATTTCAAAAGCAGCCGAAAAATTGAAAATTGGACAATCTACTCTCAGCGCTCAGCTGAAACTTTTTGAAGAGACAATTGGAATACCTCTTTTTGAACATAAGCATCGGAAACTTATTCTTACAGAACAGGGAATGCTCACTCTTGAATACGCCAATGAAATTTTCAAAATGGGAGATGAGTTGCTCGGAGTTCTTCACGACAGAAAAATCCCAAGCAGACCTCACGTGCAGTTTGGAGCTCTCGACAGTGTTCCCAAGCACGTTGTACTGGCCGTCGCTCAGGCCGCTTTGAAAGCGGGAAGATGTACAGTTTCTTTTCTCGAAGGCAACGGAGAGGAGTTAATGCGCGAGATGGAAATGCATAAGATCGATCTCGTCATTGCCAATTATATTCCACGCCTCGGTGCGGATATGAAAATTTATTCCCGTTTAGTGGCGAAACATCCGGTTTCCATCTACGGATCAAAAAAATTCCTCGGACTTCGAAAGAATTTTCCTGAGTCATTGGAAAATGCAACGTTCGTTCTTCCTACTGCTCACAGCAAGCTCAGACATGACGTAGAACATTTTTTCAAGTCAAAAAAAATCAATCTCGATGTCGCGGTAGAAACTCAGGATACTGAACTACAAAAGCTGATGGGGATAGAAAGCGTAGGCTTGATTCCTCTAACTCCTTCGGCAGCTGAATCATTTGTAAGGGAAAAGAAGTTGTTTGAAATAGGAAAAATTCCCGGCGTTTATGAAGAAATTTTCTTTTTATCGTTGTCGAGAAAGATTGAGAATCCTATTTCCAGCCAGATAATGAAGCATTTGACCCTTAATAAATAAGGCCGGTTTATGACCAACATCATTAATTAAATCTTAATAAAATGTTAATTACGGCCGATAATTTAGTATGACTTTAAAGCATACAAAAAGTATCGAAGATGTGGGGAGCTGGACTTTTGAAGTTGCCACGAATTCCTTTTCTTTTGATGAAAAATGCGCGGAGTATTTTGGACTTCAGGAAAAAGAACTGGGGTACGAAACATTTTTGGATCAATTTGATTCAGAAAACCGTTTTTTTCTGCACAATCATTTTCA
>DAIQAU010000016.1:10462-14831 GCA_036781565.1 Bacteriovorax sp. | reverse complement strand
CATTTTTGGATCAATTTGATTCAGAAAACCGTTTTTTTCTGCACAATCATTTTCAACAGCTGATCAAACACAATATTCCTTTCGTTTTAGAATGCGTTATCGGTTCCAACGAGCTTGAAAAGGCCATCAGACTCAGTGGTTCTGCCTGTGAGTTCAGAGACGGTCAAGTTATTAAATTAAGCGGTATCATCCGGTTGTATACCAATGACTTGAACAGCAAATTCAGGCAAGGCCTGGTTCTCAATATCCTGGATGATCTCGCGATTATTTCCATTTCAAACACCAAGGGCGAAATCATTTACGCCAATAAACTTTTCTGTGAAGTCTCAGGTTATGAAAAAGAAGAATTGCTGGGGAAAACTCATTCCATTGTCAAATCAGGCATGCACCCCAACGAGTTTTATAAAAAGATGTGGCAAACTATTTGTGAAGGGCGAGTCTGGCACGGTGAAGTCATTAACAAAAAGAAAAACGGCGAATTGTATTACGTTGAAGCTCATATTTATCCCGTTTTAAATTTCAAACAAGAGATCATTGAGTTCATTGCTGTTCGCTTTGATATCACTGAGCAAAAAATGCGGGAACAGGATGAGCTCGTTCGCGCAAAATTTCAGATGATGGGGGAGACGAGTGCCCAGATCATGCACGATGTGATGAATCCTTTGACCATTATTCAGATGTCTCTCGATATGCTTGATTACAAAGTAAAAAAAGGTTTGTCTGTTTCACATGAAGAACTGGACAAAAAAGTCTCCAGCATGCGTGATTCAACTTTGCGGATCAGGACTATTTTCTCCAACATGAAAGATTTACTTGCTAACAAGAATGAAACTCAGGAGATGGATATTTACGATTGCGTCCATAAAGCAATTGAGATTTCTTCTTTGCGTCTTGGAAAAAATAAAATCGTTACTGAAGTTCATTTTCAAGTCGGACAATATGAAGTTGAATTCAATTTTCAACAGTTGCTTCAGGTTCTTATCAACCTGACAAATAATTCCATTGATGCCATTGATGAATTGCAGGAAAAATGGATCAAGTTTACTGTTGTTGAGCACGAAAGTTTTTTCATTCTTTCGATTACTGATTCTGGTCACGGCATTGATCCTTCTTTGCACAAAAAAATATTTCAATCGTTATTTACTACCAAAGATAAAGAGAAAGGGACCGGACTCGGCCTGCCCATTTGTAAGCGTATAATGGAAAATTATGGCGGCAAAATTGAAATCAATAGTCATTCGACCAACACTCAATTCGATATTTATCTGCAGAAGAAACTTACTTTGATCAAAGCGGCCTGATTGGGCTTCACTTGTTATAAAAAATTGTTTAACCTGTTTTAATGAAGGGAACAACATTTTTAAAACCACTCGAATTCAATCTTGAAGCTGCCGGCGAAAAATGGCGCCAGGGCGATAAAGTCAAAGGGACTCTGACAGTAAAGAATCATGGAGCAGACATTGTAGAGATGCCTGTTTTGAAAATTGTTCTGTGTGAAGGCATTTATAAAAAAATCAAAACAAAAGATGCAAAGGCTTGGAAAACTTTAACTGAAACAAAGTTTGAAGAACCCTTTAACTTAAAAGGTCATGAGGAGAAGACTTTTTCCTTTGAATTTACTCTTCCAGAAAATTCTCTGATCACTGACAAGAATGGAAGTCTCTATCTGGCTTTCTTCGATAAAACGGGAAAAGACGAGCAGCCTGCTGGGCATATCGAACTGGTCATTGAACCAAAAATGGTGATCAGTCAGATACTGGATTCCATTCAAAGTTTTTTGCGTTTTAAAGTTGTTCAGATAAAATTTACAAAAGGCATGATAGAAGTAAAACTGACGCCGCCCTCGTCTTCGAGAGAGCTCAGTACGATCGATAATCTCATTCTCAACCTTTCAGAAGTCGAAAAAACACTAAAAATGAATTATGAGTTTAATATGCGCGTACTGGATATGGCCGGTGGGGCCATGTCCGCTCAAAAGAAAACGCGCTCTTTCGAACAATCCTTTACTTCAAAACAATATTTGCAATATGATTCACTCAATCAGGAATTTATTCTTCAATCGATCAACAGCGTTTTAAACGAAGTGAAGCCAAAATTTCTATGATGAAAGCCGTGATTTCTTCCATCATTCAGGAAACGCCTAAAATTAAAATCTTCAGATTGTGGCATGGAAAAAATGATTACGTTTTTAAACCCGGCCAGTGGATTGATTTAAAGGCGCAGGTAGAAGGGAAAAATATTGGCGGCTATACGATCATCAGTTCTGCGCACACTCTGGAATATATCGACCTCGCTGTTAGAGAATCACTCCATCATCCGGTAACTCAATTTCTTCATTCAGCAAAAGTTGGAGCGGAAGTAGAAATTACCGAGGGCCAGGGGAAATTCTTTCTTACGGATGAAATGGCCAAAAGTCCAAGCCTCACTTTTATCGCCGGAGGAATCGGGCTTACGCCGATTCTTTCTATGATTCGAAGTCTGGATAAGTCAAAAACGAATGTGAAACTTTTTTATTCTGTTTCCAACGCTGAAGACATTCTTTTTAAAGAAGAGCTCGCTCCTTTTTCAGTTTTTACTGTGACAAAAGATATTCATTGGAAAGGTGAGAGAGAACGAGTCAGTGCTTCGCTGTTAAAAAAATATAAAGCTGATTTCAATTCTCATTTCTTCATCTGTGGGCCTCGCGCGATGATAGATTCTCTCTCTCAGGAATTGCGTGAAGCAGGCGTTCCCAAAGATAAAATCCACTTTGAGAAGTGGTGGTAAAACCGATCAAAATCTTCAAATAATCTGATTTAAATTATGTTTTAGCTGTATCCGCAGGTCTAGCATTTACTCATAAGTAAACAACGAGGTTTATATGAAAATCCTGATAATGCTAGTAATGATGATGGTTGGAAATGCAGTTTATGCAAACAGTGCGGAAAGAGAAGAATTGTTTTCGCCTGAACAAAATAATCAAATCGTAAAAGCGATAGACTATATTTGTGGAGATATCTGGTGTGAAGGTTACTACGATTATAAGTTTATCGGTTTGTCTTGTGATAAGAGCGGTCAAGATTGTGACTTGAGCTTCCAGTTCAAAGAATCATTCGATGACAGAAGAGTGCAGTATTCACCCGTACAAGTTTGCCATATCGATGGCATCTCTTCTCTCAATCAGGTAATGGAAGATGACCAATACCTGCAATTCGGTTTCATCAATAAGCTGAATGATTGCTTTGAAGAATTAGCTGAAGCTTATCACGGACACTAACGTCAAAGGTCCCCGCAAAAATGCTACTGCCTTCGGTTTTTGCGGGGACGTCTTTTTTAATGAGCAGAATATTCTTCGTAATCAGTTTGTTCATTTCCATACGGTACAAAATCTTTTTCCGCAAATTTTACAACTTCAGTAAAAATCTTTTGAGTTCCTGCTGGGAAATTTTCCATAGTAATGCCTTCAAGATCCAGTTGTTTTAATTTTTTCTGGAGTCTCTTGAGCAGCGATTCAATTTCATTGAACTCGCGGGCGTGGGGAAGTTTGGGTGTTTCACGAATAGCTTCTTCAACACCTTTAACTTTTGCTTCCTTTACAAATTTTTTGATTTCGCGAACGGGAAGAGTTTTGATGTGATTTAAGGCTTTTTTCTGTTCGTCTTTTTTCAGCTTCACAATTTCATTGGTCTGGCTGATTGAAAGTTCGCCGTTGACTCGAGCTTCTTTAACTGAAGTGTCGGCCATTTCATCGCGGTTGATCGCTTCGTGAATCTGTTTTGGAGAAAGGCCCGTCTTTTCAGCGACGATATTGAGAAATTTTTCCGCAGGAAGAACTTCTTTTTTTTCTTCGATTTCTGCTTCTTCCGCAGTCACAGGTTCCGGTTTTTCTTCTTCAGGATTGATTGCCTGATAAATCTCTTTGGCGCGGCGAAGGTGCCCTTCCAGTTCTACTTTTGTCAGATCTTTTCTCACGAGGTTTTCATCGATTGAAACAAGTTCTTTTTCCAGCTCGCCTTTATCAACGACGACGACAGGAGCTTCTGTATAACCCAGGTTTAAAAGCGCCTGAAAGCGTCTTGCGCCTGCGAGAATCACGTTATCAGTAGAAATGACCAGGGGAGCGATAAGACCCACTGTCTGGATGGATTTTTCGAGATCAGAAACGTCTGTTCCCAGTCTCAGGTAAGCGTTAGTTGCTTTAAGGTCATTAAGTCTTCTTGACTCAGTCTGAGTTTTCAAAATGTCTCTCCGGTAAAATCAAATATCAAACGTCAAACATCCAACGTCCAACATCCAACATCATTGTGTGTGTGTGGCAGATAGAATGAAGACCGAAGGCACAAAAGTCAGGTGAATTATCCTAAAAATTTATGACATCTATTCTAAGATG
>DAIQAU010000016.1:0-10362 GCA_036781565.1 Bacteriovorax sp. | reverse complement strand
AGGCACAAAAGTCAGGTGAATTATCCTAAAAATTTATGACATCTATTCTAAGATGCCTGAATTTCTTTGAGTGTAGAGGCATGAAAAACGACAAAATACATTTATTCTTTTCGCAGATGACTGATGCGTAACCGGCATAGAAATGGCTATCTCAAACATAGAAAAGATATTCGTGCGCAAGACTTCATTCCCAAAGAGAATACCAGTGAGGAGAACGACTATGACAAAAAAAACATCCTTCAATGAAGAAGCCGCGGCCAATTATCACGAAGCCACTGAGAATTCTTTTCAACAAACTTCGCAGCGATTGAGTGAAGAGGGACTGCGCGGCGATTATGTATCGCAATTTGAAACTGAATACGGGCCACTGACTGATGAAATCAGAAAAGCGTTGCTGGAGAGCAAGCAGATCAATGCAAGTGGCATCAATCTTCGCGTGGGAAAAAACGAGATTCTTCTTTACGGAAGTGTCCTTTCTGAATCTGAAAGGAAGACAGCAGAAGATATAGTTTCCGAGAGAGCTGAAGGAAGAATCGTCAAAAACGAAATCACACTTCAGCATTAGAACCTGCAATCATTTCTTAAAACTTGACGGGAATTTTAGAAAACAAGAAACTTAAAGTTCAGTCAGGAGTTTTGAATGAGCGCAAGCATGTCATGGATCGTATTGGTAATAGCAGGACTATTGGAAACTTGTTGGGCCATTGGATTGAAATACTCTCAGGGGTTCACCAGACCTGCAGCAACAACTTTCACAATCATCACTCTCGCCGGCAGCATGTATCTTTTGGCAAAAGCAACAGAGCAGCTTCCAATTGGAACAGCTTATAGTGTCTGGGTGGGGATAGGTGCTTTAGGCGCTTCTGTTCTTGGCATTGTTCTCTTTAAAGAAGAAGCCACTCCCGCAAGATTATTTTTTCTTCTGCTTCTCATAGTTTCTATCCTTGGTCTTAAGATGACTTCCAGATAACTTCAAAATAGAAGATGTTATAAATTTATATAAGACAAAAGTGCTTTCCTTCCTGATAATTAATTCATGAGAAAAGTTGCCCTAATTTTTCTATTCATGTTTTTTTCAGTCGCAAAGGCGAGAGACCTCTCCAGTCAGTTTGATTTATTGTACAAAACGCCGGCCCATAAATTAAACCGCTCTGAAATTGCAGCTTATTCAAAGATCAATTTTTATTTCGTACCGGGAATCCTGGCGGAGACATTTATTTCTGATGATCCCAGATCGAAAATTGATTTTTCTTTTCTGACAGGAAACTACTTTGACGGTGAAATAAAAGTTTTGACCAAAAAATTTTCTTTTAGAGCTGAAAGACTTTCACCTTCTTCACTTTCGGTCGATGAAACGCGCACTAATATAAGAGTTGCTCTTGAACAAAGCCGTAGAGAAAACCGCAAAGCGATTTTTATCTGTCATTCTTTGGGCGGACTAGCGCTGCTGGAAGAGTTGGTTGAAAACACCGAAGAGCAGGAGCAGGTTGCAGGAATTCTCTTTCTTCAATCTCCTTTCTCTGGATCGCCTCTTGCCGATACGTTTTTAAAAAACACAGACAGTAAAAGCAAAATGCTTGGACTTTTGATGGCATGGTTAAATGTTGGACATGAAACAGTAGAACGTTTGACGACGACTCATCGTAAACAGTACCTGCAGACTTACTCTCGAGAGATACGCAAGCTCATTCGGACTCTTCCAGTGATTACACTAGGAGGAGTCGTCAATGGTCATGCCACGCTCTTTCAACCAACAATGCCTTTAATTGAAGGGGAGAGCGATGGAATGGTTCCCTTTGAAAGTTCAAAATTATTTTCAAATGATTTCATCAAACTCGATAAGGCCGATCACGGCGAACTTGTGGCGCGTGTTCTCTTCGACAATTTTGACAAAGAAATTTTCACTGAGACTTTGTTGAAAATGCTCGCCCTGAAAAAATAAAAAAGCCCCGGTAAACCGAGGCCTTTCGCATTTTTTATTTTTTGTAAAATTTATTCAGCGTAAATGACAGCTCCGCCTTTCAACTCATTGATGACGTAAGCACTTTCATTTGGATTAAGTGCGGGACATCCCCAGCTGCGTCCTGCTTTCTGTCCTGGCACAACATAGTCTGCCGGGTGAATAACGATGGCGCGATCGCGGGCATTTGAGTTCGTAGAAGATTTTCCATCGAGACGTAAAGAGTAGCCGTGACTTCCTTCATACGTTTCTGCCGTCAGGTAAACACCCTGAGAGCTCGCATTGGATCCTTCTGTGTTGGAAAAGATCGTTGCGTAGCCGTCGTAGTCAGGATCAGATCCTTTTCCGTGGGCCACTTGAAATGTTTCAACGTTACCCGTTTCCATGTTGATGACATAAAAACGTTCGCGCGAACTGTGCTGACTAAAATCGATAACGCCGACAAATTCTTTATTTCCGATTCTGGACTGATTTGCATCGTAATATTTAAGGGCCGCCGCCAAACGTGCCTTTGGCACAATTCCCCCCGGATCGAGGTGAGAATATTTATCGCTGATTGTAGTGTTTGTAGTCACTACAGGTGTTGTTGGATTTGTGACTGTCGTAGAAGTTGATCCAGGTTCATTTCCTTCTTCCTGAATGCCTGTTGCACTTCCATCTGTCACTGTGGGCATCTTGGAACCTGAAGCATGCGCTTGAGAAACAAAAAATGCCAGTAGTAAAAAAGCTGATAGTAAATAATATCTTACGAGTGATAGGGGAGCAGAACTCCTTCCATTGTTTATTTGCCTCATCCTGAAGCTCTCCTTTTTTATAAAAAGATTTTTATTGGTGTCTCTCTTTGCAAGAAGTCTGTGCCAATAAAGTTAAGCTAAGCTGTTGAATTGCTCCTTGGGTTTAAACATGAACTTTCTAAAAGTGGTGACAATGAAGATCGCAAAAAAATTCCGGTAACTTTTCTCAGGATCACTATCTCCCCGAACAGAGTGTTTTGTACCGGAAGAATTTGCCTAGTTCTTTTCACGTTCGCGAGTAAAATTCCCCACAGAAAGTTTAAGGCAATCAATGATTCGAGGAAGAAGTTCCGGGTCAAATTGTTTACCCTTATCGTACTCGAGTACTTTGATTGCATTTGTGTACATCTTTGCTTTATTTTTTCTGTTCTCAAAAACTAAATTGTCAAACGCATTAGCGATTTGAACGATTCTCGAAAGACCGTAGATAGATTCACCTGAAATTCCCTTAGGAAATCCTACCCCTGAAAACTGTTCGTGATGTTCGGCCACAATCGTAAGGACTGGCTGCGGAATATTGGGAAGCGTTTTTAAAAACTCGACTCCAGCGGTCGGGTGATTTTTTATGGCCTTCTCGTAGGCCATGCTCTGAGGCTTTTCCAAAACATCTGCAGGAATTTTTGCTTTTCCGTAATCGTGAAAGAGGGCACCCATGTAAAGATTCTCCAGGACGATTGAAGAACTCTGACCGGTAACCATTCCGAAGAGAAGGGACAGGTTAGCCACATTCATTGAGTGCTCAGCGACTGTATTGTTCATATTAGTCAGCTTGAGAAGCACATCAGCAGAAGGATTTTTATCTTTAACAGTCGCGATAAAATCGTCTACCTGAGTTTTTAAAATATCCACTGTCTCGTTAGAAAGTTTTTCATCGAAAAACGTTTCGTAAATTGTTTCTTTCAGCTCAACTTGTTTCTCAGCAAGATCGCGGTTGTCTTCTCCGATCTCTGCTATAAGTTCATTAATGGATTCAGCCTTGGCTTCTTCCAGAGCAGTTTCAAAAGCTGTTTGCGATTCAACATGAACAAAAAGTTCTTTGACGTTTTTAGAAATAAAGTAATTAAACTTTTCTTCGGAAATAACATCACCGAGTTCTTTAAACTTGATAAATTTTTCGCCGACTTTTACAAAGACATCAGCAACAAGCTTATCGTTACAGCCGATTTTTTGAAGGGGAATGGCCGCGAAATTTTCGGGGCTGAAACTTACATTTGTCATATAAATTTAGTGTAAAGGAAAACGTGAGAATGAAAATGTAAGCAAGATATTCCTAAGCATGAAACTCAGGAATAAAAAAAGCCTCCCGAAGGAGGCCATCATCTAAACGAAATTATTTTTTTGCAGCTTCAAGACAAGCTTCGAATGCTGCTTTTGTTTCTTCTACACAAGTATATGAATCATCCATGCAAAATTCGAATGCAGGAGTTTCTGCTGGGTAACGGAAACAAATCTGTTGAATTTTTTGGCATCTTAATAGGTTTTGTGTTTTTTCGCTTTCGCAGTTTCGTGTTTCACCAGCGAATGCCGTTGTTGCAAGTATTGCTAATGTGATGACCATTAATTTTTTCATAGGATCTCCCGTGGAATGTTTTGCAAGAAAGTAATCTTCCTGTAACGAAGTGGCTAGGCAGTTCTGTAAAAATTTCATAAACTGGGGCCATGGATAATATCAGTAAGTCACTTCTTATTTCAGGAGCAGTCCTAATCATCGCCGGCCTGGTCTGGCATTTTAGTGGAGGCAAAATTCCGCTGGGAAGGCTGCCTGGCGACATTAGGATTGAATCGGAAAACAGCCGATTTTACTTCCCTTTGACCACGTGTCTTCTTCTTTCGGCCGTTTTATCTTTCGCCGGATGGCTTTTTGGATGGATCTCCAGAAAGTGACCCATATCATTTAACAACTGCAACTCAACCGATAAAATAAATTTATGAAACTAGGCATACCTCCTGAAACATTTTTGCGCGAATACTGGAATAAGAAACCGCTTCTCATTAAAGGGGCCGTGAAAAACGCCCCCGAGCTGGCGACATTCGATGATTTTTTTGAAATGGCGGAGGATCCGGATTTTGAAACGCGCATTGTTTATGAAATGGGCGGAGAGTATCCCTGGCAAGCGAAACCTGGTCCTGTTACCAAAGACGATTACAAAAAGAACGCGCTATGGACTTTGATCTGCCATAATCTTGAATTGCTGAATCCCGATTTTTTTGAGCTGAAAAAAGCTGTGCGCTTTGTTCCCGAATGGAACTTTGACGATGTCATGGCCACCATTTCAAAAAAAGGAGCTTCTGTTGGAGCTCACATCGACGACTACTCAGTTTTTATTTTTCAGGGTGAAGGCTCCCGCAAATGGATGCTTCAGCATGATCCCGATCCGGAATTTGTTCCGGAACTCGATATCCGTCTTCTCAAAAAATTTACACCAGATACGGAATGGATTCTCGAGCCGGGCGATATGCTTTATATTCCTCCCGGAATCGCTCATCACGGAGTGAGTCTGGAAGACAGTATCTCTTATTCAATCGGCTTTAAATCAATTCGCTATAACCAATTAATTGATTTTCACATCACTCAAATTATCGATCAGGCCGAAAACGGAAGTTTTCACGATAACCAGATTTCTCTTCAAAACGATCCCTTCTTAATCCAGGAGTACGTTATGGAAAGTATTTACAAAGACGTGATGAAACTCATCGCAGATAAAGATTTATTCAAACAATCTCTGATGAAATTTTTAACTAGTCCCAAAAATGCTGAACAAAATCCTATGGAGGAGGGCCGAGAAGAGATTTATCACGAGTTAAAAAATGGTGCTTTATTCAAACGCGACATGTGGGCGAAAATGGCCGCAAAAGAAACGAAGACAGGAGATGTTGAAGTCGGCATCAATACTGTCTTGTTTTTAATTTCGGATGAAACCTATCAAAAAATCCGCTCGTATTTCATGAACGAACCTGAAACTGAATATCATTTTTCTAAGACAGATTTAAATAACGTCGAATTGGTAGAAATGATGATTACTTTGATTGGAGAGGGAGCCTTTTACCTGGTGTAAAAAAAAAGGCCGGTTAAAAACCGGCCTGAAGTCGTTTAATTAAAAAGTGGGAAGATTTGTCGTTCTTGTTGCATCTTCACCTGCGCAACCAGTCTCTGTACAAACGTAAGAAATCGAGCAGCCCGCTGAAGTCGTCACTGAATCTGTTTCACCTCTGACAAGAATCCCTTCTACAATTCCGGTCGCAGAATCAAAAACCGGTGATCCTGAATTTCCACCGTAAGAATCCGTATTCGTCACAAAATAGTTTGTTGCTGAGTTCGATCTCACGACAGCACCTGGTGCGATTTTAAGAGGTAATCCTTTAGGGTGACCGATGAGAACAAGGCTCGCTGTATTGGCGATTTTTCCAGACTTTCTGTACTCAAGAGGAAGTCTGTTGGCCACAGGTCTATCGAGTCTGATGACAGCGTAATCGTTTTTGCTGGTGCTGCTGTTAACAGAGGCAATAATTGATTTACAGCTATAAACATTACTCTTTGGCAGAGTTGTCGTTGTATCTGTATTTGAAGCAAGGGAGTAATCGAAAATCCATTTATAGTTTTTGCAGTCAGATGTTTTACTTACACAGTGACCTGCAGTAACGATCACATCAGGAGCGGCCAGCCACCCTGTGCAAACAGGAGACGTCAGCTGATTAGAAAATCTTTCAGAAGAACACCATCCTCTGTCGACAAGCGTTTTTCCCAGAACTTTATAAGTGCCATCTGACTGAAGAGACAAATTGGAAGAAAGAATCATTCCAGCCGTTGAGCGAGCCTTTTCTCTCATCAGATTGTCTCCAGAGTCGACGACTTCTGTGCGGTTGTCGGATCCATAAATAACTGAAGGCAATTGAGAGGCTTGAGTTGTGAACGACAGGACTGCACAACCGATCAGGGCGAGGCTTTTCATAGGAACTCCTTTCCAGTGAATAAATATTACATATATTGTCTGTCCTCTTCGTATTTTCCTCTAGCCAATTTTTCTTACACCTCAATGATAGGCGACTGATTGACCAGGTCTTTGCCGTCTCAAGCCTCGATGAATCTGTAAATAATCCACATTCCCGCCACTTTTTTAGTAAGCAGGGTATAGTCGAAAAAAAATTAAACGGAGTCGTTTATGAAACTGGTACTTGTTTTGATTGCCTTATCATTTTCGTGTTTCGCCGAGACGGTCGTTACCGGAAACGAGGCTAAATCTCTTTTTGAAAATTTGAAGGGCTATGAATATTCCTCTGGAGCAATCACTACAGGAATTGAATATAGATTAACAGTCAGACACAATGACCAGATATCCTGTGAAAAAGAAGAAACGATTTATTCAGCCGATGCCAACGTTGAATATACTTGCACCATTAAGTAAATAATCACAATGATCACTATATTTCTTCGGTCTTCACTTATCTGGTGCGGTTTCTTTGTCCTGGCGTTTATTAATGGCGCTCTCAGAGAAATCGGACTAAAACAATTCATTCGCGAGCCGTGGGCGCATCACTTATCTGCACTCACGGCGATCTTGCTTTTTGCAACCTATCTCTATTTTGTTTTCGATAAAACTTTAATCACAGAAACCAGAGAAGCCGTTTTGATCGGCCTCTACTGGTTGGTGTTAACTGTTCTCGCTGAAACATTCGTCGTCGGGAGGATGATCGGAAAGCAAAGCTACGAACAGATTTTTTCAAATTATAATATTCTCGCCGGAAATCTGTGGCCTCTAGTTCTATTGTTTGTGGCCGTCTCTCCTTTACTTTTTCTTCGACGGTAATTCGTCTGCTCGAGGTATTCTCACGTCATGTTCTTCATAATTGCCGGCTTCTGCTCCCGAGTGGCAAGCGAGACAATTGGCCTTGCTTCCGATCGCTTTTCTTTTAAATGTACTGTCAGCAATCTCATCATGTTTTCGGATGAAGTACGGCGTTTCAGTGATACGTAGAGGAGTCGAGCCACCGATGGTCGCAAGAATTTTAGTCCCTCTTCGAGTGTAAGCGTGATCAGAACTATACTTCACAAGATAATCGAGCACTTCTTTTTTTGTAGCTTCATCCAGCGACGCATCTTCTCCAAAGTGCTTGTCGAGAGTGTTCATCATCAGTGTCCATGAACGCGCTGGTAAAAGTCCTGGCGGATAGGCCATGTGACAGCTTGTACACTCGGCCTTGAACTTGGCATTCATCACCGGAGCCGTTGTCACTTTTCTTCGATCAAGAAAAAAAACACTGCGGCTTTCACGATGCTTTCCTTCATGTTCTTCATCGTCGTCATCATCTGTCCATGCCTTCATTGTGACAGTCATGCTGGCAAGGCATAAGAGAATTAAAAATTTTTTTTGCATAAATTGTCTCCTTATTTTACGGACAGGATCCACGCTGTGAAATGACCTTTTTCAGTGTTAGTACATTCCCGGTCGAGCACGTCTTTGCAATTTCTTTTAAACCATTTTTCTACTTTTGCGATGTCTGTGAATCTCTCTTTGTTAACCGAAGGCGCGAGAGGTTCAACCACTTTATTTGCGCGGGTCAAACCTTCTGCTTTTGGATTGGATGTATGACATGTCATGCAGCTTACTTTTTCGCCTTTGGAGTTTACTCGTTCAGTACGAAAAATTTTTTCTCCCTGAGCTACAGAAAAAGAAGTGAAAGAAGGATTGTTTTGTTTTTCTTTCTCTGTAAAAATCCTGAGGATATCATCTGTTGCAAAAACATTGAGAGAGGATAATGTTAAGACAAGAACTATTTTAGTTTTGATCTGCTTCATGGTCTGCTCCTTGTAGATCTTCATGGTGGCGATATTGATAGCCGGTTCTCATACTTTCAAATACGGGTAATTTGTCTTTCAAGCGATGATAAAAAAGAGCGGAGAGATGCATGACTGTAAAGGCAAGCAGGCTCCATGCTAAAATGGCATGAGTTCTCAGCAACTCGGTAAACCATGTGAGATCATCGTAAAATTGCTCCGGAAATAGTCCCTGATCAAATTGAATGCGTGTTAAAAAAATCCCGGTGAGACTCATGATGAGAAACGCAAGATAAACAAACAGATAAAGAAAAGAGGCCATGGGATGGTGCCCCCATGGCCAATTCACCGGCCTGCGCGCTTTTTTACCACAAAAAGAAATGACGATTGTTTTCCAGGCGTTCAGCTTAACCAGGTCGGACAAACGGGAATGCGCAGGGCCGATAAAGAAATAAACAAAACGAAATAACAGAAACACGACAAAAAGATTTCCGAGGAAAATGTGAATCATCCACAGATCGTGGCGTATTGGACCGGTTTCATAAAACCAGTGCGCCAAGGCCGCAGTAAGGAGTAACAGCAGCGTTGTGAGTCCTAGACCTGCATGTAAAATTCTCGTCGGTAAATCGTAGACGTATTTCTTTCTCATGCTCTCAGCATAGAGATTTTTCAAAAAAACACAGGGTCCGAAGGGTTTAAGGACATAGGGCGAATGGACTATAAGGTTGAAACTACATGCGGTTAATCATCACTTTTTAAACCTTTAATTTGAAAGAAGATGTTTTAGATCATGTAAAACTCCGCAGTAAAAAATTAAGATGGGAAATCATTAAATTGAACCTTTTAACGGAGTCTTTATATGCCTAATTCTGACTGGACAAGAAATACACTTGATATGAACAGAGTTTTTTATCAACTTTCTGATTCTTCACTTTTTGAACTAAAACGCTTTGTTACTGATCACGACTTGAGTGGCCATGTCGACGGCCTGGCCGTTAAACGCGATCATTTTCACAGTCTCATAATGGATGTCGAAAAACTTCGCAAAGAAGTGGATGACGGGCAGAAGCTTATTATTGTCAAAGCAATAGAGGGTTTTGGTCCGGCACAAACCGAAGCGGTTCATTGGATTTTATCTCTTCTGCTGGGTGAAACAATAGTTCAGAATGAGGAAGGCCGGCATTTAATTCATATCTATGATCGCGATCCAAAGCGCAGAATTAAAGATGGTGCCCGTTACCATCAAACTCACGAGTCGGGGCAGATTCATACAGATAACGTGAATATTCCGGAAAACTATCAATACCTTTTAGTCGGCTGCGCAACACCAGCTAAAATTGGCGGAGAAAATATTATCGTCAATGGTCGCGCCATTTATGATTATCTCAACACTCATGCCCGCGAGGAGCTGGAAATTCTTAAAAGCAATTTTGTGTTTGAGTATCGTGGTATTTCCCGCGAGCTTTACGAAGCTCCTATCATTACCTTCAGCGAAAGAGGGGAGCCGCTGTTTCGACATTTAAGAACCTATATGGAGTCCGCGCACATGCGCGCTGAAAGGCCATTAAGTGAAGATCAAGTTCGTGCTCTCGACACACTTGATGCAGCCTTGTCTATGTCAGAATTTCAATTGCTATACCGCTTAAAGTCTGGTGAAATTTTAGTGGCCAATGACTCTCAAGTGCTTCATGACCGCCGTTGTTTCGTCGATGGCAAGGACATGATCACGCTGGACGAATTAAAAAAACATCCGGACAGTAAAAAGCCGCTTAGACGAACACTTTTACGAACATGGGTTAGAAAGATTTGATGAAAAAACGCTATTTTCTTTTGTT
>DAIQAU010000015.1:24521-29162 GCA_036781565.1 Bacteriovorax sp. | reverse complement strand
TCTGTGTCAGATCTGTTCTTAGTTGGAAGTTGGTTGTTGGACGATCAGGCTTCTGGATACTGCAACAGATCTGAATCAATTTATTATTAGATCGTAGATTCCTGATCGCTCATCAAAAAAAAGGCCCAGCATTTCTACCGGGCCAATACTTTCTTAAGCCATTTTTTGTTTCATTTGGGCCTGAGCTTGAAGAATTAACTTCTCAGGAACTTTCTTTAAATCATTTGTTAAGCCAACGACAGAAAGAGATTTGATGAGCCATTTCGTTGGATCGAAGTGGTACCACCGAATGCCGTTTCTGTAATCGCTAGGGAAGTAGTGGTGGTAGTTATGATAGCCTTCGCCGTAGCTGAAAAACGCCATGATGTAAGAGTCTCTTGCAGTGTTAGTGTCAGTGTAGGGACGATCGCCGACAACGTGGCAAAGAGAGTTAATGAAGAATGTACAGTGATGAACGAAGACGACTCTTGCAACGCCGGCCAGAGCAAGACCACCAAGAGCAGAGCCGAGGAAGTATCCGATCACTGTCGGTAGAACAAATCCCATCGCTACAGCAATCCATAAATAATTGCGGTGCTGCCACATAACAAGTTTGTCGTTTAATAAATCTTTTGGGTAATGAGATGTTTCGGTTTGCTGATCTTTGTAGAAGATCCAGCCCATGTGCGCCCAGAAAAATCCTTTATTGATATTGTAAGGATCTTTTTCATCATCGACATGACGGTGGTGAACTCTATGATCAGCACACCATTTAAGGGCCGAGTTTTGAAATGCTGCCGCTCCAAAAAGAAGGAAGAGTAGTTTAACAAAAGGATTCGCTTTGTACGCCTTGTGAGAAATCAAGCGGTGATAGCCAGCTGTGATGGCAATTCCTGTCGCGAAATAAAAAATCACTGCAAGAACGATTTGCGACCATTGCAGACCATTTGTTTTGAAATATAAAGTGGAAAGGATTGTCGCAATAACCGGAGTCGATGTGAGGAAAGTAATGTTCACCCAGTCGAGTTCTGGTTTTTTTGTGTTTACTTGAAAAGTGGCCGTTTCAATTTGTGTTTGTTCATAAGTCGATGGTTTCATGTTGTGTTCTCCCACTCCCAAGTGTAGCGCGGGGAACACAACCGAACTGTAAAACAAATGTCATAACAAGATTAATGTTATGGAATCTCCTCTAAGCCGCTATTAACGTAGGAAATCTTCCAACACTAGCGAAGCTTCACTTTTCTCGTCTCTGTACTTAACAATCACTGCACATTGAAGAGTAAGCCCCATTTCTTTTGCCCACGGATTATCGGCCTTAACTGGTCTGTTACCTGGAACAACAATAGCATTTTCAGGAATAGGTTCTCCCTTTTCTAAAACTCTGTTGTTTACGATGTCGTATACAGGAATTCCTTTTGAAAGAATCACTCCCGGTGCAATGACCGCGCGTCTTTTCACCACAATGCCTTCGACAATCACAGCGCCTGCGCCGATAAAACATTCATCTTCAATAATAACCGGAGCAGCACCAATAGGTTCTAAAACACCACCGATCTGCACTGCTGTTGAAAGATGAACTTTCTTTCCAATCTGTGCGCATGAACCAACCAGAACGTGAGAATCAACCATCGTTCCTTCATCAATAAACGCGCCAACGTTGATATAACTTGGAGGCATGATGATGACACCTTTTGCGATATAAGCTCCACGACGAACAGAGGTTCCGCCCGGAACAATTCTGATTCCGCGTTCGACGTTAAAAGTCTGTGGCATCAAAGTATGCTTATCAACAAATCCGTTTTCTTCTTTAAGAATCCCTGCTTTGAAAGCTTCCAGGATTTGCGTTTTGACTTCAGTATTTGCGACCCATTTGCCATCGACAAAATCAGCTGAACGGACACGGCCTGCTTCAAGATCATTTAAATTTTTTTCCCAGACATTTACATTGTGACTCATGACTTCTTTCTCCAACAATTCTTAAACGTTTTCTTTATACCAGCTTTGAACTTTTTTATTCGCCTCTAAAACAGGCGAATTGTCTGCAAGGTCGCGGTAGTCTAAAGGCGCGCGAAGGACATTCGTTTTGATTTTGCCCTGAGCGTGCATAAGATTTTTTACCGGAACCGGATTGGCCGCGATGAAAAGTGTATCGCAAGCTTTCTTCCACATTTCGATTTCCGGCGCTGACAATTTTTTCTCAATCGCTTTTACGACATAGGCGCGGGTTTCAAGCGGCCAGGAGTTGCTCGCCACTGAAACTAATCCCACGCATCTGTGAGGAGCGAAGTCCGGCACAAGACCGTCATCGCCGCTATACATGCGTGCTTTCGGCGCCATTTCGCCGTACTTTTTAAAATCTTCAACTGAGCCTGAAGCTTCTTTGATGGCCCAGAAGTTTTTATGATCTTTTAAATTTTTAATGGCGTTGAAATTCATTTTTACGCCGGTTCTTCCCGGAACATTGTAAAGCATGCATGGTCTTGTTGATAAATCCAGGATCGCTTTAAACCATTCTGTCTGACCGAATTCGCCTGGTTTAGCGTAAAGGGGAGTAACGACCAGGTAGCAATCAAGGCCGTCCAGAGAGTTTAAATAGCGAACGTATTCAAGCGTGTCTTTTTGATTGAAGCCGCCAATTCCCGTCATCACCGGAATAGACATTTTTAGTGAAAGTCCAAACTCAAGAACTTTTTTGCATTCGTCCTTGCCCAGGTTTAAGGCCTCGCCTGTTGAACCTAAAATCACGACACCGTTTCCAGCGCGCTCTTGTTCGCGAAGAATTTTTTCGAAGGATTCATAATCAACAGATGAATCTGTGTTCATCGGAGTGACAATAGCAGTCCAAAGGGGAGTCGAGTTGATGTCTTTCATTATTGTTTTCCTTGTGGGTTTAAGAATTGAGATTGTACGATGTCCTGGAATAAATGAAGACCAGGTTTAATGTTGTTATCATGTATTTTAGAAGCGGCAAAGAGAGCGCCTTCCGCAAAGATACGGCGATCTAAGGCCTCATGACGGAGAGTCACTTTCTCATTCGGTGTTGTTAATGTTAATTCGTGGATTCCTATCACATCTCCTTCACGAATAGACTCGATTTCCATTTCATGGCCTGACCATTTTTTCCAGGAAAGTGCCGTCCCTGAAGGAGCATCAAGTTTTTTCATATGGTGAACTTCAGTCATTCTGAATTGATAGTCTGAAAAAATTTTCGAAGCGTTTGATAAAATCTGAATCATTTGCTGAACGAGATTCATTCCCAGTGAAAAATTGGTCGCGAAAATCCATTTGATATTTTTCTTTTTCAAATCAGCATCAAAATCCGAAGGCCAGACAAGCCCCGTGCTTCCAGTGACAACGGGAATTTTTGTTTCGACCAACAGATCCAGGTAATGTTTAAAAACTTCGCCCGATAAAAAAGAAATAATCACATCATGTCCCTGAAGTTTTTCAACTGTCGGTTTGTTTTGTGAATCAAAAACCGTATGGGGAATTTTTTGAACCTGTAAAAGTTCCAGAACTTTTCCGCCTGTTTTTCCTTTTCCCAGAAGTGCGATTTTCATAATGATCCTTTAAAATTCTTAGGCAATAAAAGTTTTGTGCAAACGAATGATGACTTCAGCTGCTTGTTCTTCCGAAATAATAAAACAGAAATTGTGCTTACTGGCGCCGAGACAAATCATGCGCACGTTGATGTCGGAAATAGATTCAAAGATTTTTTTAGCGAGTCCCGGCGTGTGATTGATATTGTTTCCAATCAGCGAAACCAGTGCCAGATTTTCTTCTACCTGAACATCAGCGAATTTTTCAAGATCATTCACGAGATCTTTGTTTAAAAGTGTTGAATCATCCAGCGTGAGCGAAACCGAAATTTCCGAGGTCGTAATCGCATCGATTGAGACTTTATGGTCGTTGAACACTTTGAAAATCTGGTAAAGAAAACCGTGAGAATAAAGCATCTCTGGCGTTGTTAAGGTCACGAGAATCTGCTTTTTTCTCATCGCCATGGCGCGGACAAGCGGCATGTCTTCCACATCTTTTCTAACCCAGGTACCGCCGAGTTCAGGATTAAAACTTGAACCGACAAAAACGGGAATATGGGCCCGGATGGCCGGCAGCAATGTCGCCGGATGAAGAATTTTTGCTCCAAATGTCGCTAGTTCCGAAGCTTCTTTAAATGAAATTTCCGGGATAGCTTTTGCGTCTTTGCAGATGCGGGGATCAGTTGTGGCAATTCCCGCAACATCCGTCCAGATTTCCAGAATGTCTGCTTCGAGACCTTCCGCTAAAATGGCGGCCGAATAATCAGATCCGCCGCGACCAAGTGTGGTCGTCATACCATCCTGAGTTTTTCCGATAAATCCCTGTGTGCAGATAATCACATCAGAATGTCTGATAGCGGATAATTGTTCCTGACATTTTGCTTTAATCACATCAGTCAACGGACGCGCTTTTGAAAATTGATTGTCCGTGATGAGAACTTCGCGGACATCAAACCATTTCGCGATTGAATCTTTATTTTGCGACCTGAGCACTATGTTCATGGCCTCAGTAAAAAGAATGCTTGAAAGACGCTCACCGATACTCTGGATTGAATCCAGCGCTTTTAGTGAACAGTCTTTTAAAAGATGAACTCCGCGCGACATCGATTCGAGCTCTTCGCAT
>DAIQAU010000015.1:21939-24421 GCA_036781565.1 Bacteriovorax sp. | reverse complement strand
TGAACAGTCTTTTAAAAGATGAACTCCGCGCGACATCGATTCGAGCTCTTCGCATAGCTGATTGATGGGCTCAATTTTTTCAGGATTCATTTCAAGTTCGCGGGCAATTTTTAAATGTTTAACTTTGATTTTGGTAAGTATGAGAGAAGCGTTTTCCCAAGTGCTTTTTTCGGCCGTTTTTGCAAGTTCAATCAAATCATTGGTAGTTCCGGAAGTGGCCGAGACGACAACAACACTGGCCCCCTGTTGAAAGGCCACCAGAGCACTTCTTTTCATGCAGTCAGCATCACCCATCGATGTGCCGCCAAATTTAGAGACAATAACTTTTTTTGTCATAACTTTTTCCAATTCTTTCCAAAATAGTCAGAATAACTGAGCATAATTATCCATTTTACAAAACATTCTAAAAGATAAAAAATAACGTGGGAATAAAAATAGGGAGTTTCGTAATGAAAAAGTTGGGGATTATCGGCTGGAGAGGAATGGTTGGTCAGGTTCTGATGGAGCGTATGACTGCTGAATTTGATTTCAAACATTTTGAAACGACTTTTTTCACGACGTCTCAAAAAGGCGAAAAAAATCCCAATAACGTCGCGAACTCTAATCCGGTTCTGGCCGATGCGTACGATATTAATGAACTTAAAAAAATGGACATCATTCTCTCTTGTCAGGGCGGAGATTACACAAAAAAAGTTCATCCTGAACTTCGCGGCAGCGGTTTTAAAGGTTACTGGATCGATGCGGCCTCAACTCTCCGTATGGATAAAAATGCAGTTATTATTCTCGATCCGCTCAATAAAGACTCCATCAAGCGCGCTTTGAAAAACGGGCAGCTGGATTTTATTGGTGGAAACTGTACTGTGTCGTTGATGATGCTGGCGATGGGCGGACTTTTTAAAGCTGATCTCGTTGAATGGGTCACAAGCATGACTTATCAGGCGGCCTCAGGTGCAGGTGCCCGCCACATGAATGAGCTTTTAAAGCAAATGAAATTTGTCACTGATAAAGTCATGAATCAGGGAGACAATCTCTCAGATAAAATTCTTCAAGTGGAAAAAAACGTTGTGGGTTTGTTGGATGATCCTCAATTTCCAAAAGACAATTTCGGAAAACCCCTGGCCTTCAATCTTCTTCCATGGATTGATGTGGAATGGGAAAACGGACAGAGCAAAGAAGAATGGAAAGGCTCAGTTGAGGCCAATAAAATTCTTGAAACGAAAACTTTTATTCCAATCGATGGAACATGTGTCCGCGTAAGTTCAATGAGATGTCACTCGCAAGGTTTGACAGTAAAGCTTAAAAAAGATGTGCCGATGGATGAAATCGAGTCGATGATCCGCGAACACAACGACTGGGTCAAACTTGTTCCAAATAAAAAAGAAGACACGATGAAATACCTGACTCCTCAATACGCCAGCGGAAAACTGGACATTCCGGTCGGACGCCTTCGCAAAATGAACCTAGGTAATGAATATCTGAATGCTTTTACCGTTGGTGACCAGCTTCTCTGGGGAGCGGCAGAGCCTCTGCGTCGTATGCTTCACATTCTTCTGGAATAGCCTCGTAATCCGAGCAAAGAACTTTTTTCCCTTCTCGTGAAGAACGCCTTTTCCCTCTAGAATAGAGTGATAACTCTTTCATGAAGGAAGACCTGTATGCGCCATTTGAAAACACTAACTATGACTATGATCGGCTGCGTGGCCGTGACATCGACCGGCTGTTCACTTTTTAAAAGCCGTCGTCCAGCTTCAGATAGAGATACAATTCTCGCGCAGGCCTACTCTGAAGTCATGAGAGGAACAAGTTTTATCGGTGTTGATTCAAAACAGTGTAAAGATACGTTCGATTCACTTTATAGAAATCTTCTCAATATCGCAGGACAATCTTCTTATTTCGATACGAGTGATCTTCAGTCAATCGATGCTGAAATTCAGAATTCATTTGAAACGAGAATTGCGCTCAAAGATTCTTTTGCTAAATTTACGTTAAGCAATTCAGTGGATGAAGCCTGTCTGACAAGTGCTCAGGATGTTTTTAAAGCGCTCAGATATGTTGAAGATTATCTTGTTGAACTGCGAATGGATAAAGCAGCTTCAGCTCCGTCGGAATACGTCAGCATGAAAGGCGATTTTCCTTATTTTTTAGTTAATCCCAAATACGCCGCGGACTTCAAGTCGTATGAAGATTTAAAATCGGGCGATGTAATTTTATCCCGTGGTAATGCTTATTCATCAGCGGCCATCGCCAGAATTGCACAAACAGATTTCCAGTTTTCACATTTGAGTTTTGTTTATCGTGATGCTGACACTCATGAGCTTTTTACCAGTGAAGCCCATATTGAAATCGGTTCTGTGACGGCTCCTTTTATTGATCACGTAAATGAAAAAAATGTGCGCTCTGTGATCTTCAGATATAAAAATGAAGAAGTTGCTCACAAAGCTTCTAAGGCCGTGTTTGAGAGAATTAAAAAACAGCAGGAAAC
>DAIQAU010000015.1:18170-21839 GCA_036781565.1 Bacteriovorax sp. | reverse complement strand
CCGGATTTTGAACTCGTAGCTGAATGGAGAAACCCAAAAAAGCTGGAAGAGTCGCGTTTTAAAGATTTCATTCTTACAAAAATGTTCGAGCGCATGGATCAAAACGGCTATCAGATTGACCCGAGTTTAAAAATGGATGTTCAAGGACGCACTTTCTGGCTGCTTCGTAGAACTCCTATTGTCCGCAAATTCATTGAAAAGAAATTCGCACTCTCAATGTCTCCGGCCCAGCTGGAATTGTTTATGGCCCTGGATAAAATCGGCGAAGCCTTCTACAAAAATTTAGAACTTAAATCACTTGAGTTTGATCATCCAATGACGCCAAAAGAGATCTACGCTGCTATTGATGAATTCATCAAGAAAGACTTCGAGCAGTGGAAGAAGTATAAAAAAGGCCAGGACGTAGTCAAACCAGTATTTCACTTATTGTTCCATCCCTAGTAGTATCTCGCGCATGGATGGAAATTTAGCAGACATACTCAAAGACCTTAAAGCGGGGCATCTCGTTTTAGTCACCGATTCTCACGAACGCGAGGATGAGGCGGATCTTTTAATGGCCGCTGAATTCATCACGACAGAAAAGGTTAATTTCTTTCTCAACCATGCCCGTGGACTCATCACGAATCCTGTCAGTCAGGCGATTGCCAAAAAATTGGGACTTACATTAATGGTTCCAGAAAATGCAGGAACTCTCCAGACAGCATTCACTGTTTCTATTGATGCCGTTGTCGGAACACATACAGGGATTTCTTCTAAAGACCGTGCGCTCACAATCAAGAAAATGAGCGATAAAAACGCCGCTCCAGACGATTTTGAAAGACCGGGACACGTCTTTCCACTGATTGCCAATGACAAAGGCGTCCTGGGACGCGAAGGTCATACGGAAGCGGCCATTGACCTGATGAAAATGGCCGGTCTGACTGAAGTGGCCGTTTTGTGTGAAACTCTCAATGAATACGGTGAAGCCTTAAAAGGTGAAGAACTTCTGGCCTTTGCCAAGAAATTTAAAATCAAAATTGTTTCAATCGAAGAACTCAAAAATTACCGGTTATCACTTTCTCACTAAATTCAAATAAGCATGTAACGCCGGCAAGTCTTTTTCCACGAAGGGAAGAGCTGGCATCAAACGCGTCTCTCTTTTAGGTTTGTAATGTTTCGGATAAGTCTGGTGAAGCGCACGTGCCTGTAAAAGTTCCAGCGACGAACCTGCGACTTCAGGTCCGATTGAGCCCGGTTTGGATGGATCAGTATTGTGGCATGAGATGCAATTGGTATTGTAGACGAGGCGACCGCGTTCTTGCAGCGGTGAAAGATTGTTTTCTTCTTTTGCGCAAGAAAACAAAAAAGGGAGCAGTATTAAAACTGCTCCCGCGAATTTCTTACTTAGTAAGGAGTTCAAGACCAACATAAAGAATCACAGTTAAAAGAATACCCATGTGAGTTACGCCTCTAACAGAAGTCATTTTTACGTATTCTGATTTTCCTTTAAGAGCGTTAAGCTCAAGAAGACCAGAAATAACTGCTACGAAAGCAAAAACTGTCCAGCCGTTGAATTCAGGATTTACGTATGATGGAAGGTGAGATGCTGCTCCCATGAAGAAAAGAAGTGGAATAGAGAATAGTGTGTTCGTTCTAGAAGCGATACCTGCTCTTGCTCCAGCTGCTGCTGCTTCCGGAAGAGCTGTTCCGCCTGCAGCAACTTGTTTTGCTGAAGCGATAACGATTTTTTGCTTAGGCCAGATAACAAGCCATACGTTCAGGAACATAAACGTTCCGAAAAGTGCGCCAGTTCCGATCCATACCCACCAGCCAGTGCTTAAAAGGCCTTTCATACCGCCAGTTAAGTGACCTTTTAGACCGATAATCAGGATCCCTGTGATCCAAGTCGCAAGAGCTCCATAACGGAACCATGCAAGTGCGCGTGGAACAAGTGTTCTTACTGCGACACCGCGAGATGATTTGATTTTTTCGTCAGCGTCTAGTTCTTTGAACCATTCACCTTGAACGAAGTTGAAGTAATAAAGCATACCAATCCAGACTACGCCTGCGAAGTAATGCATCCAACGAAGAAGCATTTCGCCTCCGTTAGCTGTAAAAAGGGCGAAAGTATTACCCATTGTGAACCTCCTAAGGTTGTTTAATAACAAGAAACAAATTTAATTAACTATTAGGATAACCGGAAAAAATGAAATGTATCTTTTTTTTTACATCTTTGTTATTAAATTAACATAATGACAATATAAGAACATTAAGGAGCTTTTTATGTCTTTTTCCGAGTTCGATTCACTCTCAAGAAATCTTGCTGAGCGCATTCTGGATCTTAGAATGAGACGGGGACTGACACAAGCTGATCTTGCCAGAATCGCCGATGTTCCGCGTTCAACCATTGCCAACCTGGAATCCGGTACGGGCAATCCTTCGCTGATAAATCTCGCTAAGATTTCATCTGCTCTCAGCACATCTATCGAAATGTTGCTTGTTCCGCCAGTCGCACTCTGTAAAAAAATTCCCGCAGAATCTCTTAAAACAATCAACCGTCTGGGCGGAGAAATAACCATTACAAAACTTTTGCCTGATCCGATTCCAGGCATGGAAATTGATAAGATCGAATTAAATCCGGGGGCCAAAATGAGGGGAGTTCCGCATGCGGCCGGCACGCGCGAGTATCTGCATTGTATTCAGGGTGAAATGACGATTATTGTAAGCGGAGAGTCTTATCAGATTTCTCGTGGCGACGTGTTTGCGTTTCCTGGAGAAATGCACCATTCCTATGAAAACGCAGGTAAGGGAAAGGCGATTGGTTTATCTGTCGTGGCGATTGCTCCGGTGGGAACTTAATTTTTAAGTCTAAAAATAAAAGGGGAGAAATCCTTATTGAATTTTTGATCTTCGGCCGGAATGACCAGATCATTTTTTCCACGGGCATCGAGATCTGATTTTATTTTTACAAGTTTCTTAAAAAGGGTTTGATGATCTATCCCCGATTTGTTGAGTTCTTCGCATAAGTTTTTGATTTCTGCCAACGCTGATTCTTCAACTTCAATTCCGATATTTGCACAGCTAAAATCTTTTTTTACGCCCGTATGACCACTAATTTTGGCACGTGTTTCGGCCTCTTTTTCACGCAAAATTTTAAGGGCCCGGACGATGCTGTCAAAATACGATAAATTGTCATCGACATGGGTCTTGTTGTCGTATTCGTAATCAGGCGGCAGCGGTTTAAAGCCGTATTTTTCACCCCAATATTTGGCCAGAACGGGGCTTTTGTTGGCGATGTAATTATAGTCCGGACGTTCCTTGGGAATAACGACTGTAATACCCATGGCATCGACAAAACGAGCGCCTTCATCAATACGATAAAGTTTTCCGCCGGCAAAATCCATGGAATCGCCAGGCCTTCTGAACATAATCCAGTTCTGCATATTGTTCATGAGATCAAATGGAACGTTGTCATTGAATTTATGCTTTAATTTTTTCTCCGCCGAAATGGAAGCAAAGGAACAGATTAAGAACACACATAAAATAAGAAGTTTCATAAGTCTGATTTTAACGGCAGTCAGGAATGGTCACAATGGGGGAAAATCTAAGTTGGTGATGTCAGGGACAGTCCTTACCTGTCTCTACCCGATAATTGCTATTATCGGGTAGAACATATTTGCCCATTTGACC
>DAIQAU010000015.1:7926-18070 GCA_036781565.1 Bacteriovorax sp. | reverse complement strand
CTGTCTCTACCCGATAATTGCTATTATCGGGTAGAACATATTTGCCCATTTGACCATTAAAACGACCCCGAAATCTCTTCAGTCGGCCTTAATGGTATAATGACAGCATGAAGTTTAAGACGAACATTTTTTGGATTCTCAATTTAACGGCCGTAAGTTTCATTGTAAGCTTCACGGTAAGTTTCAGCGCTTTCGCGCAACCGGAATCATGCGCTCAAAAACAAATCAAAATTTACGGCAAATATGGCAAATACAATTCGCCTTTATTAGAAACGTATTCTGAATCTTCCGGCAATCTGACGGAACTTTCGGTTCAGTCAAAAATTCAGGCGGGAAAAATTCAGCTGGTCTGGAAAAATGAAAAAAATGATGTCGTGAAAATCGAGGATCTAAAGCTTTTGAAAAATAAAACGGCGCCTTTTCATTTAATCAAGAAAATCAGCGAATTTAAAATCAGACCGAAACATCTCGGATTTATCGTTTTAAATGAATCCGATGACATTTTATGTGCCATGGAAACGGATCTTATCGAACGCGATGGTCAGGATGGAGTTTTGAAAAAATGAAAAAAATCGTCATTATTTTCTCCCTTTTAACGTATTCCCATGTGGCCTCGGCCGGACTTCTAACCGATATTTGGGAGTCTTTAAAAAATTTACTCTCCATCAACGTCACAAAAACAGTCAATGATTCTGTCATGCCACCCGCCCCTGTCTGTTCCAATGCTGTGGGAGAGAGACCTTCTCCCGATTTAGCGCCGTCTCCTACCCCAGTTTCACTTTCCACCAATGAAGAAAATGAAAAACCTGAAGAAGGCGATGAACAGGAAGTGGGTTTTACGCAAAAAGATGACACTGATGCTGATGAAGTCCGCACACAACTCATTGCCAATTTCAAGAAATTGGGCGGAGATCCGGTAGCTCTTACCCAGGCGCTTTGTTTTTATGACAAAAATCGCGGGACGAATTTCACAGCGTCTGGTGATCCTTCAAGAAAAAACGGAATCAAAATTCAAAATCAGCGCTATATAACGATCAATGATTTGAATAAAAACTATTTCGATTCACGCATGTTTGTTCTCGATCTCGATACGGGTAAAGTGAAATCCTATTATTCTTCTCATGGGGCCGGCGGAAAAAAAGGAGTCGCCGAAAGCGATTCGCAGGCGACTGAATTCTCCAATGAAGACGGCTCAAACGCCACTCCCCGCGGTTTTTTCATCACTGGAGCTCGCGTAAACGGATCCTCAGATCCTAAACAACGCTGGAAATTTTCGATGAAACTTCACGGGTTGCAAAAAGGTGTAAACGATAAATCTTATGCTCGTGCCGTCGTCATGCACTCGTTTCCGGATGTCACAAATGATGTGGCCTCAAGTGATGATGTGAAACCATCTCTGAAAACTGATCCTTACCCTTTTTATCTGAGCAAAGGCTGTACAATGGTCGGACCAAAAGTAGCCAATGAAATCATTGATACCATTAAGGCACCCAATACGAGTTCAGGCGGAAGTCTCTATTACAACTATACGGCGATCGAGAAAGGCCGTGGAGAGTCTTACTGTGGCGATGACGGCCTGATGAAAAAGTAGCGATTTTTTCCCAGTCTGGCATTTGATTCAAGCGCCTTTAAAATAGACCTATGAACATGCCCCTAAAAAAACTCGCTCCAAAACTCTCGCCCAACGATCTGGCGATCATTGAAAACAAAAATTCTTTTAATGCCGAATTGGAATACGAGTTTTTCCAGAACTTCCCTTCTGAACATACACGCAAATGTTACCGCCGTGATATCACCCAGTTTTTTGAATTTATCCGAGATAATTTTTCGACTGTGAATTCATACGGCGATATCAAACGTGTGCACTTTGTCGCTTTCAGAAACTGGCTTAACGATGGCGGACTCGCGCCTAAAAGTATCAACCGCAAAATGGCGGCGAACTCGAGCTTCTTTGATTTTCTGGTTGAAAAAAGCATTATCGGATTCAATCCGGTGACTAGTATCAAACGCCCACGTCAGGAAGTTGTAAAGCCAACCAACGATCTGACGGATGAACAAGTCACTCGCCTTTTTGATCTTATCAATGAGCTGGAAGGGCCGGGACTTCTTCACAAGGCCGTGATCTATACGCTCTTTACCACGGGAATCAGAAAGGCCGAGCTCATCAATCTCCGCCTGAAAAATCTCACGCAAAACGAAGGCATTTTTCTGATTGAAATCCGCGCTAAGGGCGGCAAGCAATTAACCAAAGTGCTGCACCCGAAATGTGTGGAAGTGATTCAAGAGTACCTGGATTACCTGAAAGCAGATTCAGGAGAAGACCTTCACCCGGAAGACTGGATTTTCAGACCCACCAGAAATCCTCTCGACGGCAATATCGTGAAACCACTCAATCCTAAATCAGTCGATTACATTGTAAAAACCTGGTGTAAAAAAGCAGGCATCAATCAGCGCATTTCTCCGCACTCGGCGCGCGCCAGTTATATCGGTTCAGCGCTTGATAACGGAATGGATCTTTATAAAGTCTCCCGCGATGTAGGCCATGCCTCGGTAAAAACCACTGAGGAGTACAATAAACGCCGCCAGAAGATTTCCGACAGTCCGGTCTTTGGTCTGGGCTTCCTCAATAAAAAAACGAGCTAAACTGCCTCATATACTTGGCGGCCCTTTCATCACTTTCTCCCCTATTACAGTTTTATTCAGTTTAATCCGATAAGATTGGTACAATATAGGGAGAAAATGAAACTCAAACCCCTTCATACTTTACTGCTTTTACTGCTTCCGTTTTCTGCCATGAGTGCGGACGGGAAATCGTCTGTCTATGCCGGTATCAGTGAATCCAAAAAAATAAAAGACGACGGTACTGAAGGCGGCGCTCTTCAAGTCATGCTTTCCATTCCAGGTGTGGATGCCCAATACGAAGCCTGTAAAAAATTAAATCTGCCACTTGAATCTATTTCTGAATGCCTTTGGAGTGGGTCTGGAAATGTGCCCGCACTTAAAGATGATTTGAAGAAGAAAGTCACAGAGGCCTATAACCAGCAAAATGCGGCCAAGCCTGATTCCGGCGGTCGATCGCCTGCTTCAACCAATTCGACAAGTGGAAATGGCTTAACGACCAAATCAAAAAATATTTCCATTGATTATATGAGCGATCCTGCGGTTCAAGCACTCTCCAAAGTTTTTGAGAAAAAACTGGAAGAAGCTCTTCTCGGTGATGAAAATGCCCGCAAAGATACCAAAACAGTGGCGGCCGTAGATCATTCAAAGTTTATCGACCTCTATAAAACGGAATTGGGTAAATCCATCGTCAATTCTTTTACGGCCTATTGTCTGGAAACATCCAGTTATTCAGTAAGCACAACGACTCAGGATTGTACGGATGAAGACGGCAATAAAACGACTTGTGAGCTTTACCTGTTGAGCAGTGATGCCACCACGGCCAAGAGAGATAACATCAAATCTCTTAAAGGAGTCAACCTGGCCTCTGATTCCAAGAGTGCTCCCAATCGCGATTCCAAAAGATGGACGTCTTGTATCACGTCGGTGAGTAAGATTTGTTACATGCCCCAGTCTAATATAACAAACGCAGGGGCTTCAACATACGATTACGATAAATCACATACCCGTGCGTGCGAAATTATGGATTTCGTCAAAACCGCCAGAAAAAGTCTTATCATCGCTGATGAGCAAAGAGATTTTTATGACAAGCTCGGCAACGGCGCAACCATGGCCCTGATGAAAACCAGAAACGTTGAGGCCACCGACAAAATCAATCCGGACATGGCAACGACTGTGACATCAAAAGAAATCGAAGACTCTTATGAAAAGAAAAATAAGGAAGTCGTCGAAAAAGAGATGGCCGACTGTTATGACGAAAAGACACAACAGATAAAAAATGCAGAGGCCTGCAAAAAGTTTATCGAAACGAATCCTGAAGAAAAAAAGAAGGCCCTTGCTGAGTTTGCTCTTCGCCAGAATGCACTCGGGCAAAATCTGGAAGAGAAATTAAAAGACGATAATGAAGTTAAAAAATACCTCAAAGAAGAAGGTTACGACGATAAAAAGATCGGCGAGATGACCAAAAATGCGACTGATATAGAAAAAATCAGACAGGAAATCAAAGATCGCTTTGCAAATGAGCGCGAAGCTCTCATTAAATCAATGGCCGCAAAGATTGAAAAGAAGACAACAACCAATGACGGCATCAATGCTCAAAACGATGCAACTAAAATTGGTAAGATCAAAGATGAGATCGCCCAACGTCCGGATGACTTAAAGCAACTGGTTCACTTCAGCAACATCGTCTCTTCATACCTGGAAATTGATACGGGCGGAAAGAAAACCCGCAACGTCGCCTCTCTTTATGCTGAGGTAAACAGCTCCGCTTCCAATATGCCTTCTGTCGATAAGAATCAAACTGAAACGATCAAAAAAAATGCTGAATCGGCGGGACTTAAGCCTAAGAAAGACAATCTCGGTGCAGGAACGGACCTGAACGTCGACGTACTCAACAAAATTCTGAAATACATTAACGAGAAATAAACGTCTGAGTGAAGTTTGAATTCTTTGCTTTGTCGTAAGTCGAACAGACTTTCTGAGTTGAATACACTTCATCCATTCCCAAAATCTTGCCCGTTGTAAAATTGATCTGAGTGCGCACTTTAAACTGTTCTGCACTATCCACTTTGTACGTTCCATCCGACTGTCTGTTGAAATACATCAGCAGAAAATAATCAAGACCATCACTGTTAAACGAGATCTGCACTTTTGAGCTGCCCTGAGCTGTCGTATTGCTGATCGATTCGTTATTTTTAATTTTTGTACAAAGTTGTGAAAGGTAGCCGTTGGTATCCGTCTGAATCTTTGGATAAAATCTCAGGTTCTGATCCAGGATGGCCGGTGGAGAAAACACCAGATTGTTATTACTATCATAACGGAGAATCGCCGTGACGTTGTATTTTATCTCAGCATTCTGGCAATCCGATTTAACCGAAGAAAAATTAAAATTCTGATTGATGTAACCGCCGCTTCTGAAATTGTTCGATTTCGACTGATACGCATAACAGATTCTTGTCGCAATTTTGCGCTCATCTTCAGTCAGCGGACGCTCTTCAGCAAGAATAGCATTCGTTGAAAACGATGTTGGAGGTTTGCTATTGCCACCTCCACAGCTTGCGAGTAATGATGTTAATGAAATGAATATCAGGCAGGTCTGCTTTTTCATAAGTGACCTATCGGACGGAGAGAAAAAAGTTTGAATGATTCATTTAAAGGCAAACTGGGAAGTTACAAGATTCTGAAGACAGAAGATAATACCGAAACACTTTACTCGGAATTCTTCGATGAGGCCTGTCACAATCTTTCTGGCGCCTATGCAGAAACTGTTCACAATTATATTCACGGATGCGATATTCCTGATCTTTTTCATCAGGATAAGAATTTTGCTGTTCTCGATGTGGGGTTTGGTGTCGGGGTTGGTCTGAAGGCGCTTTTAGATGAAATGGATAAGCATTCATTCACCCATCATCTCACCTATTATTCAATTGAACTGGATGAAGATCTATTTCTTTGGTCGGTTCATGCCACTCTTCCTGATCTGAAATTTGAACGAAAAACGGAGTCCGATCTTCTTTATTTCGAATGTGTGGTGAGCAATGCCATAATGAAGATTTTCATTGGAGACGGACGCCAAACACTGCCTTTGGCGCGCGACCTCGGTCATATTCTTCCACTCGATGCCATTTTTCAGGATGCCTTTTCTCCTAAAAAGAATCCAGCGCTCTGGAGTGTAGAATGGTTTACTTTTTTAAAGAGCTCTTCAGCTCCTTCTGTCCGCCTTTCGACCTACAGTTCTTCCATCAGTATCCGCAAATCACTTCTGCAATCGGGCTGGACGGTGATTAACGATCGCGGTTTTGCAATGAAAAGAACGATGACTAAAGCAAATTTGGTGGGCGAAACAGCACCGGAGCTTCTTGATCAACTCGCAAAATCGCCTTCCAGAGCAATTCTCGATGTGGACATAAGCTGATCACTTGAAATACATCCAAATTGATTTAACATTAATACCAGGAGTTTAACGACAGCACGAAAGGACGTTTCAATGGCCCAGGTTATTTTGATCGAAAACAATAAAACTTTAAACGATCTCATCTCGGTCAACCTGACGACCTATCTTGGCGTCGATCTTATTCAGAGAAAAAATGCTCAGGATGCTTTAAGCCTTCTGGCCATTCTTCCCAACATCGATCTCATCATTACGGCAGAAAAAATAGATGACGAAAAAACCGGTGAAGCTCTCTCTCATTACATCGATTCAAACAAACTCGATACAGGTTTGATTGTACTGGGATCTTCGGCCATTGCAGAAAATGATTTCACAATCAATATACCGAATGGAAAAGACTGGGAACAGGTTGTTCATGCTTGCGCAAAAATATTAGGCATCAATGAAAACGTTCTCGCTAAAAAAGCAGTGCCAGATTATATCCCTGTTCCGGTGAGATATTTTTTAAATCTCGATTACGTTAACTGCGATGTTTTTATCCGCATCAAGAAATCTCCCACTGAATATCAGTACGTAAAAAGAATTCATAATGGCGATACATTCTCCAAAGATTCCATTAAGCGCTATATGGATCAGGGTCTTGAAAATTTCCATATCGATAAAGATTCCTATAAAAGCTTTACGATCTTTTTATCAAATCGCCTGGTAGAAAAAATTGATTCTCCTTCAATGGATGAAACCAAAAAAGTTCAGATCATGGGAGAGTCATACGATGTGGCCGTAAAAGAAATTTCCAAGCTTGGTTTTAACAGCGAAACCATTCAGCTGACCGAAGCGATTATTCAGAACATGGTGAAGAATTTTGAAAAATCACCGGAGATGAGCAATCTTTTACATAAGGTTATCAACTCAAACACAGGTCTTCTTTATCAACGTTGTCACATGACTTCAGTTGTGGCCTCGGAAATGATCAAGAACCTAAAATTTGAAGATCCAAAAGCCTATGAGAAAATCGCTTATGCTTCTTTCTTTCACGATATCATGCTGGCAGACAGAGAAGAATTAACGAAGATCAATTCTTTTGATGAACTGGAAAAAGCGAATCTTTCTGAGCAGGATTGGGATATGGTTTTCAATCACGCCATGGAAGCAGCTGTTCTTCTTAGAAAACATCCGGAAGCTCCGACAGGGGCCGATGAAATTATCAAGCATCACCATGGTGCGACCAACGGAAAAGGTTTTTCAAACAGTATTGAAAAGCTTCCTGACTTATCCAAAATTTTTATCATTGCTCATCATTTTGTTCTGGAGCTCATCCGCTTTAAAGAAACGGGCGGTGAACCAAAGCCAGTGACGGAAGAACTTTATAAACGCTATCCAAGTCCTGATGTTGCGATTATCATCAAGGCCTTAGAAAAAACGTTAAAAAAGAAAAAGTAATGAAAACAAAAGTCAGCGAACTCTTTCAGATAAAATATCCAGTCATCCAGGGCGGAATGGTCTGGGTGTCCGGAGGAAAGCTGGCCGCTGCAGTTTCAAATGCAGGCGGACTGGGTTTAGTGGGCGCAGGCTCCATGAAGCCTGATCTTTTAAAACATCACATTGAAAAAGCTCAGTCTCTCACTGATAAACCTTTGGGTGTCAATGTTCCGCTTCTGTATGAAAAAGCACAGGAACAGATTGAAACGGCCCTCTCATGCGGACTAAAAATATTCTTCACGTCAGCGGGAAGTCCCAAAAAATTTACCAATTTTTTAAAAGATAAAGGATGTATCGTTGTTCACGTAACCAGCTCTCCGGAGCTTGCTCTTAAATGCGAAGAGGCCGGAGTTCATGCTGTCGTCGCCGAAGGTTTTGAGGCCGGTGGACACAATGGGCGCGACGAAATCACGACAATGTCGCTCATCCCTCAGGTCAGAGATGCTTTAAAAATTCCTTTAATTGCGGCAGGCGGAATTGTCGATGGCCGTGGAATGCTCGCGGCCTTTTCATTGGGTGCTGATGGCATTCAAATGGGAACGCGCTTTTTAATGACTAAAGAATCAAGCGCTCACGAGAAATATAAAGACCTTCTCATCAAAGCGTCACCAGCTTCTACAAAAACTCTTATGAAGGCCACGGTGCCAGTGAGAATGATCGAAAATCAGTTTGCAAAAGAGATCATGCAAATTGAACAAAACTTTCATGGAGATGAATTAAAAATAAAACTCAATGAACATCTTGGAAAATTTCGGGCCAAAAATGGAATGTTGGACGGGGATCTGGACAACGGAGAGCTGGAAGTAGGACAGGCCGTGAGCTTGATTAAAAATGTTCCAACAGTTGAGGAAGTTTTTCAGGAACTCATTGCTTCTTATAAAGCGTCTCTTGAAAAACTTCCCCGCGTTTAATTAATTCTTTCTTAAAACCGCAATTCTTTCCGCAAGCGGCGGATGCGTAGAAAACAACTGCATAAAGCCTTCTTTGCTGGAAATTTGCATCGAGCGGAAATTTGAATCCGTTTGTTCAGTCGCAGACTCAAGCTGCGGATACGCGCGCGTGAGCGCTTCTAAGGCAGCAATCATTTTCTCTTTGCCGGCCAGATCTGCTCCGCCCTTATCTGCGCGGTATTCTCTGAAGCGCGAAAACCAGGCAACAATCGGCATGGCCAGAAGTCCAAAAACAATATCGAGAACCATAACCAGCATCATTTGAATGAATGGACTTGGTCTTTCGTCGCGGTCATTGTTGCCCGCCATCGCCTGAGTAATAGCAAAGGCAACGACACGGGAAAAGAACATGACAAAAGCATTCACGACCCCTTGAACCAGTGTCATCGTCACCATATCGCCGTTTGCGACGTGGGCAATTTCATGAGCAAGAACACCTTCAATTTCCTGTTGATTCATGGAACCCAAAAGTCCACTTGAAACAGCAACCAGTGAATTATTGCGTGAAGGACCTGTCGCAAATGCATTCAGGACAGGACTTTGATAAATGCCAACTTCCGGCATTGTCGTTAAACCGGCACGTCTGGAAAGACGGTGAACAGTTTCAACTAAATCGCGATGAGGACCTTCAGTCGTGACAATCTGAACACCCATCATCCACTTTGCCATGACCTTGGAAAGAAGAAGTGAAATGAAAGACCCGACCATACCCCAAACAAAACAGAAGGCCAGCAAAGGGCCGTAATGAAGTCCTGCCTGAGTGATATAGCTTCCTATTCCGAGCAAACTCATCAGGAGAGAAATAGTGGCGACCACTAATATATTAACCGCCAAAAAAAGTACGATTCTTTTCATTTGAGAAACTCCGTCATTTAAAAAAATTCAGTGTTCATAATCTGGGGTTGTTAACATTTCTGTCAAGGCTTCCTGCCAATTTTCCGATAATCCAGCATATTATGCTGAATAAAAAACATTTGAATACCACTGAATTTCTATGGCTCGCAGTTATTTTCTGGGCGGCCAGTTTCACTGCAATTGAAGCTCCTTTTAGCTTTGTTTTCAAAACTAAAATACAAACGTGGCAACTCATCCTCGATGGACTAATTTCAATTCTCTTTATTGCGGATCTCGTCTATCACCTTCGCGAAAAAAAGAAGTTGAAAAGAAATACAGAAATAAATAACAAACAGAAAAAATGGCTGACTCATCTTTTACTCGGCGTTGATATTCTCTCCTGTATTCCTTTTGATATGGTCACTTATTATGTAGGCCACCAGGAACTATTCACGGCCTTCAGACTTCTTCGAATGATCAGAATCATCAAAGTGTATTATCTCATTGAGAACATCACGATTGTTCCGAAAATTTTTAAAATTCAGTCAATCGCTGTGGGATGTCTCATGGTCGTCAATTGGATTGCCTGTTCGTGGGTTTTTATCTATCCGATGGGCAAAGATACTGATGTCACCAGCTATTATATTAAATCGTTTTATTGGGCCGTCACCACACTGACGACCATAGGCTACGGAGACATTACTCCTCACGATAATTTTGGACGAATTTTTACCTGCTTTATCATGATCATCGGCGTAGGTATGTACGGTATCGTCATCGGTAATATTTCACGAATGCTCGCAAGTGCAGATCGCTATAAAGAACAATCTCGCGAGAAAATCAATGACCTGCTCATGTTCATGAAACATTA
>DAIQAU010000015.1:2845-7826 GCA_036781565.1 Bacteriovorax sp. | reverse complement strand
ATAAAGAACAATCTCGCGAGAAAATCAATGACCTGCTCATGTTCATGAAACATTACAATATTCCCAACAAACTTCAGACCGCAGCGATCAATCATTATTCGCACCTATATTCAAAACGCTTGTCAGATAATGACGAGAAAATCATCGCAGATCTTCCCCATGCCCTTCAGCAGGAAATGCAGATCTATATGAAGATTAAACTCATTTCCAACATTCCGGTGTTTCACAATTGTTCTCATGAGTGCCTGAAAGAAGTCTCAATGCAGTTGGAGCAAATTTATTCTTCTCCTGGCGATATGATTATTAATATCGGCGATATCGGCGAAGAGATGTTTGTCATCGCTCACGGAAATGTGGATGTTATTCTGCAATCGGGAGAAAGAGTCGCAACTCTCCATGACGGTCAGATTTTCGGAGAAATTGCGCTCTTAAAAGAGACGACAAGAACCGCTAATATTCAGTCGCAGACTTACTGCGACCTTTATAAGCTCACTAAAAAGAATTTCAATGAAATTGTTAAACGATATCCCGTGCTGCTTTCGAACATCGAAGGCACCACGCAAAGACGAAGTTCAGACGCGAGAAAGACTCCAGCGGCCTAAAAGCCCGCTTTCTTTTTCGCGTCTGCAATCATCGCTTCACGCTGAGCTGGATCTGCCCAACGAGCTTGCGCTTCTTTCGAAAGTTTTCTGATTGGATCAAAGTAAAAGAACACTTCACCCGGTTTTACGTTTGGAGCTGTCCACACTGAGATACCGTTCTCGCGATCGTAATACTCATAAGAAGCAATATGGCGTTTCCCACCGCCTCCTGGAGCATCACAAACAAAGGTCGGCGTATTGAATCCGGCCGTTGTTCCTCTCACCGCTTTTTCCAGCGCTTCAGATTCAGCTATTGTTGTTCTGAAGTGTTCACAACCTGGAACCATATCGTGAATATAAACGTAGTACGGTTGAATGTTCATATAGCTCATCTGCTTGATGAGAAGAACCATATCGTTGATGTTGTCGTTCACACCTTCTTGCAATACGGCCTGGTTTCTTACCGTAATTCCTTCAGCAAAAAGTCTGTCCATGGCAAGTTTGCTGAACATTGTAATTTCGCGAGGACAAGAAAAGTGAGTGTGTATCACAACTTGTTTGCCCATCTCGCGCGCTTTTTTATGAACGGCATTGAAAGCGTTGAACCATTCGTGATCAGAAAGAATTTTCTGAGGGAAAATGGCGACACCTTTAGTAGCAAAACGAAGTCTTCTGATATGAGGAATATTTAAGAGATTTTCACCGATAAATGTGATTTGTTTCGGCGTCAGCATGAAAGCATCACCGCCGGAAATAACCACGTCTTCAATTTGTTCGTGAGCGCGGATATAGTCAAACGCTGCATCCATCTTCGCCTGATTTACACCGTACGTTTCTTTTTCCACGGCTTCAGTTGAACCACCGATTAAGCGCGAGCGCGTACAGTATGAACAATACACCGGACAAATAGTCGTCGGCAGGAACAGAACTTTGTCATGATATCTGTGAGTCAGTGTCGGAACCGGAGAGTCGACATCTTCGTGAAGAGAATCTGCTTTATAGTACGGATGATCTTCTAAGAACTGAGATCCGATCGGAAGAAATTGTTTTCTAAGCGGACAATTGACCGGATCTTTCCAATCCATCAACGCAAAAATATAAGGCGTAATTCTGATGTTCATCGGAGTTTTGTGCTGACCATCTACCATGTCTTGATAGAATTCTTCCGTACAAAGATCGCCCAGAACGGCCTTCGCCTTATCAACTTTATTGATTGAATTTTTCAGCTGCCACATATGATCGCTGAACTCTTCGCGAGTCACGTCTTTCCACGCCGGAATCACCTTCCAGAAATCATCATCACGGAAATGCTTGTGAGCATTGTTATCAAGGGTTAGCTTCAAGTTCATCGAATTTGCCATAAACAAAGTCCTTATGTTTTTTAAACGGGTAACAAAACTATATTAGGTATTATGCCTTCTTTTTAAAAACTTTAAAGATGAAGGGCGATAAGAGCAGAAAGATTAGGAAAATAACGAAATAATGGAAATACTCTTTAATGTCAAAATGGACAAATTGGGCCAGGTAATGGGTCACTCCGACGATTCCCCCGACCCAGAGAGCGGCACCGGCCACGTCAAAAAGGGTGAATCTGAGTCCACTCATTTTTGATGTTCCGGCCACAAAAGGGGCAAAAGTGCGGACAAAGGCCACGAACTTACAGAAGAGAATGGTTTTTCCGCCGTGCTTGGAATAGAAGGACTCGGCCATCTCCATATGCTTTTCTTCCAGGTAGAACCTGTGAATATTCGTCCGGACCTTGGTTGAGTACTTACGTCCCAGAAAATAGCTGAAATGGTCCCCTAAAACGGTCGCCACAATAAGCGAAGGAATCAGAACTTTTAAATCAATATGGCCTTGGGCCGAAATAAGGCCCAGGGTCACTAAAAGCGAGTCTCCGGGCAGAAAAAAGCCAAAAAGACCCGTTTCTGCAAACAGAATCATAGAGAGTCCCCAGTAGCCAAAAAATTGAAAGAAGGCCAATGGATCGGACGTAATGTGAAGGACTTGGTCAAAAATTTCCATAAATTGTGTGATCCTAACGACCATGGAAGTGTATCAAATTGTGACGGGGTAACCTAGTAAAAAATACACGATCAGGGTTCTATGTGGCAGCGCATCCAATCGAAGTCTAAGATAAGGGGGTATTTTAATCCCAAGCGATAGGATGGCCCATGAAAAAGGTTTTCTCGTCTTTTTTGTTAACGACTGTGCTTCTCACTTCTTCTTTTGCTTATGCTGAAGAAGTCTCGGTAAAATCAGAATCGCTCTCACACAAGCTCTCTGATTATCTCGATCGCAAAGAGATGCAGAAAAAAATCCGCGAGACCATTGCGGATCAGGATATCAACTTTAATGTCGATCTGGGCAATATCGATCTTATTGAAGGGATCAACCTCAGCAACAAATACCGTTACGATGTTGAAGCTTCTTATATTAACAAATTTTATACGCGTATCGATAAATGGGACATCAATGCGGGCATCAATGTTGGTGAAGTTTTAAAAGACCTCGTCGACGTTCCGTTTGGTTTCTCAGTGAACCGTTCGAGCAGTTTCTTTTTTGTCCGTCAGTTCCCGACAAAAATGGCCGCCCTCAAGGCGCTTCCTTACGCTCCTAATAAGCTTCCTCTGAATGCTAAACTCGCTTTAAAAAATCTTCAGCCTGGTGACTTTGTCAGCATGCCGGCCAATATGAATATTGCTGTCGGTGCCAGTGCTTCGACTTCAATGCTTGGCCCTGTCGGTCTTTCAGCAAACGCCGGCGTGTCTTTTGTTCTTTCAGGTGAATTTACAATCCAGGTTTTCAAGCTTGATGAAACTCACGTTCGTTTAAAACTCATTACTAAACGCGGTCGCGATTCAGCGGCGAATGCAGGGATGGCAGCGAGCTTTAATATTTTCGGCGTAAGACTTCTCGACAGACAAATTGAAAGATTTGTCGAAAGAGATTTTGCTCAATTCGGTTTCAGTTACAATCCCGGCGCTCAATTCATTGTCGACTACGTTTTTGACTTAAAGGATCCTGAAGCGCAGGAAGCCTACAACCAGGTTCTGTCTTCAACACTTAAATTTAAAGATCTGATTGTTGCTGATATGGTGAATCCGAAAGATTTGAAAGATAAACTGATTTCTTCTTATGAAAAAGCAGACGAACTCTTTTATCTCGATCAACAAATGCCACCGAAAGATCGTCGTGTTCAGAGAATTTTTAAAGGTTACAGCAGCTACGCCGGACACACTCGCCATGTGAAACTTGCTTTCCTGGTCACTTCTTATCAGAAAGACAGAACCTTCACTGAAAGCCGCGTGACTTTCATTGATAAAAAAGAAAAGAATCTTCAATTCTATTACCCGACTTACTCAAAATATATTGAAGCACAATTCGGAAAAAAATTTTTCAAATTAAAAGATCAGACTTACCAGAATAACTTTGGTCTTATTCCAAGATTTCAAATGGAAGATTCTACGCTGAAGAACGGCGATCTGGGCCTCACGTTTGAAAGAAAAGACCGTTACTTTACAAATTATGAGCAAAAAGCGATTGAAAAATTCATGCTGGCACAGATTCCGACGAAACTTGCCCGCGATATCGACTTCTCACAATGGAAAGATGGTACTAAGAAAATTGACTCGCGCATTTTTTTCCAGCTCGTTTTAAAGGCGCAGGGTTTTGAATACTTGAAAAACTATCCGGTCGAAGAACTGAGAAAGAAAATTCTTCTTTACGTAAACGAGAAGAGAAAACTGAGTGTAATCGACAAAACTGAAGAGGACACAAAAACTGAAGAATTAAAAAACTTCCTTCTTATCGATCGCTGGATTGAAAAAGAACGTTTGCTCAATCTCGCAAACAAAATCGGGGCGATTCTAAAGAATCCGAATACAGAGCAAATGATTCACGACCTGGTTGCTCTTAACGAAGGAAGCGTTTTCGATAAAATCGGAGTCGGCTTTTTAATCTCTCTTCTTCCAGAAGAGAAACTTGAAGAACTTGCGTACCTGAAACTGGAAATGATTGGCAAAGACCTCACTCCCATTCAGGTTGAAGTCGGAACACTCAACTACCGCCTTCTTTATAAAGAATTAAATGAGATCCAATCTCGTCTTTCTAACCGCGGATATGACCTTCGCTTAAACAGCGAAGACCAATCGATGGAAGATTTGGATATTGATTCGATGTAAGTTTACAGTTGGAAGTTGGTTGTTGGATGATCTGTTGGATGTTTCAGTTGGATGACCTGAGACAGTTTACGGATCATCAAACGCCAAACTTCAAACTTTTCGCCCAACATCCAACCTTCAACGGCCAACAAAACCCCCTTTAAACGGCATTTACTCAATTTCTCAACGATTTCTTTGACTTAAAAATCAAAAACTACATATAATATAAATTATATG
>DAIQAU010000015.1:0-2745 GCA_036781565.1 Bacteriovorax sp. | reverse complement strand
CTCAACGATTTCTTTGACTTAAAAATCAAAAACTACATATAATATAAATTATATGTAACTTTTTAGTGGTTTTTTTCAAAGGATTGAAACGAATGAACCAGGCGCAGGTCACGGCCACCGATCTCTCGCGGCCGCATCTTGAACTCATGAATGAGTATCTCGACAATCTCTCGCGATTGAACAAATCGGAACACACGATCAAAAACTATAGAGCTGATTTGCTGAAATTTTTTGCGTGGGTTGAGTTCTGCGAAGGAAAAGAGCTGATCAAAGTTAACGGTGAAATGATCGGCCGGTACAAGGAATTTCTCAATAATGGCGGACCCATTTACAAAGAAGTCATCCGTCATCCGCAGCTCGCCTTTTTCTTCTGGTTTAAAGTCATTTTCAGCAAGGCCCGTTTTAAAAATCGTTCGGAAAAATCCCTGCTGTTATTTCAGGCCCCAATGAGTGTGGCCTCGAGACGTCGGCATCTCTCGAGCTTGAAAAATTTCTTTCAATACCTGAAAGAAGTGAATGAAGATTCGTCTGCGAAGTTCTCAAAAAATCCTGTCAAAAGTAAATTGCATGCCATTTCATTAAAGGACATCGATGTCATTCCCACCAAAATGATTTCGCGGGATGAATTTAAACTGATCGATGAAAAAACATGGCGGACTAAAGAACGGTTGATGCTTTATCTGCTTTATTACGGTGGTCTCCGCTTAAGCGAACTTTGTTATTTGAAACTTTCTAATTTTGATCGTCATGCAAAAGTCATTACTTTTGCCAGAAAAGGCGGCTCCATTCATACACTGGTGATACAAAAAGAAGATTTAGTTTTTAAAAATCTGGAATTTTATTTATCGCAGACGCAACTTAAATCAGATTTTTTGTTTCAAAATAAAGAAGGGAAGCCTTACTCGCTTAAAACTTTTTATAATCAAATCATGAAATTAATTGAGCGCGCGGAAGTCTCCCCCGGCATTTCTCCTCACAGTTTCCGCAAGGCCTGTGCGACAAATCTTTATATAAAAACAAAGGATCTACTTTACGTGCGGGATTATTTAAATCATAGTGATGCCAAAGTCACACAAACATATATCGATAAAGCTACACTGAGTAAAAACCAGAGACGGACTTATGCTTCTTAAATTTATCAGAATCTTTTTTTATATTTTATGGGTTATTCTTGCGTGCACGATCGGAATTTTCGTCGGACTCATTCGTCCTTTTTCTGCAAAGAATACAAAGTTAGTTTCAGACATTATCAATTCCGGTCACCATATTTTGGGCATTAAAATACGAATGACGAATCGTGAGAATATGAATGCTCATCGTCCATGCGTTTTTATTTCAAATCACCAGGACAATCTGGATATCATTCCTGGTTGTCACGCAGTTCCCGACGAGACAGTGACAATCGGAAAAAGAGATATTCTCTATGTTCCGTTCTTTGGTCTTTTTTACTGGCTCGCAGGAAATATCCTCATCAATAGAGGAAATAAAAAAAGTGCCTTTTCGACAATGGATCAGGCCGCCAGTCAAATCCGCGACAGAAAAATTTCCGTCTGGATTATGCCCGAAGGGACACGCTCACGCGGTCGCGGAATTCTTCCTTTCAAAAAAGGTCCATTCATCACTGCAATTAAAGCACAGGTTCCTATTGTTCCGGTTGCCATCAGTTCATATATCCGCCATCTCGATTTCACGAAATGGAAATCGGGAACACTACTCATTGAAGCATTGCCTGCCATCGAAACAACCGGCCTGAAACCGGAAGATGCGACGGCACTCAAAGACAAGTGTTATGAAGCGATTGTTGAGGCCGTTGCGCGTCTCGATCGCGAAGTCGAAGCCAGTTTAAAATGAGTAAACGACGAAGCACTCAAGGCAAACGTTGCGAGCGTTGCCGAATTAATAAAATGCATTGCTTTTGTGATCAAATCAAAGTTCACGATACAAAAACGCGCGTTTCAATTATCATGCATCACCGCGAGAAACATCTCACAAGCAATACAGCGAAACTTGCGACGTTGACTTTATCAAACGCACAGATTTATCAGCGCGGTCTTCCCGATAAACCATTTTCAATTGAGCATCTAAACCTTGAAGAAGGTGTTTTGCCTCTTTATCTTTTTCCGGATGAAGATGCGGTTTTGCTGGATGATAAATTTCTGGAAAATTATCCAGGACCGTACCATCTCATTGTTCCTGACGGAACATGGAATCAGGCAAAGAAAGTCCGTCGACGTGAACCTGGTCTCTCTGATTTACTTTGCGTGAAACTTTCGGACAATGTGAAGGGTGAGTACAAACTCCGAAGTAGTGTCCGCGAAGACGGTGTTTGTACTTTTGAAGCTGTTATTCACGCTTTAGAAGTTTTAGAAAACAAAGAAGTCGCCGATGATCTGCTCAGGCAATTTCGCCTTTTGAACGACCGCGTGGCCAAGAGTCGTTCAGGACTACATGAATAAGCTTGAAATGTAGGCACTTATCGGCCGGAAATCGGCCATTTCCTTGTTCTTTTCAATACCTTACCTCTCGATTTCATCTGATTGAAACTGTCTATTATTATAGAAGAACAATAAACTTTTATTTGTAAAAACCGATAAATTCTTGAGGTTTCGTCTAGATGACCCTGAATGGTTTAATAAAAATTTTAATGGTTCTCTGTTTAGGAGCAACAGTTACTGTTGTTCAGAAAATTTATTTTGGAAAAAAAGTAGCCGACCATATTTTAACTTATTCACCTGTTGAATCTAA
>DAIQAU010000014.1:25777-29402 GCA_036781565.1 Bacteriovorax sp. | reverse complement strand
TGCAGAGTCTTCGCCTCGGCATTGATAAATAAACAGAGAAATAAAATCGCAATCATTTTCATCATCGTTTCCTTAGACAAGATTTTCTTTGATATAGTTTATGACATCGTCATGATGAGTTTTGGTTTTCACATCATCCATGACATAGACGAGTTTTCCATTTGCATCGATTATAAAAGTTGTTCTGAGAATGCCCATGAATTCTCTTCCCATAAATTTCTTAAGTCCCCACACACCATACTTTTCTGCTACCGCGTGGTCAGGGTCAGAGAGTAATTCAAAATTTAGTTTTTCTTTTTCGATAAATTTTTGAAGTTTTTTAGGTTCATCCGGGCTCAGACCAAGAACAACGGTGTTGAGCTTGGCGAATTCTTTTTTTGAATCGCGGATACCACAAGCTTGTGTAGTACAACCCGGAGTCATGGCTTTCGGGTAAAAATAAAGAACTACGTTTTTTCCGCGAAGAGATTTAAGATCTATTTTTTCTTCGTTTTGATTTAAAAGTGAAAAAGCAGGAGCAAGATTACCTGTTTTGGGAAAAGCCATAATGAATCCTCACCATTTGTTGCGCCATTCACGCAAAGTTAAAAAAACTTTTTTGTCGTCGGCGTCTTCAATATTTAATTTCTTCTTTATCGTAGGCCGGTTTAAACGCAGGAACGTATTAATCTCGCGTTCAATCTTCATTGTATTAATATAAAAAATTTCATCGAGATTTTGATTGTGAATCTTTTTTAAAAATTCATCTGCTTTTTTATTATCTGGCTCACAATGAAGTGTGAATTCCAGATTGCGTTTCAAATATTCATGGCCGGGATAAATTAAAAGTTCATCTGGCCACTTCGAAAAAAGCTGTGAAATTGTTTCATAAAGAACAGGAGCGCTTCCGCCATTATAGCAATTCCCTACGCCTGCATTGAAAAAACAATCGCCCGTAAAAAGGGCGTAAGGGACATTTGTATTTTTCAGTAAAAAACACATATGGCTCATCGTATGGCCCGGAGCAAAGACGGCTTCCAGAATCCATTCTGCGCATTGATGAATCACATCACCATGACCGAGGCTTTTAGTTTTACCTGGAACAGTGGCTTCATTATGCGCCATCACAGCACAATCAAATTCCCTGGTCAGAACTTCATTGCCCGACCAATGGTCGCAGTGATCGTGAGTATTGAGAATCGCGAGTAAGGCTTCGCCTTTTAGGGCGGAAAGGACTTCTCCTCCTCCAAAAGGATCGATACAGTATATTGCGCCATCATCAAATCTTATTAGATAACAAAAATTGCGAAGTGTATTCTTGTAGAAGATTTGCTGAATTTTCATAATGCCCATACTATAGTTCATAAGAAGACAAAAAAATAGAAGGATTGCATATGCACGCTAACTTATTTACCAAATTTTTCCTCCTCGCACTTTTCCTGAAAAGTCTGGTTGAAAGTATTTTAGATAAAAGAAATCTCGACCATATTGTGAAAAACCGCAACGCTGTACCGGCTAAATTTGCTTCATCGATCACGCTTGCGGAGCACCAGAAAGCTGCTGATTATTCGGCCGAAAAAATCAAAGTAAGCCAATATTTTCATCTTTTTGATCTGGTGATCTTTCTCCTTTGGACATTGGGAGGTGGTTTGGAATTTTTGAACCGCTTTGCCATGACTTTTGGTCGCTCTGAAATTTCAACGGGACTCGTGTTCTTTGGTTTACTTGGATTAATTTCCAGTGTGCTCGCCTTGCCACATAGTCTCTATTTTACTTTTGTCATAGAAGAAAAATATGGATTCAACAAAACAACTTTGAAAACTTACATCATGGATAGACTTAAAGGTGCAGTCCTGGCCGTTGTCATCGGTGGCCCTATAGCCTGGTCAATATTGAAAATTATGGAAAAGCTCGGCAACGCCTGGTGGGTTTATGCTTTTGTTTTCTTGAGCATCGTTCAACTCCTGCTCATTTTTATATATCCAACTTTCATTGCGCCTATCTTCAATAAATTTTCTCCGTTACAGGAAGGCGAAGTAAAAGAAAAAATCGTTCACCTTCTTGAAAGATGTGGCTTTAAAAGTTCCGGTCTTTTTGTCATGGATGCTTCGACCAGAAGCGGACACGGCAACGCCTACTTCACCGGATTTGGTAAAAATAAGCGGGTCGTTTTTTTCGACACTCTCATCAACACTCTTGATGCTGAAGAAGTCGAAGCCGTTCTCGCGCATGAGCTTGGCCACATGAAAAAGAAACACATTCTCAAAGGAATGATTAAAGGCTTTGTTATGAGTTTTATCGGCTTTGCCGTCCTGGGATACTTGAAAAATGACTTTGCTTTTTTTCAGGGACACGGTGTTCAGACACCTTCAAATTATATGGCACTCACTCTCTTCTCAATGGTCGCGGGAGTCTATACTTATTTCCTGACTCCGGTCATGGCTTGGTTTTCAAGAAAGAATGAATACGAGGCAGATGAATTTGCTTCAAAACATGCCAAGGCAGAAAAGCTGATTACGGCGCTGGTGAAAATGTATCGCGACAATGCAAGTTCTCTCACTCCCGATCCAGTGTATAGCAAGTTTTACTTCTCGCATCCACCGGCCCTGGAGCGCGTGACTTATCTGGAAAAGCTTAAACCTCTGGCTTAAAGAGAACTTCACCGAAAATCGTTTTTAAGTGATCAAAGTATGGCTTGCGGTATTTTTCGATCTCATTGTGGATTTCATGATAAGCGCCGTCGAAAACTTTGAAATTGAACGATTTATCTACATTCGTAAAATAATCAATCACTGCTTTAGAGCCCACAACTCTATCTGCACTTCCGACTGAAGCAAAGCTTGGACATTTTGAACGAATAGGTCTGGAAAAAGTATCCTGGGCCGTTTTCATCAACTCAAAAATGAGCTTCGATTGAAGTTTTACAGAATTCAATTCATCGCGGATATATTCTTCTTTAACGCGAGGGTCGTGCGATAAATAAGTAAGATCAACAAGACCGCCGACTGGAAACGAATAAGGAATCTCACAAGCACCTTTGAAAAAAGCCGCAGGTAAAACTTTCAGAACTTCTCCAAAAACACCATGGGCGCCACAAGGTGGTGCATTGATAATAAAACGTTCAGGGTAACGAGCTTCTTCGACGTAATTTTGCATAAAAGCACTTGCGATCAAGGCGCCCATTGAATGTCCGAAAAGAACGTAGCGATCCATTCTATAGCGTTCGGAAAGAAAACGGATGATTTCCTTCAGATCTTCCATATAAAGCTCAAAATGATCAACGTAAGCGCGTCTGCCGGTGCTTCTTCCATGACCGCGCAGATCGAATTGAAAAACATTGAAGTCGTGGCCGAATAATTCCGGAATATACTTATGCCGTTCCATATGTTCGCCGATGCCATGAACTGCGACGATCCAGACAGGGCTTCCGCTTTCTTTTATCTGTACATAGAGTTCTGCGCCATCGCGCATTTTCAGAAACTTTTTATCCATGAACATAAGAGCATCCTCTTTAAACTTTTTTCCAATGACATTGTACAACCCAAAAATTGTACAATAGGATACTCACTTATGCGACTGAACAAATTTGTCCCTTTTTTACTGGCGCTCGTCATCCATTTGCTGCCTTTGGGTTATTTCCTATTCA
>DAIQAU010000014.1:18021-25677 GCA_036781565.1 Bacteriovorax sp. | reverse complement strand
CTTTCTTCCGTCGATCCCGTCTATCCTCCTCTTGCCCGTCAAAAAGGCCTGGAGGGTTCTGTCAGACTTAAGGCCCGGTATGACAATCAAGGGGTGATTACTCAAGTTGATATCGTCAATTCCAGTGGAACAAAAATGCTGGATGAATCAGCGAAGAAAGCACTGATGGGTTGGAAACTCAAAGCGGGTTCAGAAGGGAGCTTTGAAAAAACATTTCAATTTAAGCTGAACAACTAGGGACAGACAGCATCCATATCGACATTCACTTTGCTCATTCTGAATTTAATCATTTTCCAGTTATGGTCTTCACTACCCTCTTCTTTGTAATGGCAAAGATAGTTCGCGACCATTTCCGTCTCACGTGTTGTCAGATGCATTTGAGGAAGTTTTTCCATTACACTGATCGCTGTATTGGGATCATCAGAGGAAAATGACTTGGCAATGGAATTGAGAAGTCTGCTGTGTGCGTCCTCTGAGATGTCGCCTGACATTTGCACAAGAGCATCGGCCTTGGCGTTACCTTTGTAGTTGTCGACAATTTTCAAAAGATTTTCAGATGAATTTTCTTTGGGATTATATTTCTTTAAAATTTCTACTGCGAGTACCTGAACTTTTTCATTTGAATTATCTGTAAGCTCTTTAATAACATCCCAGTCGACATCATTGGCAAGCGACGGATCCTTTTCAAAACTCTCTTTCAATATTTCTAGATTGCGTCCGAGAAGAATATGTCCCGGAGTTTTTGTGTCATCAAAGTATGCATCATTTTCATCTTTTCTTTCCATTCCGCAAAAATCTTTTTTCAAGCAACTTGTGAGATCGTACACTGATTGCTTACTGACTTTAAAAAGTTTTTTCGGATTGGAATTCAAACTCATCAGTTGCTTTACCGGCAGAGAAAAATCGTTGATGGCAGTCCAACTTTCATTCATCAAAACATCTTTGCTGATATTTTTCTCCAGAGCTTTTTTATCTTTTTCAAGAATTGACTCTGTTTTTACGGCAGCAGGAACTTCTGCAATAGTTCGCGAACGAGTGCCGGTCTGGCCCTTTACAACCAGACCGGCGCACGCTGCTAAAGAAAGAACATAAATCAGTTTTAATTTCATTCTTTAATTATCTTCCTAAAAGTTTATTTAAAGCAGATCTTTCGTTTTTGTATTCTTTCAGGTTTTTCACAATTTCTTTAATGGCTTCTGCGGCCGCCCCGTCTACTCTGATATCTCCTACGTAATCAACAGGAATGACTCCGCTGAAGTTAAGAATTTTGTCGAGGTTTTTTGCAAAATTGGCATCGTGATTTTTGAATGGAGAATTTGGATCAGCAAAACGGCATGTCTGAGCAATTGAACCCGAGTTGTATTTTCCTGCCCATGTTCCTTTGATCAAGTTGATATAGCTGACTCTTCTTTTTGGAAGGCTTCTGTTATAAATACAAGAATAGTTCGAAACGTTTCTGTAGACAGGATCAAATCCATTAAGAAGATGGCTAAAGCCGTAGTTCAAAGTTCTCGTAACACTTTCATATTTTTTATTCGCTAAGAAATCATCAAAATGCCAGCGAATACTTACTTGCATCATAGAAAGGTCAGTTCCATCTCCACCGCGGATCATTTGTCTTACGCCAGTAGAAGATTTGATTTCTGAACACTCAGGAAAAAATGGCATTTTCGGATCTTTAAAATATTGCGCGAAAATTTTATAAGTTGTTTCACTGGATTTTTTCACCATGTTTCCGCTATTGGCTTCCTGAACACAAACATTGCCATCCACATTTCTGAAATGAATATAGACACCTTCATGAAGTGGAACAGTGAGGGCCATAGTTAAAAAAGCGTAATACGCCTGAGTATCGCCTGCTTCAAGATATTTTCCGGCCTTGGCATCAGCTTCTTTCAGGATAGATTTGATGACTTGTTGAAGATAAGCAGATTTTTCTGATGCTGAACTGGCATCGCGGAATTGTGGTCCATCAAGTTTAGCTGACGGGTTGATCGTGTACATCATTCTGTCTAAAACTTTAATTCTGTCTTCCGCATGAAGTGCTCCTGTTGAAAGAGCTAATGTCGCCATTCCTAAAACACACGATTTCAAAATCCCTTTTTTCATTATGGTCCCCCTCGTTTGCATAAAACCTGATTCGTTTTCCCCGACAATCGGAGCCCACTAGAAATACATCAGGTTTGAGGACGCGTTCAATGCACTTCATGGCATTGAAAAATGCATTCTCAGGGATAATAAATTTCTATGAAATCAGCGTGAATGAATCAGTGTTAACTGTTCAATGATGTGAGGATCCTTCACAATAAACGCTTTAAAAGGCGTCGTACTGTTATGAGTAATCCATGGGAAGAAAGTCGAACGATCATGGGTACCGATAAAAACATCGATATGAAATTCCTTAATCGCACCGCCCATATCTCCGGCAAAAAAATAACCGTCGTGAATAATGGTTTCAGTTTTTGAAACGGGAATGATCGATCCTCGAGCTTCAGGAATGTACACAACAGAGCCTGTGGGAATGATCAACGGATCAGTCGCTATTGTTCGGTATGGTCTAAGAATAAAATTACGGACACCGTCGCCAAACGGTCCATTGGCAAGCTTAAACTTTGTTTTCCCTAGATTAAACTTGTAATAAGCAGAGCAGTCATTGGGAAAGAGATCATTGCTCAAATCGTAGTTATAAGTACGAGGAGGTCTATTCTTTGAAATAATGCGAATGGAACCTTCAAGCGCGCTCTTGCACCATTGTTGCAGTGATAATTTCGGGCCAAGAATTTTCCCTTCATTATCTCGCAATGGAACATCACCTGAGCCATCGACAAATTGAGGCAAATGATAGTTGGTTGCCCACAAAAGGAGAGGCTCCCCTAACTCATGCACGGGAGCCTCTTCATAATTAAATTTATCAATCGGTTTAGGAACACCAGCGAAAACTGAACCAGTTAAAGCTATCGCCACCAAAAAAATTTTAAGCATGGGTCTGTTTTACCTTAGTGTAGTTCGCCTTCAATTGAAGAGAAATCGTCGCTGAAATCGAAACTTTTAACCATTTCGTTTGGATAAGTATGGAAACCTTCAAACTCGTAGTTGAATGCCTTCGGTCCACCCATATCAGTCATGATTGATTTAACCATATTGTTCTGAACAACTTTCGATCCGGAAATATCTGTCGACTGATTGAAAATACCAAAGAAGCTGATTCCATTTTGAGTATTCATCATACCTGCGAGAGTCGATGTGTGCATTAAAGTTCCAGTCTTTGCTACAAATGAATTTTTGTAATCAGCTGGAAAAATTCTGTTTCTGAAAGTTCCGCCGTCACTTCCTGGAACTGCTACAACATCTTCCATTTCTTTACTTTGAGATTCAACTTTTTCTTTCAGTTCAGAAATTAAATTAAGCATAATCTTGCATGAAGCGTAGTTATCTTTTCTCACGCCATCAATGAAAGTTGGCAAACCGCTGCCTGAATAAAAGCGGATTTTATCAGTGCCAAGCTCATAAGAATCCTGAAGATAGTTTGTAAATTTAGAACTTGCGCCAAGTTGACGATAAATTGTTTCTGCAACGTAGTTGTTTGACTTGATATTCATTTGCTTCAGGTATCTGTAAAGCGCTGGAGATGAAAGAGTGAGAACTTTAGCTTCTTCATCTTTCTCAAACGGGTTTGTTTCAGAATACTTGATGTTTGTAACTTCAAAGTTAATTTCATCAACAAAGCGACCGGCCTTAGCAAGGTCGCGGTAGTTTCTGTATTCAGATTTAGTATCAGCAGACCATGACTTCGAATTGAAATAATTTCTAAGGTGTCTTGTCACAGCAGCTGGAGAAACACTTGGATATTCATCAATCAAGTATTCTGCATCTGGAAAAACAATTGTGTTTTTATCAAACGTTATTGTGTCAAACTTTGTGTAACCTTGCTCATTCAACTGAGAAAGAAGATAAAACATTTTTTCATTTCCAAAAAATGGATCGTATGAGCCCTGGATATGTAGGTTGTTGCCTTTAATGAAAAGTTTTGTGTCGTATTTAAAATCAACGCCAAGCTTATCAACGGCCCAGAGAGAAACTAACAGTTTTGAAACTGAGGCTAAACGGATTCTCATGTCGACGTTCTTCCCTTCGACTTTTCCTTCTTCGTTTGTAAAGCAGTAAGCTTGATCAGCAGCTGCTAAACCTTCTGAGGAAAGTAGTTGCGACCATGTTTTGTCTGTTTTTTCGCTAGCGAATGCGTTTCCGACTAAAAGTGCGGCAATCAAAAGTGCTTTCATGATTTTTATTCCCTTTCTCTATTTATATTTTATTTTCTTAAATTATCAATCGACATCCATGGAGGAGTCACTTCATCCATAAACCCGCTGACTTCCACGATTTCATTTGGATGAGCGTAACCTTCAAGCACACCTGCATCGACAAAGAATGTTCCGTGCATGTTGATGTCTTTTACTCCGTAAACGTTTCCTTTGCGACCGACTTTTCTTGAAAGCTTGGAAAGTTTTTCTCCAGGAGTGTATTCAATAACATCTGGGTGTGTATCAACGTCGTAAGTTCCGACTTCAAGAACTTGATTCAAAGGATCTTTCGGATCAAGAATCAATTCACCACCAGCAAGCTTCGCCTGCCAGAAAGCATCGAGATCAGCACCGTTGATTTTAAGAGCATTGAGAACGAGATTTCTATCAACTGAATGGTTTCTTGATTTAGTTAAAACATAGTTCCATGGAGTTGTTTGATTTGGATATTGAGATAGCGAAGGATCAAGATAAGCTTCTTTTGCATAGATTTTGATAATAGGAGCACCAACATCAATCAGGTTTCTGAGGAATGCGATGGCTTCATTGTTATTTCTTGTACAACCTGAGCTTCTTGGGTCTGAGACCATATTGATAAGAGGTTTCTTAACACGCTTAATGAATTTATCTTTATCAGATCCCCATCCAAGAGTTCCGTGAGTCCATTGTCCGTAAGCTTCTGGAGCAACGAAAGCTGCATACCATCCGAAAGCTCCACGCATTTTTCCTACCGGTTTTCCTTTTTCATCAAGAGGCATAACTTTTTTAGAGAACCAGTCATTCCATGAAGCATCTGCTGATGGAGTTGCTGGATACCCATCGCGGTACCAAGCTGGGTAGTGAGATTCAGGATCCTGATAAAATTTTGACCAGCCCGTGACACGGTAACTTCCAAGAATAGAGCGTCCTTTTCCTGGCTCTTCTTTTGGATGATCTGTATCCTCACCTACGACAACTTCAGACTCCATAAGCATTTTTGCCGGACAAGAGTTATCAGCACAAACTCTTTCATAAGCGCGGATCGTTTCTGAAGCGACGTTAACAACAACAAAATATTTCCCGGTGAATTCTTTGTAATCAACTTTTTTAGGAGAAAGGTATTCGAAGGCCACGAAATATTTTTCTGATTTCGCAATCGGATCGTAAGTTTTTACGACTTGAACTTCGATATATTTATTGTTGTAGATTTGAGTCGGGTTGATAATTTTAACTTGATCATTCAAGCTAAGCTCGCCAAGAATTTTTGTATTCAAATCACCTGTCGCTCTTACTCTTACGCTGTTGCTGCTGATCCAGTAAACTTGTTGATCGTTAAAAACTGGTCCTGGTACCGGAGTTGGTTCTGTCGGTTGAGCGACAGGTCCTGGCACTGGTGCAGGTGTTTTTGTCTGGTCATCAGCATTTACTGAAGCTAATACGCTGGCCGCAAGCATGGCAGTTAGGATTACCTTATTCATTGAATATCTCCCCATTTTGATAAATGAATTTCAGGCGGAACTTATCTCTTTCGAAAGCGCCCCATCAAGTTAAGTGATCGCACTTTGTAATTTTTACAACCCGAAAAAGCAAGGAATAGATCAAAGAATAGGTAATGAGAATTGCGGTGCCATTGCGACACCTTGTAGATTTTTCAGAGTAAGTTTTAGGTAATTTTAAAGAGCGTCGGGAACTGGTTCCGCTTCTCTTTTTAAAGCATCAAACAATGGATCTTTACATACCCACTGCGATGTTTTTTGGGCGCATGCAATTAACTTTTTGCGAGGAAAGGTTGAGGCCTTCTTGTAAAGATCATCCTTTAGCTGGTTATTCTGAGCTATATCCGAATAAACGCCGCAATGACAATTGACTTCACAGTCGGTCAGATGTTTGTCGATGATGAGATATTTTCCGGATTGAATCTCTTCATCAAGTCGCGCATGCAGAGGTTGCATCAATGTAAGGGCCTCTGCAGATTTCAATCCGCAGGTCTCAGTTACTTCCTTCTCACCATCAGAAACGAGCGTGAGAAAATTGGCGATATCATCTAATTTTTCTACCTTCGAAAGGCCCGACGAAGAAATTTGCTTCGTCGAGCATGAGATAAGAAACAGACTTGAAAAAGAAAGAAATATTAGCGCTTTTATTTTTTTGCTCCATTCATTTCATCAACGATCTCTGGCAAAGTCACCCATCTGATTTCGTTAGAAGTTCCTTTGAAAGATTTTGACCATTCAACCAGTTTCTTTGAAGCAATTACTGATTGCGGATGAATGTCGTGGAAGAGAACAACTCCATGTCCTGCTGCCTGCATTTGCTTTTTAGAACGGGCAACAATTGAATCGGGGTCTTTATCCTGCCAGTCAAGCGTATCGACGTTCCAGAAAACGTGAATCATTTTTAAATCGGCAATCATTTGACGGATGCGAGGAACAGAGTTCCCTGCACCGTACGGACAACGGAAAAACTGCACCGGCTGTCCATAAGATTTTTGTTCAATTGAAGTTGATTGAACAATTTCTTTTTGCAATCCTGTAGCGTCCAGTTTTGGCAGCTGCGCGTGCGACCATGAATGGTTTGCTCTCGCGTGCCCTTTCTCGCCAACCAGATCGACAATGCTTTGATAGCGTATTACGTTTTGAGCAAGCCAGAAGAATGTGGCCTTAATTCCCAGGTCATCAAGATTTTTTACAATGGCAGCAGTATGAGTTGGATTTGGTCCATCATCATAAGTGAGTGCCCAGACCCCTTTTGGAAAAACTAATCCCATCACGTTTCCGCTTGAGGTCGTTGAAGGGAAAAATTTTAATTCTGATTGCGGCTCTCTTCCGGTTGCATCCACAAATTGCATTTTTTCAGTGATAGACTCAACTGTTTGAGACAGTTCATCACCCGATTCAGCTTCTACTTTACCAATCGCTCTCATCATTTTTCTATACTGGCGAAGAGTTGAAAGTTTTTCCGTATCATCTTTGAAGTTGTTGCCTGGAAGTTCAGCTGGTGACAGAGATTTATTTGTCAGACCTCTTCTTTCACGAAGCTCCTGAGCGATTTCAGTTTTCAACTCATCGAAGGAAATTTTCTCAATTGGATCTTTTGAATCGAGTTTCTTTTTAAATTTTGAAAGAATGTTCTTCGCGAGTTTCCTCTTATCAGATGGCAAAGATTTATCGTACGCCATGTCCGAAAGACGAAGGTAGTGATAAGAAATCTTATCTTTTAATCTGTGGCTGAGTGTATACATCGTAATAAGCTTTTTATAACTTTTGGACGTTTCAAAAGAAACATTGCTGTTTGTCGCTACGGCTTCATCAAGTTCGCTGTCAAAATCTGCCAAGTAGGATTCTGCCCGCAAAAAGATACTTTTCAGACCGGACAA
>DAIQAU010000014.1:14635-17921 GCA_036781565.1 Bacteriovorax sp. | reverse complement strand
CACTCCCCTGTTTAACGAGATAACGTTTTATTATCGGAATAAAATGCTCGGATATTTAATTTTATTTTCTGTCAAAAACTTAAACAGGGCCTTTTGTGTATTTTTTTCACAGTTACGGGAACTTTCTGTCCGAAGGCCAGTCACTTTTGATATCTGCAGGTCCAATATCAACTTTCAAAGACCGGGATATTATAATGAACAAGGTTCTTTTCACGCTGACACTCGTTTTTCAGGCAGCCCAACTCTCTGCTGCTGTTTCTTGGGACAATCCACCAGTCATGTGTCCGGAAGAAGTTTTCGCACGCGGCTTTAAATGTCCGGATTTTTCAAGAGTCGAAAATCCTTATACTGATTTCCCTTATGAAACTTCTAAAGAAGAAATCCTAGACTGGAGAAACAATAAGGCTGCTGACCTGAAAGTTTGCCGCAATCAGGAAGTGTTGAGAAGAGAAGCAATTAAGCCTGGTTCATTTTCAGCTGCAACGATCGAAAATGCATGGATGGTTGTTGATGGTGCTAATCATGTTTCAGAAAAATTAAAGGCTATCGAAGAAGCTTCAAAAAAATACGATATGCCGGCCCATGTACTGATCGGGGCCATGAAGCAAGAATCACTTTTTGCATCTTTGGGAATTTCACCAGACGGTGGAAACTATTCATGTGGTATGTCTCAGCTGAACATTCAGGAATGGTGTCAGGCCATGAATGGTCTTTCAAGAGCTGACAAAGATTCTTTTGGATGGCCATCAGATATTAAATGTGACTCTACTGATCTTCCGACGAATATTGTAAAACCGTTCTACGAGATTGCTGTCAAAAACCTGGGAACGAGACCGAGCTACCAGATGACTTCAGAAGATTTTAAAGGAATCAATGCAGACCAGGTGACGGGAGCTTTTCCTTCTGGAAATAAAGCTCTTCAGGAAAAAAGATTTCAGGCAGTCACTTCTTTTGTTAATAACTGCCAGAACATTTCTCTCTCGGTAAATTTCAAAGCAAAAACATTGAAAGGTCTTTTTGATTATTTCGTTCCATCAAAGCTGAAACAACAAGAGCTTTACACTGAAGGAAAAACTTTCGGCCGCACATGTCGTTCTGCTTATACTTCAAAATACTACCCACTTCATACTGGCTGGTTGCTCGCAGTTGCCATGTACAATGCCGGTCCCTCTCAGGCAAAACTGGTAGAATATTACTACCAAAGCAAAGCAGAAAATTTACCGGCAATGAATCCACTTGATCTGATTGAAGCTCTTCACTGGGGTGGAAAATGGAAACCGGGCACAGACAGCATTCTTTATGCTGATATGGATGCGGAAAATAAACCGACTAGAAGATGGTTCAAAAAAGAAGATTCAAATGAAATGTCTCAAAGCTGGTTCAAGAGCTGTATTGTCCAAAGACACGTAGCAAGAGTTATCCAGCACGTCACACTTCCAGCAGAATCGATTGCAAAATCACTCGAGGTTGGTGGATGTACAGTGACTGGAGTTCCTGAATACCGTCAAAAATCCAGCGGTGTAAAAAACTAATTTTCTTAAAAACAAGGCCGTCTCAAACACTATGAGACGGCTTTTTTTTCTTCTTGCCCCCACTCTATCGGGGGAGTAAAATAAAAATCCATACTACTCGAACGAATGTTCGACTAAAGGATTTTCATGACAACGAATGCTTCTTATCAACTTCTCCACGATTTATCTTTTTGCGTCTTTGACTTAGAAACCACTGGCGGAAATCATCACACAGACAAAATCATCGAAATTGGCCTCGTCAGAATCGAGAATTTAAAGATCGTTGATCAAAAAGGTTTTCTCATAAAGCCTGAAATGCAAATTCCTGATTTTATCCAGAAGTTGACCAGTATTAAAGAAGCGGATGTAAACGACGCTCCCATCATCGAAGATGTGATTGATGAAATTCTTGCATTTATGGGTGACTCAATCCTGGTTGCCCACAACACTTCTTTTGATGTTCCTTTTTTTAATTCTGTCCTCCGAAGACTGGGCAAAGAAGAACTTCAAAATAAAGCGATTTGTACCAATTTAATGACCAAATATATGATTCCGAATCTTCTCAGCTCGAACCTGAACTATATGAGTAAGATTTTTGATCTGAATCATCAAAAGGCCCACAGAGCATTGGATGATGCTCTCGCAACGGCAGACTTGCTGTTAAAATATCTCAGCATCTTTATTCATAAAAAGATTCATAAAGTGAACTCTCTTTATTATCCCAAGAATAAATTTGAGTTGGATCGAATTCATTACAAAAAAGCAACTCCGCTTGAAAAAGTAATTGCACATATTGAAAGCTTGAATTCCCCTATCCTCGTTACGTTAAAAGGAGTTGAAGGAATTGTTTTGTTTTCTTTTCCCAGTCTTGCGACCGAAAAGGAAAAACAATACCTGATTCAAAAAATAAAAGAAATTCCTTATGAAATTCTGACCATTAAAATGATTGGACCTTTCTTTCAGGGACTCATTGAACTTTCGACTTATTTTTCAAAGTTAAGTGATTCACTTCAAAAAGAAACGATTCAAAAACTGAGTGAATTTCATGGAATTGATTTTACTTCCTTGAATGCAGACAATGCCGTGGATTTTAAACATGACTTCATCGTGATGAATCATCTTATTCCCGATCAATTTGTCATTTATCCTTTGCGTTCTCTCCATCACAAAATGGAACTGGTTTTTCGCTATCCGACTCATCAAAACAAGCTCGTACAATACATAAATTCAAAGAGTGCGAGAATCGCTCAAGGGAAATTGAAAAAAGATCATCTGGCCCCACTGATGAATAATTTTTTGTGTGCTTACCTTGAAAAAGCAACAAACTATTTGTTGATTAATAGAAGCCAGCAGAAAATCGTCAATGCAGATATCAAGTCTGCGCTCGAGACGTTTATGGAAGAGAATCCGAATAATTATAATTTTCCGAGAAATTATCTTTAAGAGCGTTGAGCGCTGTAGATCAATCGAATTTCCTGGCGCAGGAAAGTAATCTCCAGTTTCTCAAAAACAAGAAGATGCTGAATCAGTTTTGATTGCGCAATTTTTTCTTCATATTCAAAATCATGATCCAGTTTGAGAACGATCTGATTTGAAAATTCCATCACCTCTCCACTCATTGAAGTCAGGTTCGTCTGAGTAATCAAACGCTCGTGAGCAAAGGCGGTCATGAGTTCGCTTAGAATCAGATACATAATCATCGACATAATCGAAGAATTCATCTGATGTGAAAATGTTTCCAGCGTTGGGACATATTTAACATCCAGACGAAGATT
>DAIQAU010000014.1:11135-14535 GCA_036781565.1 Bacteriovorax sp. | reverse complement strand
GGATTATTCAATTCATGCGCAATAGAACTGGAGATGATTCCAAGTTCATCCACCGAACCTTTTGAAGTGCCTTTCCCGCTTTTGGATGCTGAGGAAGTACTCGCTTCGCGGTTTTCTGAGGTATAGAAAACAAAATAAGAAGCATTGATCAGATTTATTGGAAATTCAATTCTTCTGATTTTATAAAATTGCTGATGAAGCTCAAGACTTTCCTGATCGCGAAAGCGCAGGCATTCCTTCGGTAAAATTCCAATTTTTGCAAAAGACTCGTTATAAATGAGCAAGTCCCCCTGCCCCGAAATGACGGCCATGGGATAAGGAATTTTTGAAAATATTTTTTTCCAAAAATCAATTTCGCCATCGCTTTTAATCAGTTGCTGATCCTGCAGCTGAATGGTCCGCAGGACTGTCGTGATAATCAATTCAAGAGGACAAGCTTCAGATTGCCATTCATGATGTTTAAATTTAAGAAGCAGAAAATAATCGTTATAAGGAAGATGAAACACCAGTGTATTCTCATCAATTTCTTCTTCGATCAGCTGTACTTCATGAACAATGATCATATTCAGCAGTTGAGAATGTTTTTTAGCAAAGCTTTTAAAATGAACATTCCAGTTCTTGATTTGTTCGTCACCTAAAAGCTGTATTTCCAGATCGAGCAAAGCTTCAATATCTTTTTTCTGTTCCGTCGATTGATTTCTCAAAGCTTCAGCATTGAGCGAGGCATTGCCCATTTTTATTTTATCGTAAATTTTTTCGCTTTCTTTCACCTTGCTTTGTAAAGCTATGCGCTTTTCAATAACAAATAAACGTTCGAGAAGCGCGGTAATTTCCTCATATGAATTAAAATTAATCTTTTCAACATTGGAATTATCAAATGGTTCGTTTGAGTCGATAATAATGAGGCGGTTTTTATAACGTGAAAATTGTCTAAGACTTTTCTTGTGCGCAAAGATCACACTTAAGGTGTAATCATCCGTACTTTTGAGTTCTGTCTGAGCTTTAATTTTTTCGTCTTGTAAGGCACGCAGAATAAACTCAGACCGCTCCTCCTGAACCAGGCGCGGATCAACAATGAAATTCATTCTGGTTTTATGCTTAGCTTTCATTTTTTAGATACTTTTCTTTTACCATCGTGGAGATGCAAATTCAATTCTGCACCGGCCGGCAACTGGTCAAAGGAAGTGACAGAGGCGACAACGTGGCCCTCGCTGGACTCGACGTATCCGTATCCTCTCTCCAGAACGTTGGAAGGATTCAAGACTTTAAGAAGCCTGTCTGAACGATCGAGGCGATGATGAAGCTGCATCATCTTTTCCTTCATCAATCGCTTCATTTCTTCAAGATTAGTATCCAGTTCAACATAGAATTCATGAATGTGAGTCAACTCATGTAATCGGTTTCGCAAATCGCATCTTCTCAGGCGTTTTTGAAATGAATTGAACTGTCCCCAGATAATATTGAGAATGGAATGTGGATGGGCATGTTTTAAGCGGTTGTGAAGACGGCTGGATTTGATTTCCATTGTACTTCTCAATCGTCCGCGCAAACTGCGCATTTTATCTTTAATCATTGTCTGATGGTGCGTGATAACTTCAGCAGCGGCTGAAGGAGTCTCCGCACGAAGATCGCAGACAAAATCGGAAATGGAATAATCTACTTCGTGACCTACGGCCGAGATCGTAGGAATAGGACAATTGTGAAGATCCCAGGCAAGGCCTTCATCGTTAAAGGCCCAGAGGTCTTCCAGACTTCCTCCTCCGCGGGCAAGAACAATGAGATCAATTTTTTTATCTGCTGGAGCTTCCATGGAAAACTTAATGACATTGTGAAGAGACTGACGAAGAGCTCTCGGCGCATCGTCCCCCTGAACGAGAGTGGGCACAATCACAAGATCCATCCAGATCGAGCGCCTTTTATAGATATTGATAAAATCCGCCAGCGCAGCACTTCGTTGTGCAGTGATCACGGCCACGCGTTTAGGCATTACAGGAATTGGTTTTTTCTTGTCGAGGTCAAACAAACCTTCCGACGCTAATTTGCGCTTTAACTTCTCAAATTGTTCTTTGAGATCGCCCACTCCCAATGGAGTGATTTTTTTTACGATAACCTGAAAGGTTCCGCGTTTAGGATAAACATTGATATCGCCGATCACGACAACTTTATCACCATCTTTAATTTTGCGGATGAGTGGATTGCGGAGAGCATCCATTTTAAAAAGAGCCGCGCTCATGCACGCGTCTTTGTCAGAAAGAGTGAAATACCAATGGCCGGAAGAAGAAAGGGAGAGATTGGTGATCTCTCCCACTATTGCTACATTTGAAAAATTGCTTTCGAGCAGGTCTTTAATTTCACTGACGATCGCGGAAACATTTTTTGCAGGTAAATCCATTAATTATATTTTTAAACTCTTAATCAGGCCGATATTTTTCAGATAGTTTATCGCCTGAAGAACCTGATAGTCATCTCTCGGTGCGATCTTTTTGTTAAATTCGTCATCCGATTCTGCCACTTCTTTGTTTTTGCCTTTCTTTTTCTTTTCACGCATCTGCTTAAAACGCTCTGTTCTTTCAATGCGTTCTTTCAATTCATTGGCTTCGCGGATTTTTCTTTCTTCCGGAGTTTCAATAGTTGCGGTTAAGTGATTTTTCAGGTCTTTTTCGCGGATGAATGTCGTTTCTTTTTTATTGCCTTCGACAAACTCTGCTTCTACTTCATCAATAACTACATCTGGTTTAATTCCAACGGCCTGGATCTTGCGTCCACTCGGAGTCATGTACTGTGCAATTGTCAGCTTTACACCGATTTGTTCATCGATTTTTGCAACTGATTGAACTGAGCCTTTTCCAAAAGACTGCGTTCCCATAATGATGGCCCTTTTTGCATCCTGAAGAGCACCAGAAACGATTTCAGAAGCAGAAGCTGTTGAACCATTAATCAAAACAATGACCGGAATATCCAGTTCTTTTAAACCCGATTTTTTTACGTAACGGATTTCTTTATTTTTTGGATCGCGACCTTCTGTTGAAACGACGATTCCATCTTTTAAGAAAATCGAAGACACATCAACGGCCTCGTCCAGTAAACCGCCTGGATTCGATCTGAGATCCAGAATAACTCCTTTCAATCCGCCTTTCGTTTTTGATTCCTCTCTCATTTTCATGAGAGCTTCAGAAATGTACTCAGCTGATTTTTTCTGGAACTGAGTTAAACGAACATACGCGTATTGGTCTTGAATCAATTCATATTTGACTGGCTTAAGGTAAACGATTTCGCGGGTGAGTTCGACATTTTTAATGCCGTCTACACCTTCGCGGGCAATACCTAAAACAATCTTTGATTTTGTTTTTCCACGAAGACGATCAATCGCCTGCTCAAGAGTGACACCCACCATAGATTC
>DAIQAU010000014.1:0-11035 GCA_036781565.1 Bacteriovorax sp. | reverse complement strand
ACTTCGCGGTAGTATTGAGACTCAATCAGATAAAGGACTTTATTGAAAAGTTCGAGTTTTTCAAAACGCGATTTCTTTGCGGCTTCTGAATTTGCATCCGGAGCTGCAGCATAAGTAAAATTTGATTGAAGAGTTAATAGCGATAAAAGCAAGAGACTTTTTAGTTCTCTTTTCATGATCTTCTCCTTCCATGAGAGATAGATGCGTTTTAGATTATTTTCTTAGATTTCTCTTATCTAAAAGCAAATATGTATTTTGGGCTAAATTGTTTTTACGTACTTCAAAATAAATCTTTCCGTCGCCTAAACCGTTCGTGTTGTGAGGGTTCGTATAGCCGACGATTTGCGACGCCTGAATGCTGTCGCCATTCTTCACGCTGTAATCAAACTGTCCGAGAAGAACTGTTCTTGTATCGTTGCCATGATCAATCATGAGAACGTTTCCATAACTTGCCAGAGAGCCTGTATACACGACTCTTCCCCCTTTCGGAGCATGAACTTCATTCTTGCCCTGAAAGTTGAACGTGACGCCTTTTTTCTGATAATCAATCCCCATCACTTGCGCAATTGGAGGAAGGAAATCGCCACCGGGCGTTTTGTCCAGAATTCCTTGTCTCGCCTCAAGAGGCTGAGAAGGAATTTTAATTTCTTCAGTAATCTGAACCGGCGCTAATTTTTCTTTAAGAGCGGCTTTTTTCAAAGACTCTCTTTCCATGGCCAGTTTGTTTTTTGATTCGTCGAACTGAGTCTGAGAAGACATTTTTTTCTGTGTCTCAGCTTCCAGATTCGCCCGTAGATCTTTTTTCTTCTGCTCAAGTTCTTGCATAAGAGCGAGAAGCTCTTTCTCTGTTCTCATCGAATCTTCAAGACGCTGATAAAGTCTTTCCACGTCGTCCTGAACAGCTTTATTGGATTTCATTACACCGTCGAGATCGACAAGGCGGCGTTGAAGATTTTCTACGAGAATTTTTCTGGAAAGAATATCAGCAGAGCTTTCGGTCTTTTCCAGTTTATTGAGCAGCACTCCCATCAGGATTGCTTTCGTTTCATTGTAATTCTTTTTTAAATTCTGATTATCGAGATCGGCATTCTTTTTTGCCTGTGAAAGCATTTCTTCAATTTTTGCTCTTTCGTCGGCCAGCTTCAGGTATTTTTTATTCTGAATCCCAAGGTTCATTTCCACATTGGAAACTTCTTTGGTCATCGTTTGAATGAGACGATTCTGATCCTGAAGCCTGCGCTTCATTTCAAAGACATTAACTTTTTCACCCGACTCAATCGCTGCGGATAAACTCAAAGGCAAAAGAATCAAACAAAGAAGTGATGATTTATTCATGGGGAATTAACGGTTCTCCCATTGGTAACTTTTAGAATGGAGAAGGATTCCGGCAACAAACAACATCAGAGCTGCAATCAGATTCAAAAGCTGAGGCATCCCAAGAATAAAAGTAGTCGCCACTGAAAGAACAAAAATAACAGAGAGACCAAAGCTCGCCATTTTCAGACCGATCTTTTTCTTGCGTTGGTAACTCTCAAGAAGATAAGAAGCTTCGGCAATTTTAGATCTGACGGAGAGAAGAGAGATCATCCAGAACATGAAAACGATAAATAGATAAATTGAATAACCCCAGGCTTTAATCGCTGTGATGAATTGATTCTTTTTATCCAAAGTCTGATCGTTCACTTTAACGGCTCCGAGAGTAATATTGCCCTCGCCCACAAGGTGTGTAAGGTAATCGCGGACAAGTTCCTGGGCACGCGGCTTCAGATCCTTGGCGTAAATGATTTTCAGACCAGCGTAGTTCAAATCAAGTGTTGTTGTCGGAAGGTTGATCTGCATGGCCCCGAGGATATTCTTCACTTCATCTTTGATTTGAGTTTCTGAAAGAACTTCTACTTTGTGAACGCCCGGAAGAACGGCCATCTGGCGCGCAACATTCTGGTAGGATTCAGTTGAAGCAATCAATGCGTAGAAATAAGATCCTGCTTTGTTTTCCGGAATAAGTTTAGTGAACTGCTCTTCAAGAAATGCTTTTTGTCCGATGGAAAAAACCATCAGGATTGAAAAGAAGAACAGAAAAAAACCACGCACTGGTGATTTAAAAAGAATTTTAAAGAAATGATTTAAATAAAACATGCGTGCCCCGAATACACTAAACGTCCATTGTCTAAATGAATAATCCGGCCGGTAAAACTCTTAATGAGTTCTTTGTTATGTGTGGCCCAAATGACAGTCAATCCTCTTTTCGCATTATAGAGATTGAAAACATCAAACAACCTTCTTGTGTTATCAATATCAAGTGAGCTCGTCGGCTCATCTGCAATCAGAATGTCTGGTCTTGTTAAGAGCGAACGGATAATTGCTACTTTCTGTTGTAAACCACCGTTGGCCTGATTGATTTTTAAATTGAGTCTGTCTTTGACTCCAAGAATGCGAGCAAGCTCGTGCATATCCTGGACGAATTCATTTTTGTCTTTGTAGATGCTTGAGTCGTAAGCGAACATCAGATTTTCTTCGCAGGTATATTTCCCCATGAGGCGAAGATCTTGAAACACGTTTGAAACGTAAAGATTTTTTTTACCGCCGAGAACGTTCGGACGAATGACTTTTCCTGAAGTAGGTTCCTGCAAACCAGAGAGCAATTTCAAAAGAGTTGTTTTCCCTGCTCCACTCGCACCAGTGACAAAAATAATTTCACCGCGTTCGATTGTGAGCTGAACATTTTTTAATGCACGAATTTCGCCGAACTCGACAGAAACATCTTCGCAATAAAAAATGGGACCGTTAGAACTATGAGTTCCGCGATTCATGCGCTGATTTGTATTGATGCTTTGATTTTGCATAACGACCTTTTTATCCAAGTCAATTTCAACAGTCATCCTGACTGAGAAAGGGGTACGCCCCTTCCTCAAAATTTTAACTTAAATTTAGGTTTTTAGGTAGTTTTCTGTAAAACCGAGAAATTTATTCCGGTATCCAAAACAAGTTCTTAGCTGAAACTTCCTTCAATCACTCCCTCTGCCAGGAGTAGCTCGTAAGCAGAAGTTGAGCAATAGACGTTTGGAATGAAGTTATTGCTGTTAAATAGCCTTGAGATCAGTGAATTTTCGACATCTCCCAGAAGCCGGACTTCCCCGTTTTCCATTGAGATTTTCACGGGATCGCGGTCAAAAAGCACGTTGGCGAGCTTTTCCGAAGTGTTTTTGGCAACGTTTTTAGGAGATTTTACAAAGAGAATCGGCTTTTTAGGAATATCGTAAATCAGCCAGTCAGAGGGACTACCTTTTTTCTTTAGGACTTCCTCGATCTCATGGATTTTTGCCAGAGCGCGTTTGGAATATTTTTCCAGAGCGCCAGGGTCGTCCTGGGAAAGCAGACGGGATTTAAAGTCTTCACATCGGATGGCCTTTCCGCCAGATCCCAGCAAGATGGTTTTCGCCATATCTTTAATTTTCGGATTTTTGTCCAGATCACCATTGGTGAAATGCTTATGAACAGTCGACATGAAGTAATTATCGTTGAAGCCGTAAAACTTCATCGGATCTTTTTCAATCATCTCGAGAAGCTCGCTGTAGCGGTAGATATAACCCTTCTCCAAAAAATAAGAACAGATCGTTTCAGCAATAGAATCGTACTTAGCTCCTCTTGGAGAACGAATAACCTGCGAGTACCAGGCAAAGCGGCTCATCAGAAAATCTTCCACGCAATAAAGAGCGTTGTGACGAATCGTAAGAATATCGTGATTCTCAATTTTCTTTACCTGAAAGTGATAAAGCAGATAATCGCGGTCGTAAGATCCGTATTTCAAACCAGTGTAATGAGCATCACGCAAAAGATAATCCATTCTGTCGCAATCGACCTCCGAGTGAAGAATCTGATTAGCGAGAATACTTTCATCAACGCCTTTGACGAGATCGGAAATTCGCTGCGGATTGATGCCGTATTTTTTCAAAATATAAGTGATGCCGCCTTCGTAATCTGTATTTTTAATGATGAAAGCACCGAGGTTTTCGTGATCATCAGAAAGACCTTTTCCGCCTTTTGCCTTAGTCGTCTCGCCGTAAGCAATATAGGCCATCTCAGTTGTATGCGAGAACATAAATGTTCCCAGGTCGTGCATCAGCGCCGCCAGACGAACACTCTTGTGATAAATCGCATCCTCTGTTCTGCAGTCAGGATCCATGAGTTCTTTTTCACTCACAGCTCGCTTACATGACTCTAGAATTTTAGAAGCATTATGCATAACTCCGATGGAGTGATGAAAACGCGAATGCTCAGCTCCTGGAAAAACATAGCAGGAAAATCCAAGCTGCTTAATCCAGCGAAGGCGCTGATAAAATGGCGACGAGATAATTTCCCATTCAATGGGATTGAGTTTTATGAATCCATAAATGGGATCGTAAATGACATGTGATTTTTCTTTATTAGATTTTACCAGTGACGGTGTAAGAGACGCGACTTCCATGTGTTTTGCTCTCAAAAACAAAAAGGCCCACTACGAATAGCGGGCCTGCGATTTTGCTTGTATTAATTAATGTAAATTCTTTTTTGATTTTGCTTCTTTTTTCTTTTTCTTCACAGAGGCCATAACCTTTGCGTGAATTAGTTCAAGCATGATCTTCGCTTCTTTTCTTAGATCGTTATCGTTCACGAAGCGGTAGAAATTCTCAATATCGATAGCAGTTCTAAAGTTCCTCGGCGTTTTCGGGCTCTCTACAACTGTTTCTTGTTCTATTATTGACATGGGGTCCTCCATTTAAAGTCGTTCAATTGTACCTTATTCACTCTCGCAATTACAAGTTCTTAAGTCTTAGGCTTCTTTATCAAACTCAATCCCGTAAGAGTGAAGTTTGTTGTATAGAGTCTTAACTGTAATTCCAAGAACTTTAGCAGTTTTTGTTTTGTTTCCACCAAGGTTTTCAAGTGTGCTCATGATGTGGTTTCTTTCTAGTTCTTCAAGCGTCACAGGGATAAATTCCACTGGTTTTACCGCTACTACTTTTTCTACAACTGGCAGAACTTCCGCATTTTGAATATTCTGGTCAAGGTGAAGCTTCTCAATAATTGTTCCTTCAGCAAGGATGTACGCTCTTTCTACAACGTTTTGTAGTTCGCGAACGTTTCCTGACCAAGAGTATTCTGTAAGAGCTTTGATTGCGCTTGGTGAGAAAGATTTTTGCGCATCTTTTGCTTTTCCAGAGTTCAGGAAGAAGTTAGCAAGAACTTCGATATCTTCTTTTCTTTCTCTTAGAGCAGGTGCTTTAAGAACGATTGTTGAAAGTGCGAAGTACAGGTCTTCTCTGAATGAACCTTCACGAACCAGGTCCATCAAATCTTTTGTTGAAGCTGAAATCAATCTTACGTCTGACTTAAAGAATGACTGGCTACCAGCTTTAATTCCCATTTTTGCAGTCGCATATTGCATAAGTTTGTTTTGGATTGCTACTGGCATTCTTTCAACAGAGTTGATGAATAGAGTACCGAAGTTAGCTGCTTCAAGCATACCAACTTTTGAATCATCACCGAAAAGTTCGATATCAAGTTGTCTTTCGTTAAGAGTTGAACAGTCAACAGAAACGAAAGCTCTGTCACGTCTTGTGCTTCTGCAGTGAATTCTTCTTGCGATCATTTCTTTACCAGTCGCTGCTTCACCCATGATGAAAGCAGAGATGTCTTTATCAGAAATTCTATCAACGAGAGCAAGAAGATCTTTCATTGATTGTGAACGACCAATGATATCTCTTTCGCTGATTTTGTAAGTGTCTTGTAGTTTAAGACCTGAACGAGATTCTTGAAGTTCTTTCTCTTTAAGTTCGATTGTTCTTAGAAGAGTTTCGTTCATGTTCTTAGCTGCAAGGTACATTTTCATGTTTTGGATTGGAGCTTTGATGTCGTTCATGACAGCTACACCAAAAGTCATATCTTCTCTTGAGAATTCACGTTGTGCTTTAGTTACCTGGCAGTGAATTGAACCGATTACTACACCGTCTACTGAGATTGGAAGGCAAAGTTCAGCTTTAACACCAAGACCTGCTTCTCTTGTGAAAACCGGGTCTCTTTCTACTGAGTTTGAGAAGTACCCTTTTTTCGTACGAGCGATGTATCCTACTGCGCCTACACCTTTTTCAAGGACTTGTTGGCCGTCTACGATCTGGCCATTTTCTGACATAAGGATCGCTTGACCGTTTTCTAGTAGTTTATAAGTTTGAACAATGTCTACGTTCATATGGTCCATAAAGAACTTATTGATATTGTTAAAGAAATGAGCTTCATCTAGGCTTAGGAAAAGAACTGAAGAAAGAGTTGCTAGTTCTGCTTGGTGCTTTTGAGCTGATGTAGTCATTGTAAAACTCCTGGACAATTTTTAGTGTCAATTGCGATGCGTTACTGAGAAAATAATACACTGCGTCTGAATTTTTTACAAGACTAAAACACTCAATTGTTCAAAAAAAAGTCAGGAATTTCGTGATTTCTAGAAGTTATACCATCTAGGACTTATACAGTTCCCAAAACCACCAGTCACGGCCCCTAGAATGCCCCCATCTTTGTCCATAATGTAGATATTCTGGTCGGCCTTCACTCGAGAGATCACTCTTTGACTGGTAAAGGCGATGAACTCTCCATCATTGGAGTAAGTTGGATCCTCATTAGAACCGAAATCCTTGGTCAGGCGAGAAAGACCTGAGCCATCGGAGTTGATGCGGAAGAGATCAAAGCAGTTGTCGAGCCATGATGAGAAAACGATTTCTTTTCCATCTGGTGAAAAGCGCGGAGTCGCATTGAACTGGCCCACAAACGATATGCGTTTTACGTTTTTCTCTTCGCCGTTAGGATCGAGCGTATAGATCATCGCTTTTCCCGGTCTGTCTGAAAGAAATGTCATTAACTTCCCATCGTAAGTAATCGAGGGGTCAACATCAGAAGAAAAATGGTTCGTAATTTTTCTGGTATTTTTTGTATCGAGATCCATTTCGTAAATTTCAGCGTTTCCTGAAGCAGTCATAGTAAGAGCTATACTCTTCCCCCCTGGCATGAAAACCGCTCCCGAGTTGATCCCGTCCCGTTGAGAAATAATTCTCGCTTCCTTAGTATGCAGATCCATCAGGTAAAGATTGTTGTTTCTTTTTCCTGATGAATTTTGAATGAGGGAATAAACCAGCCAGCGACCGTCTTGTGAAAGAGCAGGTCCGATGGCGATACCGCCATGGCTTGTGAGTTGTTGAACATTCTTTCCATCGAAATCCATCATATAGATTTCTTTGACAGTCTTTGCCCCGCGGGAATTTCTGTCTGATACGAAGACGATCTTCGATTTGAAAATAGAATCTTTGCCTACAATTTGCTTATAGATGTTGTTGGCCATCTCGTGACCGGTCTTTCTCATGCTGGCAATTGATGTGGTCGCCGAGCTGTTGAAAATTTGTTTTCTATTTTTGATATCTTCTACGGCAACTGTGATTTTCATTGAATCGCCGGACTTTTCTGCACTCACAGTGCCTAAATAGCGTACGGCCTTAGCATTCCAATACTCATAGTTTGTCGGTGGTCTGTACGTTGTATTGTTGGGAGCAGCTTCCACAAGAAAAAATCTCTTTTGATAAAAACTGAAATCGTTTCTTAAGAGTTTTACCAGATCATTGATCGCTGTCAGCTGACCGCTCGTGACGGCTCCGGTGATATAAGGATCCTGAATAACCATTTTATCTTTTTCAAGCGTCGCCTCACCTACCGCTACAACTGTAAGGTTGTCGTCTTGAGCGAAAAGCTGAAACGATAAGAGAAGGAGAATAAGAGCAATAATGTTTCTCATATTGGAAATCCTAAAATGATGTCACCGTTATGTCCCCGTCTCAGAAGTTCTTCTGAAAGACGCGGTAATGGTGAAGACGATTTAACTGCATCAATGGCCCGTGAATCGAAATCTGGTTCACCGCTGGATTGATAAATTTCAGCGCGGGTCACTTCTCCATTGGGAGAAATCCAGACACGAACGCGACATTTTAATTTCTTATCTAAAAGATAGCTTGGAAGCCTCCAGTGAGGACGGATCACTTCCGGCAATTTGGTGGCGTATACCTGAAACGCAGTCATTTCGGCAGCACTGCCTGAACCGGTGATGGCCACGCCTTTAGACAATTTATTTCCCGAAAGAATCAATTGCTTAAGGTCGGTGTTTTTCTCCCCGTAAAGACCTTTTTCAGCCTTCACGTTTCCTTCGCCTTTGATTTTTTTATTTCCGATTTCCTTTAACTTTGAAAGGAAATCGATCTTCTTTTTTTTGCTGGCCTCTTCAAACGCCTGATTGGGATCTTTATCCTCTGCTGATTTTTCTGCTTTTGGCTCATCCTTAACAGGTTCTGGTTTTGCCTCTTCTTTTTTCGCCGGTTCCTGAGCAGGGGCAGCTTCTTCTTTTTTGGCCTCTTCCACACCACTCGAAATATTTTTCAATTCATTTAATGTGAATTTAGGCATTGCCACCATATCCACTCTCACAGAAGCCTGAATGAGTTCCAGATTTCTCTCACGCAATTTTTCCTGTTGAACAGAAATAATTTTTCCGCCGATCAAAGTCAGTGAAAAAAGCGCAATGTGCACGTAAAAAGAGCGGCGCAAATAAAAAGGCAGCTTCTTGACCGTGTACGAATGAGTTTGTGGATCAGCGTAAACTTTCATTTTAGTTTTTATCTTCCGTCACGGTGACAAGTGAAATTTTATGAATTCCCCCGCGCTTCAGGAAAGACATCAGCTTCGCCACTTTTCCATACGGAAGATTGAAATCAGCACGAAGAAAAAGTGTATCTGTATTATTTTTCTTAAATTGCTTCTGAATTTCAGGAATGATTTCGTTATTCAGAATTTTGTCTTTGCCTAAAAAATATTCTTCGCTCTTGCTGAATGAAAGAATAACTTGAGTGGCATTGAGATTAACTGGATTCACCTCTTTTGTTTTTGGAAGATCAAGTTTGATTCCATTCAACATTAAAGGCGCTGTAACCATGAAAATGATCAAAAGAACGAGCATAACGTCAACCAACGGTGTGACGTTAATATCGCTGATGGCCCCTTTCTTTTTTGAAGTATTAAAGGCCATGATTAATCCACTACTGATCGTTCAACGACATTCAGGAAATCTTGTCCAAAAGATTCCATGTCAGTGTTGATTTTTTCAGATTGATTGTTGAAGTAGTTATAAAACCAGACCGCAGGAATGGCCGCTGCAAGACCGACTGCTGTCGCAACAAGCGCTTCAGCAATACCAGGCGCGACTGCATCAATAGAACCTCCGCCTCCAGCTAAACCTGAGAAAGCATCGATGATCCCCCAGACAGTTCCAAAGAGACCAATGAAAGGAGCTACTGAACCGATTGAAGCAAGAGTTGAAAGAAGTCCTCCAAGCTCAGCATTGGTTTCATTCACGCCTTTTTTTAATCCACGCTCTAAAATGCCCAGACCAAAATTCTGAAAGTGAAATGCAAGTCCGCTTTTGTGCTGACCAGTGTATGCTTCTCTTATTTTCATCAATTCGGCATAGCCGTTGGTGAACAAAGACTTATAAGGAGAAAATGGAAGCATTTCACTTTTTAATAAAACATCTTTTAAGTTTTCAGATGTTTTATAAATTTCGTAAAAGCGTTCATTGTTTTCTTCTACTTCTTTAAAAAGTTTTCTCTTCTTTAAAATAATCGCCCATGAAAAAACTGAACATGCGATCAAAAGACCGAGAACGATTTTAACAACGAAGCCAGAATGTAAGATGATTCTTAAAATATCCAGATTTCCAGATTGCACGCGATTACTCCTAAAAAAATTGATTCCCTCTCATCATAGACAATCTTTCTGGAATTTTTAAGCTAATTTAATCCCGATAAATATACTCTGGATTCTTTTTAACGGTGCGATTGAGGTAGAAGACGGCAAAACCAATAAGAATGAAAATGGAGAAGCTCGAAATACTCTTTTCCATTGCAAGAATGGTGTAATTTGAACTCCACACGGGATCGAGACCCAGAATCGTGTAGCTGGGAACCATGAAGGCCAGGAGAAACAGTACGGGAAGAGTCCAGTTGCGTCTTCTCCACTCTCCCAGATAAAGCAGAAGAAAGAAGTAAGCGTAAAGCTTTATACTGACTGTCTGCTCATAAATAAAAGTCGCGTATGTAAACCAATAAAAAAAGAGCGGAAACAAAAAGAGTTTTCGCTTTTCATCCCGTGAAGATCTCAATGGAAAGAAAATTTCCAGAATCACCAGCATGGCGTAATCGACCGAGAAAAAAATGATGGTACCAACAGCAGACAAAAGCATGCGATGCAATTCGAAAATAATGGTAGTGTTCAACATCATTTTTCCGAGGCCCATAAGTCCGAGCAAAAGAAAAAAGAGAGCGACGAAAATTTCTTTTCTCGGCAATTGGATGCTGTTCCGGAAATAACTGCGAACTAATGTAATCTTATTGCTCTTGAGCCTGATAAACTGCAGGGCCAGATAAAATATCAGCACCTTTGAAAGAATGATGAGAAACCATCCCCGGTCACCTATCCAGTCCCCGATAGTGCGGATGTTATGGTTGAGTAAAAGGTGAAAATACGAAACCAGTGAAATCAAAACGAGGTGAAAACTCCACAGCACAAAATAAAAAAGGGCGTAATACTTGATCTGCGATCCAAGAGGAGACGCGAAAAATTCGGCCACATCATTTAGTTTTCTTCTTAAGTCCATTTAGAGTTCAGTATTCTTCGGTTTAAGCCAGTTTAATTGCAGCTCAGGAGATGGATAAATCTGATTGTACTTTTTATAAAGAGCATTGGTCTTCGTCAAATTATCAATTTTTTCAAGCAAGGTCAGATAGGTATTCCACATTTTGAGATCATTTTTCAGCAAGACATCAATTTCTTTCGTTGTTTCGAATTGTTCCTGAAAAGTGAACCCCTTTTCAAAAAGCATCGTGCTGTATTTTTTCAAGTGCGTATCAATCAATTTCTTGTCAAAAGGTTTACCGTTGAAATTTGATCCGAGAAAATTTTCCAGCTCTTTATC
>DAIQAU010000013.1:26140-33228 GCA_036781565.1 Bacteriovorax sp. | reverse complement strand
TTTATGTATTTAGACATGGGGAAACTGACTGGAACCGCGAACGCCGTTGCCAGGGGCACACCAATACAGACCTCAACGAAAAAGGCAAAGAGCAGGCTGCTTTTCTGGCGCAAAAAATGCTGGATTTCCCTCTCGATATTATTGTCTCCAGCGATTTAAACCGTGCCTTAAATACAGGAGCACTAGTCGCTGAGAAAAAAGGTGTCCCGCTTATTGTCGATTCCCGACTAAGAGAAATGAGTTACGGCGAAGCAGAAGGTCTGCTCTACGAAGATACCATCAAAACGTACGGGGCAGAGCTTTGGCAGAAATTTCAAAGCTTCACTAGGGAAAATGATCACATTTCATTTCCTGGCGGCGAAACCCGTAAAATGGCCCGCGATCGTTTTTTTCAGGTTATGCTGGAACTGATAGAGAAGACCGATCACAAATTCATCGGATTAAGCACGCACGGGGGCGCTCTCAGAAACATTCTTCATAGTTTCCTTCCTGAAAACCACGACATGCTTCCAATTCCCAATTGTGTTGTTTACAAATGTGAATACTATCACCGTGAGCAAAAGTTTTTAGTCGACCCAAACCCGATCTGATTAGTCGGACAAAATTTGCCCATTTACTCCCTAAAGTTGATTGAGCCTGCGAATATGGATTAAACTAATTGGAGTGAGGTTTCATGATGAAATTTAAAATGTGTGCTCTATTAATTGGTCTTACTTCTTTAACATACGCGCAGGCCGCTACCCGCAACCTTTGCGACGACCTCATTGAAAGCGGAACTTCTTCTGCAGAACAAATCAAAAGATGCCAGGATAAATTTGGTATTTCTGATTATTCAAAAGAAAAAGAAGCAAGCAGAAAAGTAAAAGATGCTGCTGAAGAATCTAAATCGGCAGAAGATACTAAGAAAAAAGAAAATCTTGAATTCAAAAAATTCACGCAAGATGATCTTTTCGACGCCGGCTTCGGAAAACCATTCTATGCGATGAGAATCGACTATCGTTTCAGACCAGCAAAAGAAAAAAGAATTACGGATGGAGACGCTCTTTGTTCTTATTTGGGTTATGAAAAAGCTATCAAGAGTATTGTTTCAGCGGAAATCATGCCGGATGCTGCAGATAAAAAGGGTCTCGTCATTGATACCAATTTTATTGGTGTTGTCAGTAAAGAACCAGAGCTCTACAAAGATGAAGATTTGAAATTCACAGTAAGAAAATATGTAGAAGTCACATGTGTGAAGAGAAAAGATAAAAATCTTGAAGGTTCTGCTGATGTTTATAAAAAACTCACCGAAGATCTTCTCGTCCTTGCTCCGGAAATCAACTCACCTAAACGAGACACTTCAAGTGTTATCAATAACGGGCCAAGAACTGGCAAAGACAAGACTCCTAATGGCTATCAGCCGCCTGAGTGGACAAAAGATTCATCTAATACAAGTAAATAAAAAAAAAGCCCCTTTTACAGGGGCTTTTTTTTAGCTTAAAAGATTTTTGATTTCGTCAGCAGTTCCCATTTTCATAAATTCATCCACAAGCTTTTTACAATCACTGTACTTTAAACTGCGAATAATTTTTCTGGTTGAAAGTATGTGCATAGCACTCATGCTGAGTTCACTGACTCCCATGCCGACAAATAAAGGCACAAGATCTTTTTGATGGGCCATAGAACCGCAAATGCCAACCATCTTATTTTTAGCGCGGGCATTTTTAATTGTCATGTGAATCAGGCGAAGGAGTCCGGGATTATAAGGATTGTACAGATGCTCTATTTTTTCATTCATGCGGTCAACCGCACATGTGTACTGAGTGAGATCATTCGTACCGATGCTGAAAAAATCAACATGATCAGCAAGTATATCTGAAATCACAGCGGCTGCAGGAATTTCAATCATAATTCCCAATTTTACATCTTCATTGAAGGCCACGTTTTTCGAACGCATTTCTTCTTTCACTTCAGAAATTATTTTCTTTACGGCTAAAGTTTCTTCAAGTGAAGAAATCATCGGGAACATTATTGAAAGAGGTCCGTGCACGGACGCTCTGTAAAGAGCGCGCAATTGTGTTTTAAACATTTCTGTTTCTTTCAGACAAATGCGAATAGCTCTATAGCCCAAAAATGGATTCGCTTCTTCTCCAATATGGAGATAATCAAGTTTCTTATCGCCGCCGATATCCAGCGTTCTGATGATACAGTTTTTTCCTTTAAGGCCCTTAATCACAGCAGCGTACGAATGATATTGTTCCTCTTCCGTGGGCATGCTCGTGCGATCCATAAACAGAAATTCAGTTCGGTATAAACCAATGGCTTCTCCATCATTGCGATCAAAAGCGTCCAGGTCTGCCGGAGTTCCGATATTGCCGGCGAGTTCAACGTGAATACCGTCAATCGTTTCAGACTTCAAACCCACAAGTGAATGCAGTTCTTTTTTGTATGAGAGATTTTGTTCGTGCTTTAATTGAAAGTTCTTCATTTCCTCTTCAGAGGGATTTACTGCAACCGTTCCTGTTTCACCATCAAAAGCGATGATATCGCCGGACTTTACTGAAGAAGTGATATTGTGAAGACCAACAACAGCAGGAATTTCAAGAGTGCGTGCCATAATTGCTGTATGCGAAGTTTTTCCACCGATATCAGTGAGAAAACCGAGAACATTCTTGCGGTCCATAGAAGCTGTTTGCGAAGGAGTCAGATCTTTTGCGACAAGAATTACCGGCCCCGATAAATTTTCCAATGAAATCTTATTTTTTTTCAAAAGAGTGTAAAGCAGCCTTGAAGTGACGTCTCTGATATCTGCAGCCCTTTCCTTCAGATAGGCATCTTCCATGGCTTCAAACATGGAAATGAATTGTCTGGAAACGGCCGAAAGAGCGAATTCTGCGTTCACACTTTCTGCTCTTATTTTCTTTAATGTTTTTTTGAGAAGCTCGGGATCCTGAAGAATCATAATGTGCGCTTCAAAAATCTGAGCTTTGTCTTCCCCGAGATTGGCCAGCGTTTTCTCTTTGAGAATGACTAACTCGTGTTTGCATTTTTCAATGGCCTGACCGAGACGCGCTTCTTCAAGTTCAAAAGAGCTGACGTACTGGGGGATAACGAGTTCTTCTTCTGCAATTAACAATGCAGTACCAATGGCGATGCCGGGAGAAGCGGAATTCCCTTTTAACATAAAAACTACAGGTGAAACTTATTGTTAAAAAGATTTGTAATTTCTTTCAATGCAGCTTCAGCGTCGCTGCCATCAGCGGTAATGACGACTTCAGTGTCTTTTGTAAGACCAAGTCCCATAACACTCATGATAGATTTTGCATTGGCAGTATCACCGTCAGCTGAAAGTTCAATTTCAGCAGTGAATGAGCTTGCTGTTTTTACCAGCACTCCAGCAGGGCGAGCGTGTAATCCTTCTTCATTTAAAACTTTGACTGTTGCTGTTTGCATGTTTCTTCCTTTCTTATTTTTTAAAAGTAATTTCCATTATGTCGTGACCGTTGTGAATCTGTCCATTTCCCTGCAGAGACATGTTGGCCACTTTGTTCATGTTCGTAATGACAACAGGAGTGATATCAGATTTTGCTTTTTCACGTACAAGATCCAGATCAAACTCGAGGAGTTTTTGTCCGCGAAGAACAACGTCACCTTTTTTCACCAAAGCATTGAAGCCCTGGCCGTTCATTTTGACAGTATCAATTCCAACGTGAATCAGAACTTCCAGACCATCATCCGTTGTTAAACCAATGGCATGGTTTGTTCTAAAGAGCTGGGCAATTTTTCCATCTACCGGAGCGTAGACAACACCTTCTGTCGGTTTTACAGCAAAGCCGTCGCCTAAAACTTTTGTGGCAAAAGTATCATCCGGTACCTGCGCCAGAGTCATAATTTCGCCTTTTAAAGGTGAGCCCAGCATAGTGCCGTTTGATTTCGGCTGAACTTTAACGGGAACGACAGTTTCGGTTTTTATGACGGGTTTATTCATCATCAGTGACTTAATTTCTTCCTTAAGAGCATCTGATTCAACTCCAAAAATCACTTGAAAATTATTTCCCGTGGCCATGATTCCTGCAGCACCAATTTGTTTCAATCTTTCCTGATTAACTTTGGTTGAATCATTTACAGAAAGACGTAGACGAGTAATGCACGCATCAAGATTGATGATGTTTTGAGTTCCGCCAAGGGCAGCCAGAACTTCAGCGGCTTTTTGCGAAGCCGGTACGGCACTTATATTTTCATCCGTATCATCAGCATCGCGACCTGGAGTTTTGATATCCATCAAGCCGATCAACCAATAGAAAACTCCAAAATAAAGAACCGCAATAGCAGGACCAACAACCAGCCAGAGATATTGAGAATTTTTCATATTGCTTGCACCGACAATGTAGTCGATCAAGGAAGCAGAAAAGGTGTAGCCCAGGTGAATATCAAAATGTCCTGTCAGCAAACCAGAGAGGAAAGCCGCACAGACGTGAAAAATATAAAGAATGGGAGCAACAAAAATAAAGGCGAACTCAATTGGCTCCGTGATCCCGGTAATAATTGAAGTAAGGGCCGCTGAAATCATAATCCCGGCAATCGCTTTTCTGCGAGTTTCAGGAGCGCGGAGATACATGGCAAAGCAGGCCGCTGGTAATCCAAAAAGCATTAATGGAAACTCTGCTGCCATAAAACGACCCGCTGTCGGATCTCCTGCGAAGTAGCGCACAGATTCACCTTTAACAGCGACACCAGTTGATGTGATGAATGAACCAAATTCATAAAGGAACGGTTGATAGTAAACGTGGTGAAGTCCCAATGGAATTAAAAGTCTTTTTCCAGCTGCATAGAAAGCAGGTCCCAAATCCGAACTCATGATGTACGAACCAAAGTGATTAATAGCATTTTGAACCGGTGGCCAGACATAACCTAAGGCAACCCCCACCACAACAGCGGCTGCCGCAGTGATAATCGGAACAAATCTTTTTCCTGCAAAAAATCCAAACACGGGGTGGAGTTTGATTTGAAAAAATCTTTTGTAGAGATACGCTGCCAGTAATCCGATGATAATTCCGCCGAAAACGCCAGTATTGATTTCAACAGGAAGTGCGAGTGCATCTTTCATGACTTTAAGAACGTTCGCGAAAGTAAAATAGCCAACAACTGCAGCAAGCCCTGCTACCCCGGCACCGCCTGCAAAACCGATGGCCACACCAATAGCGAAAACAACCGGCAATTGTTCGAAAATGGCAAGACCGCCTGAAAAAATGAGTTTGCCAATGAAATGGTGCTCAAGAATTCGTCCGAGTGCTACAAGAAGTCCGGCAGCAGGAAGAACGGACACGGGAGTCATCAACGATTTTCCAACTTGCTGTAAAGTCGAAAAAGTTTTATTGGCCATCGAATTCATGAAATTGCTCCTCATGTTTTTTAGACGTTTAGGATTCTTTTTGGAGGGGATACCCTAACATTTGCAATAGCATTTTTGGAAGGAAAATATGCGCTGAAATGTTGTAACAATTCTTAAGAAATCTTTAACAATTTTTTGCAGATAATATTTATTCCATTGGGGATTTTAAGCTTTCAATATCAAGTGAATTTTGGTCCAATAGGCGCCATGAAAACAAAATTCTTTTTACTGTGTTTAGGTGTATTGACTTCACTCACTTGCGCTGCCGCAAACAAACCTGTCCGTTTTTCTAATGGAGAAGCGTTTGGAGCACCGGGGGTGCCAGGATCATGGGCTTCAGCAAGAAAAGTTCAGGTCGGAACTTTTTTTGAAAAGACCGGTGCGGCCAGATCTCCTCTCTGGTTTACGATTTCAGAAGGGACATTGACTGAAGTTTATTATCCGACAGTTGATCAGGCCCAGATAAAAGATTCACAATTCCTAATCTCAGATGGCACGACGTTTTTTAAACAAGAAAGAGACCTGAAAAAAGAAGTCACCGTCCTTTCTCCTTCACTGGTTAAAATCACAAACTCTGATTACGCCGGTCGATTTAAAATTTCTCACACTTATTTTACGGCCAAAGATTCATCCGTTTTGATTGATGAAGTAGAAGCGACGTTGAATCAAGATGGAATAGAGCTTTTTCTTTTGACGAAACCACAGCTCAACAATACGGCAGCTTTTGATTCTGCTGTTGTGACACCCGAAGGTTTTTTCTTCAAAGAAAACCTCACGCAGCTTCAGGTGACTGCTACGACAGGGTTCAGAAAAAAATCGGTTGGCTTTGTGGGATTCTCTGATGGCTGGCAGGATTTAAACCGCGACTTCAAAATGGATTATGAATTCACAACTGCTACCAATGGCAGCGTGGCTTCCACGGGAGAACTTGATCTTCCGGCAGTTGCAGGAACTTATAAGTTTTATGTTATTTACCGTTTTTCAAGCGGTGAAGCCGCAAAGAAGATGTTTGATTACTCTCAAGCTAAAACGGACTACGTGAACGGGTGGAATAATTATCTGCAATCCCTGCGCGTTCCCAAAAATCTGACGAAGGATCAAACGACGCTTTATCTTCGTTCACTCTATACTCTTAAGTGCCACGAAGATAAATTAAATCCGGGCGCCTTTATTGCTTCCCTTTCTGTTCCCTGGGGCGAATCTCAAAAAGAACAATCGGGAGCTGAAATCGGCGGTTACCATTTAATCTGGCCTCGCGATTTGTTTAACGTCTCGGTAGCCTTGTTGAATTCCGGCGATTATCAATCGGCCCTGAACGCACTTCGTTTTTTGAAAAAAGTTCAATATAAACCCGGTTCAGGAAACTGGAATCTCAATCCGAGAATTATTCCAAAGGCAGGCGCATGGCCGCAAAACACCTGGGTAACAGGTAGAACGTATTGGGAAGGATTTCAAATCGATCAAACCGCTTTTCCAATTCATTTGTTTTATCATTTGTATTTGAAGACAAACGATTCCGAAAAAGAAGCTCTCATCAATGAATTCGAACCAATGCTGACGAGTGCGCTTAATTTCATAGCGACATACGGACCCTGGACACATCAAGAACGCTGGGAAGAAAACTTCGGTATTTCACCCTCAAGTTTTTCGGCTGCAGCTTCAGCACTCATCGTGGGTTCTAAAATTTTTAAAAACTCTTACGGTCAAAATCTCGCCA
>DAIQAU010000013.1:22870-26040 GCA_036781565.1 Bacteriovorax sp. | reverse complement strand
GATCAAAATATCAGTGTTCTGACTCCAAAAGGACGAGGCTGGTATCGCTATTCATTTGATGCTTACGGTGAAGAGGGAAAAGGAAGACTCTGGCCGCTTCTTTCAGGTGAACACGCGCGCTTTGCAATTGAAAGATATTCTGCCAATGATCTGAGCTGGACGAATGTTCTTAAAGAAACCAATGCAGTCATCGATAGTTTCTTAGGCTTTGCGAATGAAGGAATGATGATTCCTGAGCAGGTTTTTGAAAAAACCGGAGAAGGGACTGGATCGGCAACACCTTTGGCGTGGGCACATGCTGAATACATCAAACTTCTTTGGTCTCTCGAAGCAAAGCACAATATTGAAAACGTTCTCAAATAATTCTGAGAACGTTATCTTTTTATCATCTCAAAGCCGCGCATGATGTTCATAAACTCTCTGGCCGCATTGTCAGGTGCATAGTTGGTGAGCGTTTGTAGTCCACAGGATCCTGGAGTAGGACCTTCTTCAATAGTTCCTTTATATTTGCAAACAACCTTTGCATTACAGGAAATAAAGTCGCACTTTAATTCATTCCCTGGGAAAGTCTGGTATTCCAAATCGCCGCGATAAAGAGCATTTTCAATTCCATAGCGGCATTTTTCAAAATAGCTTTTGGTTCTTCCGGTAGAACATAGCCAGTCGTAAACGACATCACGAATATCTTCCCAGTCAGAACCGAGATTAATTGGTTTCACCGAAGGATAGGCAAGCAATGAAGTCGCCATTCCTTTTTCACAACGACCATCGCGACTGTTTTCATAGTTACAGAAAAATTTATCAAAGGATAATCCACCGGCGTTGAAATCTCCCCAATACGAATTATAGTAAGTGCGGGCCGCTTTCATTCTTGTGCACATGCCGGAACCACAGGATAGTTTATTTTCAAAGCTGAATGTGTTCGATGTTACTTTTCCGCCTCTGGATTGATCTTCTTCTTTGTACCAATGTCCATCCGATTCAATGCGTTCAAAATAAGATCCGGCCAGTGATCCTGAAACCGGTATGCCCAGGCCTTGACTTAAATCCGGCGCCAGATAAAAGCCAGCATTGCATGCATTCAATGTCGCATAGGCATTGCCTACAAAACGCCATCTCATGGCCCTTAAACGCTCGTAGTGCGCACTTGGATCAAAGGCTGCATTGTTTTTTCCAATGATCATTGCCCATGGAGAAGCGTGACCGTAGAAATCAAAGCTTGCGATCTGATCAAACTGTTCCATTTCGTCCATCATGAGGTGCGCATTAAATTTTCTCATAACGGCTTTCACAACCGGAATTTTATATTTGGTGAAAACTTCCTGATCAGTCATACCTTTTACATCCGGACCCGACATGATCACGACTTGATGATCCGGCCAGACTTCTTTGTAGCGCTGGGCACGAGTCAGGCCGGATTGAAAAAATTGATCTGAATCTTCTTTGACGGCAGAACCTACGACGATAATGTGAGTGATCTTGTGCGTATCAAGGACTTGATCTTTATAGAGACCGACGCGATATTCACCAACTCGCAAACCGTCTATCACTTCACCTGACGTAAGTGATCCTGAACCAGATTTTGATTTGCATGAAACAAAAGCAATGAGTATCAGCACGAGCATCGAAAAAGTTAATTTCATGAACGGGATCCTCCAATAGACCTCATCAAAAATCTGCATAAGAAAATATCAAAGGGTGACTTTCGTCAATTGATTCAATGTAAATGAAAAATTTTAATTGAAGATGTAATGTTACTGGTGTCACAATGGAGGGATTGATAATTAAAACGGAAAGGATGAATACGAAAAACGTATTAAAAAAATGCGCCCCGTAATGACTTTAAAATGAGCGGCCCATTATCCTTTATCGACACACTCATTAAACACAAGGAAGTTTAAAATGAAAATGTTACTGGTATTCGCAACAATCACACTTTCAACAGGTGCAATGGCCTGCCCTGAATTGCAGGGAAGATATGATCACTGTTACTCAGAAATCAGACCAATCAAAGGCGAGTACATCGTCGATCAACATCAGGAAAATAACTACGAAGTTTATAACGTTGAATACAACGACGATGAAACAGGTGAAAGCCAGAAAGAAGAAATCAGAACGAACAACCAGACTGTATCAAGCAAGCAAAGACTTCCAAGAGTCGGCATTCGCGTAAGAATTGAAGCAAAGGCAAGATGTCAGGGCAACAAAGTTATTTCTGACGCCGACGTTTATTTTATGGGCGGAAAAGTCGGGAATTTTACGAATGAAATTTATCTCGAAGGAAATACTTTAAGAAGCAATCTCGACGGTTCTTACCTTGGCAAAAGCCTGCAGAAAAGAATTGTCTGCACTCTTAAGCAAGGCAAGGGCATCGAATAATTTTATTTCACACAATAGTATAGATATTCTTCGGCGTTCACTTCCCATTTTTCTCTGACAGGAGAAGGATTGCGGAGAGTGGGCGCGAAGACTTTATCTCCGGCAAGGGCCCAGACTTTATCGTTCAAGCTCACACCGCCAGACCAGTCGCCGTATGAATTTAAAAGATCCAGTTCGAAGTCAGTTGGCAAACGCGCTTCCAGTGTCTCACATGCTTGCTCTGCTAGGCGAGGATCGGCCACACGGTCCACTGAACCATTCAAACCACCAATCAAAGTCAGCATTTTATTTCCTACTTTAATTTGAGTGGGAAATTGAGTCCGTTGAAATTCCGTAAACATATCTGCTGCAATTTTACTCATCACGTACTCAGGTTTTCCAGAAGCAATAAAAGATTCTGAAGAACCGTCTCTACCGATGAGATGAACTGTGACTTGAATATCGCCCTGACAATTTGGAGCAAGGGCATATGTTCCATAAGCAATGAAATCTAATTTTGCGAGAAGAGAATCATCCAGATAGCCATCTCGCATTCCGCCTTTGGCCGCGTTTACGATATTGACGATATCATTTACGTATTGAAAACTGATTTTTTTTGAGCGTGGATTAATCTGACGATAGAATTGATCAAGGTAGGCTTTAAAAGAAGATTCAAGAGTGACGTCGAGATATTGATAGCGAACAGCGAGATCCTGATTGCGTTCATACAATGTATTGAAGGCCACAAGAAGATTAAGAGCATCGTATCCTTTAGCTCCTTGAGCGAGAAGTTTTTCTGCCGAGTGAACCAT
>DAIQAU010000013.1:2762-22770 GCA_036781565.1 Bacteriovorax sp. | reverse complement strand
GAGCATCGTATCCTTTAGCTCCTTGAGCGAGAAGTTTTTCTGCCGAGTGAACCATTGTGTTCATATATTCAGTGCGCGTTTGTCCGTAGGCATCTTTGTATAGGCAGAGATCAGCACCTCTCACGAAAGGGATTGTGGGCCAAATGTCGAAACGTCCATCAGATGGAACCGGTGTTGAACCATACGAAGAAACGGCCATTAATAATGAAACACCGAATGTGAATAAACCCTTCATAAAAAAACTCCCTCAGACAAAGTGGCCCGCTTATATCACGTACCTCTATGGAAGTCCTTCATTTATAAAATTTTCAAAGGCTTGGCGGAGAGACGTTACAACATATTAATAAGTGATAGCGATTGTTAGAGTCCGCCTATGAAATTGATAGTATTTGTCAGAATGTTAGGCTTTTTTTTGTAACATCCATGTTCAATACTTCTGCCATGAAAAAGATTCTTATTGTCGAAGATGACATTTCTATCCGTGAGTTGCTCGTCGAAATTTTCGAGAGCGAAGGCTATGAAGTCAATTCGAGTCAGAACGGTTCAGAGGGAATCAAGGCACTTGAACAAGGCAAGCCTGATGTCATTCTCATGGATATACTTATGCCAGTCATGGACGGCTATGCGTTTAGAGAAGAGCAAATTAAAAAGCCGGAATGGAATGAGATTCCTGTGCTCGCCATGTCAGCTCAAAATCAGGAGTTGGAAAAATTAGAAGCTTATGGCATCAAGCACTTTATTCAAAAACCTCTCGAACTCGACCATTTGTTAAATCAAGTTAAGCAGCTGTCCTGCTAAGGTAAATTTTTCAACTTTAGACTCCCTTAAGGTCGTTTGTGCTAATTTGCAAATCAAATGAAATTGCAAATAAATCATCTCCTCTCATCCTGGCGGAATGTTCCCCTGAGCAAGAAAGTTTTTTTCTTGGTCGGAACGATGATTGTTCTCGTTGTCTTTGAACTAATTATACTCAGTTATGCCATGACCAATCTTTCGGCAGTAAGAACTTATGTTGCCGGAGAGGGAGAATGGTCTAAATCACAAAAAAATGCCTTCTATGCTTTCCAGAGATTCTCCACGACCAAAAAGCAGGATGATTATGAACAAATTTTCAAATCTCTTGTAGTCATTGATGGAGATTATATAGCCCGGGTTGAATTGAACAAAAGAGATCCTGACCTTCAGCGTGTGAAGCTGGGGTTTCTCCAGGGGCGCGTTCATCCTGATGATATTGATAACAGCATTTATTTCTTTCGTCGCTTTCAGAATTTTCATCATATGAAGCGGGCCATCTACAGCTGGCAAAAGGCTGATGAGATCATTTCAGAATTTAAGAATATGGTCATTCATTATAAAGAAGAGATTGTTGCCGGTAGAATGAATGCGAAGAAAGAAGAAGCGATTCTTGAGCGCATACAGATGCTGGACAGCCTGGCCTCCACCTACGAACATGAATTTTCCGCGGCCCTAAGCGAAGGTTCCCGGGCGATGGAAAACCAGATCTTTCTTGTCTTGTTCGTATTGGTCATAACGATATCTCTTTTTGGAATTTCACTCGCGGTGATTATTACCCGTTCGATCACTTCGCGAATTCATAGTTTAAATCGTCTTGCAGCAGAATATGGATTGGGAAATTTTGATCGACAGCTCGAAATCGTCGGCAAAGATGAAATCGGCAAGCTGACTTATTCAATTAATAAAATGGGATCGCTTTTGAATTGTTCTTACCAACAGATCCTGGAGTCTCATCAGGATCTTGAAAAGAAAGTTCAGGAAAGAACAGTTGAGTTAAAGCACGCTCTCACAACAAGAGATGAGTTTTTGTCTATTGCGAATCATGAATTGCGTACACCATTGACTGCAATTGTACTTCAGTTGAGAATCCTGGAAAGAACTGTTGAGCAATGTCCGGAGAATGAATCAGTGGCCAAGGTTCGTGAGAGTTTGCGCAAAACAAATCGCCTTGTGAAAAAACTGGTTGATCTGCAGAATGCATTGATGGATTTAACACATATACAGCTTGGAAAATTTCAAATCAAGCAAGAGAGCTGTGATCTTGCTGCGATTGCTACCGATTCCCTTTCTCAACTCTCGCTTGAAGCGAGCCGAAGCGGAGTACAGATCAGCACTTCTTTTCCGGAAACGCTAAGCGGATCTTTCGATCCCATCCGTTCTTCACAAGTCATTACCAATTTACTATCTAACGCCATAAAATACGGAGAAGGAAAACCGATTGAGCTCGATTTGAAAATGGCAGGTGACAAGGCCATATTGGTGGTGACTGACCACGGTCCCGGAATTCCGGACGATAAAATGGATACTATCTTCGATCGCTTTGAGCGTGGAGATCATGATCGTTCGCTTTCTGGTCTTGGATTAGGTCTGTACATTACCAGACAGATCGTTGAAGCTCATGGAGGATCGATTGGGGTTAATAATGTCGAAGGCAAAGGCGCACGGTTTAAAGCTGAATTTCCTCTATGAAGAAAAAAACATCAGTAAAGCATTCTATAAAACATTCTGAGTCTGATTACGCGAAAGGACTGCGATATCTTCGTCGAAAATTTCCTGAGTTTAAAAATCTTTCCGATCAATACAAACCTGAATTTAACTTGAAAACAAAACGATCTTTATATGAAGCTCTCATCAGGGCCGTGGCGAATCAACAGCTTCACATGAAGGCAGCTGCGACCATCACTGGACGTTTTATTGCGCTTTACCCGGGAAAGAAATTTCCTACACCCGAACAAATTCTGGCAACCTCCGATGAGGTTCTTCGCGGATGCGGTTTTTCATCCAATAAAGTCAGGGCCATCAAGGAAATTGCTCAAAAAACTATAGAAGGTGTCGTTCCTTCAAAAAAAGAAACAGCGAAATTCACTAATGAAGAGTTAATCGAAAGACTGGTTCCTTTGAGAGGAATCGGACAATGGACCGTTGAGATGGTTCTTCTTTTTCAGTTAGGCAGACTAGATATCTGGCCAGTGGATGATTTTGGCATACGACGCGGCTATCAGATCTGGAAGGGTTTAAAAACAATGCCTACTGCTAAGGAACTCAAGCATGAAGGCGGGCCCTATGCTCCTTATCAGAGCATTCTTTCACTGCATCTCTGGCAGTTGTCCAATACGACGAAGACCGTCTAAGTGTTAAATAATTTTTTTAAATGAATGAACACCGTCAATGACTTTCTGAAAAAAAATCCTGTAAAATGAAAGCATGAAAAAGACACATATACTCACTTTCGTCTCTTTATTATTTTTTGGTTGCAGCGCTGTTGAAGTTCGTCCAGTGGGCCAGCTCGTCGACACAACTAAAAAGCAGTTGAGTGATTCATCAAAAATTTATTTAAAAGAGAGCGGAGTCAATGACACTGTTCCTGCTGAGCTGGAAAAAGATAAATTCTACAGTAAACTTGCTCTCAATGATTCTTATAAAAAGTATCTTCAGAGCGAATGCATCCTGCTCTTTAAAAAAGAACAGGGCCTCAATCTCGAGCGTCCGGTTTATGCAGCTGATCCGCAATGGAATAATATTGAAAATTTGTTTTACATGCTTTTTTCTTTTCAAAGCATGAATCAGAATGCGCTGACAGAGCAAATCATGGAATGCAATGTAGCCGTCAACAAGAATAAGGAAGTCGTTGAGTATCAGTTGAGAAAATCAAACCTTCAGGTTCACAAAGTTCCTTAATATGAATTCCATTACCATTGAGAAATATGCAGGAAACGAAGCGAGAAACATCGCTGACGATCTCGCGCACCTGAGATTAAAGGTTTTTTGGGATTTCCCTTACCTCTACGAAGGAACGGTGGAATACGAAAAAACTTATCTGGAAACGTATTTCAAAGCGAAGCATTCTTTTATTCTTATCGTGAAAGACGGAGATAAAATTGTTGGAGCTACAACCGGCATTTGGGCCAGAGAGGAAGAAGAGAGTTTTAAAAAACCTCTTCAGGCTTACGGGCTGAATACTGATGAAGTGTTTTATTTTGGCGAATCCGTTTTGCTTCCTGAGTATCGTGGACTGGGTCTTGGCAAAGTTTTTATGCAAGAGCGTGAGGAATATGCCAGATCAATACCAGGAATAAAGATTCTTGCTTTCTGCTCCGTTGAAAGGCCAGCCAACCATCTGCTCAGACCGCAAGGATACAAACCGTTGGATGACTTCTGGAAGTCGAGAGGATTCTCACCGGCGGCGGGGTTATTCACTGAGTACAGTTGGAAAGACCGGGATGAAAAAGAAGAAACTGTGAAGAAGTTAAATTATTGGTTAAAAAATATTTAGGAGTTGAAATGGATACGACAGAAAAAATTATCCGTGATTATTATAAGGCCTTCAACGAAAAAAAATTTGATTTAATGTTGAGTTACCTTACTGATGAAGTCATTCACGACACGAATCAGGGAGACAGAACAAAAGGCAGAAATGCTTTTGTGAATTTTATGAAAGAAATGGATGAGTTCTATGATGAACATCTGGAGAATATCGTAGTGATGACAGAGCCTTCTGGAAAACGCGCGGCAGCTGAATTTGTCTGTCATGGCGTCTACAAGACAACTGCTTCTGGATTGCCACCTGCGCGCGGACAAAAATACGTTTTGCCAGTGGGATGTTTCTTTGAAATTGAAAAAGGGAAAATTTCCCGAGTGACGAACTATTACAATATGAATGAGTGGTTGAAGCAGGTTAAATGAAAATAGCAAACGTCAGTTATTCACTTTCAAGTCAGCCCTCCACTCTGATTGAATGGCAAAATCGCCTCGTCGATGAATTAAAAAATTTTGTCAGCGGGGGAGCAGAAATTATTCTTTATCCGGAATTGTTTTTGATGGGATTGACTGATTATTTTCAGGGCGATCTCGTTTTTCAAATGAAAGAGATTTCGCATTACGTCTGGACGACACTTTTACCAGAACTAAAAAAAGCTATTGGCGAAAAAGATATCGTCCTCTGTCTGGGCTCTGGTCCTCGAGTGGTCGGCGATAAGATTTTCAATTCCGCGCCCTTATTGATCAATGGAAACTGGAATTTTCAGGATAAACTTCATCTCACACCGTGGGAAACCGATTTCATTGGCGGGACTGAACTCAAGATTTTTACTTTCAAAAATTTAAAGCTCGCTACAGTGATTTGCTTCGATGTTGAACAACCGAGTCTTGCTCTAAAATTGAAAGAAAAAGGAATTCATATTCTTCTGGTTCCGTCTGCGACAACAGATAGAAACGGCAGCAACCGGGTCAATCGTTGCGCCAATGCCAGAAGTGTTGAGCTGGGAGCTGTTGTCATCACGTCGCCGCTGATTGGCGACTCTGCTTGCGACCTGGTTGATCACAATGAGGGAAGACAAGGATTCTTTTTACCGGCCCAGGCAGTGGCCATGGTTGAGCAAGAACAGTATTCCTCTTACTCTGCTGATAAAAAAGTGGTTCATTCGTTTGAAGTTGCTGAAAATCTTTTAGTTGAATTGAAAAGACAAGATTCAGAAACAAAGCCGTATCTTCAAAGAGACAATCACAGCATTATTCTTCTTGATAAGTAATTTTAAAAAGAAAGAGTCCGTTAGGAGGAGCCACTTTCCAGTTTTGCCTCGGGCCCTTCGAACTATTTAATAAAGTCAAAAAATCTTCGAGTGATAATTTTCCACTTCCGACCATCCACAAAGAACTGACAATATGTCTGATCATCTGCTTTAAAAAACCATTGGCTTCAATTTTCAATTGAAAGCAGGAAGTCAGGTTTTCAGGAAAAAGAAAAAGCGAGTTGTTCTGAAAAAGATCGTGTGGGTTAACAACAGAAAGCTCACAGCTGAAAATATCGCGGACTGTACTTTTGACGTTACTGCCCTCAGAGTAAAAATTGCAAAAGTCGTGTCGGCCTTTCAAGGCTTCCACACAAAAACCTATTTTCTGCAAATCAAGGGGAGCAGAAATATTGGCGACAAATCTTCTGTCTTCATAATCCACTTTTTGCTTATTCGTGAAGAAATAGCGGTACTCTTTGGAAACAGTGTGTGCCGAAGGTTTAAAATCCCCGTCGCAAGCTTCCAGGCCCACAACCCTGATAGTTTTCGGAAGAGCATCATTTAAGGTTTTCACATCAAACGCGATTGGATTCTCAGTTGTGATTTTTACGAATTGCTCAATGGCATGAACTCCCGTATCAGTTCTTGAAGCGCCCATCGTCGTGATTTTTCCCGGGTGAATTTCTCCCAGCGCGCGATTGAGTTCACTTTGAATTGTGAGAAGATCGCTTTGCCATTGAAAGCCAAAATATGCGCTTCCGTCGTATTGAATGTGGGCGAGGGTGTAATACATGATTTTTAGATCGTAACCTTTTCTTAACACTGATGACAATGAACTTTGAAAAGAAGAGTGCCACAATGAAACGGAAACTTAGGAAGGCTTATGAAGAATCCATCGACTCATTCTGAATTTTCTTTTTGGCAGATGCCAACGTCAGAGTTAATGGCGACGTTGAACACGACAGTCGATGGATTACATAAAAGTGAAGCTGAGTTGCGATTGTCTGAATTTGGTCCGAATTTGATCAAGTCTGAAAAAAAACATCTGCTCATCACGCAGTTTTTAAAAAAATTTCAGAACCCTTTAGTTCTCATTTTATTAGTGGCAAGTGCATTGTCGGCAACGACAGGAGACTTTGCCAGTTTTTTCATCATCAGCATTATTGTGATTTTGAGTGTGTCGCTGGATTTTTTTCAGGAGTACCGCGCAGGAACAGCAGCGGCGAGTTTGCGCGATTCCGTTCGCGTTCACGTGAGTGTATTTCGCGATGGCAGCACTCTGGAAATTCCCATTGAGCAGCTGGTCCCTGGAGATTTAGTCTTCCTTTCTGCGGGCGACATCATTCCAGGTGACGGCAGATTAATCGAAGCCAATGATTTTTTTGTAGATCAATCTCATTTAACAGGTGAGTCCTATCCTGTGGAGAAGTTAGTCCAGGAGAAAAATGATTCGACCGATATTTTGACTGCGGAAAACTCTGTTTTACTGGGAAGTTCGGTTGTCAGTGGAAGTGCGAAGGCGCTCATTTGCCGGACTGGACAGGCAACGTGCATGGGAGCTATCGCGGAATCCTTATCCTCGAATGCTCCTTTAACTGAGTTTGAAAAAGGAATTCAGAACTTCGGTTCCTTAATCATGCACATGACTGTTTTTTTAGTTTTATTTGTCTTGTTGATAAATGCTTTTTTTCAGCGCTCATGGACTGAATCTTTTTTATTCGCCATTGCTCTTGCTGTAGGTCTGACTCCTGAGCTTTTGCCCATGATTGTTTCAGTGACACTTTCAAAAGGGGCGATCCGCATGGCCAAGGAAAAAGTGATCGTGAAACGCTTGTCTTCCATTCACAATCTTGGAAGCATGAATATTTTTTGCACAGATAAAACCGGAACATTAACCGAAGCAAAGATTCATCTCGAACGCCACATCAATCCGGAGGGAATTGAGAGCGAGCGCGTCCTGGAACTGGCCTATCTTAACAGCTATTTTGAATCAGGATTAAAAAGCCCGCTCGATACGGCCATCCTTGAACACGAAACAATTGATGTCAGCCACTGTAAAAAAATTGACGAAGTTCCCTTTGATTTTGAGAGAAGACGAGTTTCTGTTCTTGTTGAAAAAGAAAATGAGCGTTTGCTCATTGTAAAAGGCGCGCCGGAAGATTTGATCAAATTGTCCGTGAGTTTTGAACTCCATGATAGAAAGTCTGTTGCCCCAATGACTAAAGAGTCGCTGATTTCAATTAATGCCGAGTTTGAAAAACTGAGTAAAGATGGGTTTAGAGTCCTCGGCATTGCTTACAAAAAAGTTCCGGTTTCACACAATCACGCAGTCGTGAATGATGAATCAGAATTAGTTTTTGCCGGCTTTGCAGGTTTTTTTGATCCACCAAAGATCAGTGCGAAGAATGCTCTTATCAAATTGAAACGAGACAACGTCGAAGTAAAAATCATTACAGGCGATAATCAACTGGTCACTCAACATGTCTGCTCACAACTTGATTTTGAAGTGAAAGGCATTCTTACGGGAGCAGAGATTGAGCATATGAATGACCCCACTCTCTCTGCTGTGGTAGAGCGTTTCAATATTTTTTGCAGGATGAATCCGACTCAAAAAAACAGAATTATTCTCGCTTTAAAGAACAGAGGGCATGTTGTCGGTTACCTGGGAGATGGAATTAATGATGCTCCTTCTCTGCATTCGGCGGACGTAGGAATTTCCGTCGATACCGCTGTCGACGTAACGAAAGAGGCAGCAGATATGATTTTGATGGAACACGATTTGCGGATTCTTCACTCGGGAGTGTTGGAGGGAAGGAGAACCTTCGGCAATATCATCAAATATATTATGATGGGAACGAGTTCAAACTTCGGCAATATGTTCAGCATGGCCGGGGCATCAGTTTTTCTTCCTTTCATTCCGATGCTTCCTTTGCAGATTTTACTCAACAATTTGCTTTATGATATTTCTGAATTGCCGATTCCTCTCGATAATGTGGATCCGTATTACCTTAACAAGCCTCATCGCTGGGATATGAAGTTGATACGAAATTTTATGTTTGTGATCGGTCCGATCAGTTCACTGTTTGATTTTTTAACTTTTTTTCTGATGTTCAAATTGTTCCAGGCAAATGAAGTGCTCTTTCACACCGGATGGTTTATCGAATCGATGGCAACTCAGGTCCTGGTGATTTTTGTCATCCGGACAAGGAGAAATCCATTCAAAAGTCATCCGAATCCCTGGTTAATCATTTGTTCATTCTCAGTTGTTCTCGGTGCAGTTCTGATTCCCTTAACTCCTTTTGGTATTCATCTGGGGTTTACTGAACCTCCCCTGAAATTTTTTATGATTTTGATCACAATGCTGGTTGGTTATCTGGTCACAGTCGAGATGGCGAAGCAGTGGTTTTATAGAAAATATCAAATATGAGAGGGTTGACCTTGGCCGTTTTAGCGATCAAAATTTCACAAAGGAGAATTTATGATCAAGAGAATACCATTTTTTTTAGCATTATTAAGCATCGTTGGGGGAGTTTTTATTTCCATTCTCTTTGCTGTTAATGAAGATCTCTTTCAGAAGAATATCACAGCAGGACTTGAGAAGAATGTAAAAATCCAAAGCATCACAGATGCGACGGAAAAAGCGGCCAAGATGAAAGGCGAACAGGATAAAAACTGGCGCTATTATCAACGCTTTCACTTTCATGCGACTGGAATTGGCGCCATGATGATGGGAATTCTTCTTTTACTAGCTGGCCTTAAAGCTCCAAAAAATCTTGTCACAATTGCTTCTTATATGGTTGCTGTCGGCGGATTTCTTTATCCTTTTGTCTGGTTGTTTGCGGGAATTTACGGTCCGGAAATGGGCAGAAGCGAAGCGAAGGAAGCCTTTGCGATTTTTGGTTATATGGGAGGAGTATTCCTTGTCGGCGGAATCCTTTCAATGTTCCTATCTTTGAAATACGATTTTTCGTTTGGTGAGAGAGCTTAAGAAGTTAAACTGAAATTGGTGCCTCGGGCGAGACTCGAACTCGCACACCCTTGCGGGCGGCGGATTTTGAATCCGCTGCGTCTACCATTCCACCACCAAGGCACTGATATTGGAGAACTTATATTAATGGAGTGAGGGGAGTTCCGTCAATTTAATTTAAGAAGCTCAAGGGCCTCTTTTGCACTGAAACGGAAAATATTGTCTCCCAGATTTTTCTTTAGTTCGCTGTTGTCGAGTGTCGCGGGAAATTTCAGGTAATCGATGAGATAGGTTGGAAATTTCCAGACGGGAGTCATGATTTTTGCAAGTTGCTCAACGAGAATGATGGGAACTTTCATTTTTCTCATTCCAACGATCGCAGAAGCTTCATGAAGGCTGACGACATCATCACCGGCAACGTTGTAAATTCCGGTTTTGAGCGACTCAGCTGAGGCAACAATAATCGACGCCATATCGAATTCATGAACAAATTGGAACATGGGATTGTAGTCAATCGGCAAAGGCGCATAAGGCGTTTTTAAATATTGGGTGATCGAGTTTTTGATCTGTGGCCCGATAATATTGCAGGGACGGAGCACAACTGTCTCAATATGGTTCTGGTTTTTCCACATCCAGTTTGTACACATCTGATCCATTTCTACGACATCTCTCAATTCGGCGTACTTAAAGCTGCCGCGAAGAGGAGCGTCTTCTTTCAAAAACATAGAATTGTCACCGTGGGCCCCATAAACGTGATGGGTCGAAAGGATGACAACTTTTTTGGAATGAAATTTTTGAGCGAGCTCGAGAATCGTATTCGTACCAACCAGATTAATATCAATTCGTTTATTGATATTTCCTGTGGCGCGCGAATGCCCGAGACGGCCAAGGTGAAGGACAGTATCAAAATTAAATTCGCGAAAAATTTTTTCGAAATTAGTACGCGTGTATTTTATCTGCTGAAAAGTTAATTGAGAGCGGTGAGGGACATCATCAATCGCACGCGAATCCACTCCGTGAATTCTGATCTGCGGATGTTTTTTAATTAAAAGCTCGGCCGTAATTTTTGCCAACGCACCTTGAATACCGATGATGAGAACAGATTTCATTTTTTCAATCTCTGCAAAATGGTTCTTCGATTTTTCAGACCGTGCTCAGTGAGCTCCTGGATTTTTTTCTCAATGATCGTAATGTGAACTTCGAGTTCTTCATCCAAAGCTTCATGACTAAGTTCTTTTGGTAGAGAATACGGCTCGCCGATGTAAATATCAATAGGCGAAGGGAGAGGGAAGAGATTCAAGGACAAAGGAAGTGCGGGAATTTTGAGCAGCTTCGCGATCTTTTTCAAATGAAACACATACGGAAAAAATTCTTCTGCGCCAACGACGGCAATAGGAAGAATCTCAGCGTTGCTCGCGATGGCCATTCTGAGAAATCCTTTGGTGAATCTTTGCAGCTTATAAAAATCCTTTGTGTTTTTGGCTATACCTGGAACGCCTTCAGGGAAGACGAGAACGGATTCGCCGCGTTTTAATAGATTAAGACAATTGTTGCGATCACCAAGAACAGCGCCGCCTTCTGAAGACCAGCGACCGAGAAAAGGCAATCCCGCCAAAAATCTCTCAACGAGAGGGCGAAGAATGCGAGGTCTTTCCAGTTCTGTCGCAAAAGCCGTGCAAATGAGCATGCCATCGATGGGAATCTGACCAGTGTGATTGGATACAACCATGTATGGCCTGTCCTTTACCTGTTCTTTTCCATGAACCTGCACATCAAAATAATATTCGTAGAGTGGATAGAGCACTTTTAAATCAGCAATCGCTCTTTTAGGCTCAAGTCCCCAGGGGTCACGGTTTTTTCCATAACGATTTTCAAGTTCTTGTTCCAGGGCCTCAAATTTAGTCATAACCTACTTTCTTTCTCTTAAACTCTTAAAATTAACTGAGTTTTCTACTAACCATGCTACCAAAATATTCATTCTTCACAAGTTTGATCGCGTGAGGATATACTGGTCCGATGAAAAAACAATCGGACTGGAAAGCAAAGCTCAACCGCTTCTTTTTTGGCTTTCAACAGGAAATGATAAAGACAAGTGTCATTGGAAAAAAGATGCTGACTGCATCGCGAACTAATGCGCACTTAAAAGATACCTATGAAGAGCTAGGCCGGTTATTGGAAAAAGCAATAGATTCCGGTGAAGTCGAATGGGATTCAGCGAAAGTTCGTGCTTTGTTGCATACGGTGCGTGCCTGCAAAAAAGATCTCGAAGAAATCGAGCGCCAGGTCCATAAAATTAAATTTTCAGCCGGGCCTAAATGCCCTCAGGATATTGCTGTTCTTTCTGATAAACAGTCTGAAAAGAAACCAGAAACAAAACCAGAAGATTAATCAATCTCATTATCAGCGTCTCTGTCTGATTTTCTAATCTCAAGCTCTTCCAGCAAATGCGCCACAATGGCTTCTTCTACTTGCGGTAGACCTTTTTTTGTTTCAGCTGAAACAAAATACATTTGTCTGATCCATTTATATTCTTTCGAAAGTGCCGGTTTCATTTTATCGAGCTCAGCTCTTTCTTTCTGTGTTTTCAATTTATCCATTTTATTGAAAACGAGTATCGCATTTCGCGTGAAATTCTTTAGGAACTTATGAAACGCTTTATCCGATTCTTGATTTGGATGGCGGGCATCCTGAAGATTCACCAGCATCATAGAAGGGGAGAGATAAGAGAAAAACAATGTCATCAGTTGATCCCAGTTTCTCGACATTTCCTTTGAAACTTCAGCGTGGCCGTATCCAGGTAAATCGATCAAAACAAATTTCTGCAAATCACTTTTTTTACCGTTGAGGCCAAGTTCAAATTCGAAAATATTGATCTCTCTCGTACGGCCCGGAGTTTTTGAAACTCGTGCCGTCTTAGAACCAAAAAGGGCATTGATGGTGGAAGATTTCCCGACATTCGATCTGCCGACAAAACCTACTCCGATAACATCCGGATGTTCAGCAAGCCATTGTTCAAATTGAGCAGGATCCGAAATTCCCATTTTGAAATCTGCTGAATGTTGTTTAATTTGATAGCTCATCTGAATGTCTCGTATTTTTTACTCTGGTTTAACTTCAGCACCATCATAATGCAAAAAACACACAATTGCACCTTTCTCGTCTTGGCCCCTTCTTTGTAGAGCGCAGTTGGTCCAAACAAAGGAGAATACATGGGTGAACGTAAATTGGAGCGCACAATACCTTATAACCTCGAATCAAGTATCGGCGGAAGAGGAGTGAGAGAAGATGATGAATTCATTCTCGAAGCCTTGCAGGAAAAAAAGAAAACGTATCGCCTGAAACGATTCCGATATTTGATCAAGACTTCAAAAGAATTTTCTTTTGATTCAACCAGTGGCGAATTAAATCTTCCTGTTTTCGATAAGGAATTTCATGCATTCGAACTTGTATTGATTAAGCATTTCTGTTCAACTGCCTACGATGAGCGCTCCCGTTATCTTTTCCGCAGTCTTGGTCAGACTCCTTTTAGAATAAATGGCATCCTTTCTTTTGAAGCTTTCGTCGAAAGAGGCGACACAATCGATATAGGCTACAATCGACTTCATTTTCCAAAACCGCAGCCAAAAATAAAACTGGTGACAGAAGAAAATGTTTTAACAGATGAAATGATAAGGAGTTCTCTCAATGTCATGATTGAAGGAGAAACAGGAACCGGTAAAACGACACTGGCCAGAAAAGTTCATGAAGAAAGCAGACGTCAGGGAAATTTCGTCCACCTCAACTTGTCTTCTTTTTCGCCTGGGCTTATTGAATCCGAACTTTTTGGACACGTAAAAGGAGCCTTCACCGGCGCAGTGACAGAGAAAAAAGGGGCCATTCTGGAAGCTCATAAAGGGACACTTTTTCTTGATGAAATAGATTCTTTAACAATGGAGCTGCAGACAAAGCTTCTGCTTTTTTTAGACAATCAGGAATTTCGAGCGGTCGGAGGAAACAGTCCTGTTCAATCAAATGTACGATTGATATTTGCCTCGGGAACTCCTTTAAAAACGTTAGTCATCGAAGGAAAAATGCGCAGAGATTTTTATTATCGCCTCACTTCGGGAATTGTCATGGGACTTGATAATCTGAGATCACATCCGGAGAAAATCCAGGAGTTTTGTCTGGAGTTTGAGCGCAAGCAATTTTGTGTTTTATCAGAAGAACTGCTGAAGTTTTATGTTCAATGCCCATGGCCCGGAAATTATCGTCAGTTATCATCACATCTCCACAAAAAGAAAATTTTGTCTGGAGGTAAAAAGCTTGTTCTTGATCACAGCGATTATTCACTGAAAGAAGACACCAATGTCATCGGGCAGGCTTACAATGAGTGGAAAACGCTGGAAGAAATAAAAGTTGATTACTGTGCCACAGTCTTTGATAAAAGCGAAAAAAATATCAGCAGAGCATCGCGAATTCTGGATATCAGCCCTAATACGTTGAAAGCGATGCTGGTGAAATCAAGAGGCGAGGAGATAGTCGAGATAGATGTCTAGAACTTTTCCTTCAATGTGATTTTTTTCGAGAAAGTCATTAATTTCCGTGCGCAATTTATCTTTAATGATCTGTCGTCCTTCTTCTTCGATTGGAAGTTGGGGGATGACAGGTTCTACATTTGTTGTCAGGTGGTCGCGTAGTTGCACTTCATGATCCTGCAGATAAATGATGGCGTTTCTGTTTGAAGCGAGAATAGAGAAGTCAATCCAGACCTGCTTATTGCGTTTAGTATCTTCGAGAAATAACTGTAGATTGATATCTTCAATCTTGAACATTCTTTCCGCCTGTCTGTAATACACAGGACGTCCGCCAAGCTTTTGTTTGATTTCTACTGACTTTACCGGCTCGTGATAACCCAAAAGAGTGAAGTCTTCATTGAGTGACTTCGCCATTAATTTTTCAATTTCTTTTTTATTTTCATCAGAAATGGGAAGTCCTGTCACCGGAAGGTGAATGCCTTCCATTGAGTCGTCGATCATTTCTTCCATTTCTTCCAATAAGACTTTTTCGTGTTCATTTTTAGCTTCAATTTTGACATCGAGAAAAATGACTTCCTCTTCTTCAACAGCAGCACCACCACCGTGGCCGCCACCAGCGCCGCCGATTTTTACTTCAAATTTATGATTTTTAAATTCAACAAACAAATCTTCTTCGGCTTCTGAAAAAGAGGCCGGTTTTCTTAGCGCTTTTGTTCCAATGACAATTTTTGCAGCATTGGAATAAATGACAGACCCCGCAAGCATGATAACGGCAAAGGTGGTTACAAACGTCAGCGCTTTGAACGGATTGAACTTAGCGTAGACAAGTGGCTTCATCATCAGCTGTTTCTTATCTGCCTTTTTAAATTCTTCAGAGCGCAGATAAATAAGGACGGCCGTGAAATGACCTCGCACCATTGTTGTGTAGTGCTCAGTGTACCCAATCAGCTTCAGCATCGTGATGCGAAGTTTAGGCTGATATATTTTGGTCCATTTGGTTTTAACTGTCTGCGGTGAATGTTTAAGAGCGAGCAGGAATACAAAAACGAAAGGAGGCATGACGGCCTTCAGCTTTTCAAAAAGCTTTTCCAGAAAGTTGTTTATGGCCTCTTCAAGTTTGATTAAAAAATTCACCTGATCTCCTCACTGTCCTGATCGGCGGTTTGCTGAAGATATTTAAAAAAGGTTTATGGCCGAGCTCGTCGGTCGGTCTTGGCGTGGAATTTTCTGCCTCCATGACCATTCGGATGTGAGGAAAGTGAACTTTGCGAAAGGCGTGCCCGAAGAGTCTGGCAGGTAATTGTGAGGAGTGTCTTATGGAAAAGAGATATTTGATGAAATGGACGTTTTTGGTGATGAGTTCGCTGTTTTTAACCAGCTGTTCTGGCTTTTTACCGGACCGAAGCTTTATTGAAGAGATGAACAGGGAGAGTGATCCCTATTTAGTAGCGGGTAGAGATTTCAAAGTTGTCGGTGGCGACAGCGGAGAAGCCTATCGCAGTAAAGAAGAAATCCAGAAGCGCACGCCTTCTTCTGAGCGCAGCCGCGAAAAAATGAAGGAAGAGGAATCAATCCGCGTCGAGCTCGAGCAAAAAGAGGCAGATATTCCAGAAGAATATCTGGAACAATATGCGAAGGATAAAAAATATCTGCCTTCTGACTCTGATAAACTGTATTACTTGAGCCTCTCTCTGAACGAGCGCGCTAACTATATCAGTACAAAGAAAGCAGATTGGCAGGAAGATCAGGGAAAAGGGCAGGATTTCATTCAGAAGCGCTCTATTCACAGCAAAGATCTTTATCTGGGAATGTCAAAATCACAGGTGATGCAGGCGTGGGGGAAACCTTCACGAGTTGATATCGCTGGCAACCCTCGCAATCAAAATGAGCGCTGGGTATTTTTCGAAGACGGAAGTGCAAAACAAATCTTTTTTGAGTATGGCAGAGTCGGTGGCTGGGCCCTTGATCTCTAAATGAAATAGTAATATCCTCCAGCAAAGTTTTTAAGAGGGAATTACAATGCCAGCAGAATCAATGACCGGCTTCGGTGAAGCGAACGCGCAGTCTGAGAATTACGTCGTCTCTGTCGAAATTAAAAGCGTGAATAATCGTTTCAAAGACATCAGGTTTAAAATGCCTGGAACACTTTCGTCTCTTGAAATGGAGTTGAAAAAAGAACTGAATGATCAATTCACACGCGGAACTTTTGATGTGTATGTGAACATCAAGAGGGCAGAGAACAAAAGTCGCTTTGATGATCTCGATCCGAATAAAATTTCTCAGTTCGTTTCTAAAATTGCACCGATTTTAAAAAGCAACGGGCTTGAGTCAAAAGTGAACATGACTGATTTTTTGCGATCAGAATTCATGGTTGATCAGGATGAAGAGAATCAAACTGAACTTAACGAGCTTGCACTTAAGGCTTTCCGTGAAGCACTGGCTTCGTTGAAGAAATCCAGAACTGCTGAAGGTGAGAAGTTGATGAAGGTGCTGGTTAAGCATCTTGAGACTTACAAGACTCACTTTCAGGTGATTGAAAAAAATGCCGAGCATTTTAAAGCAAACGTTGAAGAAAAACTGAAAAAGAGAATTGAAGAATATAAAAAGCTGGTCGATGTTGAGCACAGCAGACTTCTTCAGGAAGTGATCTTTTATTTAGAAAAGATCGATATCCATGAAGAAATTAACCGCGTTCATGCCCACTTGGAAAAATTTCAAAACCTACTAAAATCAAGTAATGAAGTAGGTAGACAGATTGACTTCATTCTCCAGGAATTGGGTCGTGAGACAAATACCATGGGATCTAAGTCAACTATGAAAGAAATTTCAGATGCAGTTGTGCAGATGAAAGTTCAATTGGAAAAGATGCGCGAGCAGGGACTCAATATTGAATAGTCATCATCACAAAAACGGAAAACTGATTGTCATTGTCGCTCCCAGCGGGACCGGTAAGACATCGTTGATCAAGCGCTTGAAGGAAGATTTTCCTTCATTGGTGGAATCTGTCTCTTATACAACCCGTCCAATGCGACCGGGGGAAATTCACGGACATCACTACTTCTTCATCGATAAAGAAAAATTCCTCGATATGCGAAATGCTGACGAATTTCTTGAATGGGCGGAAGTTCATGGGAATTTCTACGGTACTTCAAAAACATTCGTGGAAAACTCCCTAAACGAAGGAAAGCATCTTTTGTTTGACCTGGATGTTCAGGGGACCGATGCGATGAAGGCCTATTTCGGTCCACGCGCCAATGTCATTTTCATTTCGCCTCCCTCGGTAGAGGAGCTTGAAAAGCGCCTTCGTGGAAGAGGAACGGAGAATACGGCCGTTATTAACCTTCGCTTGATGAATGCCCAAAAGGAACTTTTGCGCAAACACGACTTCGACCATTTAATTTATAACGACGATATTGAACACGCCTATAAAAGACTTTCCGAAATTACCGAGAAGATCTTATCAGATAAATAGGACAAGAGTAGGGAATGTACCAAAACTTAGATTTTTCTCATGAAAGAGATCTCACCGTTGACGACCTTGTAAGAAGGGTTGAAGCGTATTATCCCGATGCCAATTTCACGATGCTCAGAAAAGCATTTCTCTTTGCAGAGAAAGCGCATTCTGGTCAAAAGAGAAGTTCAGGTGAAGATTATATTATTCACCCGATGAACGTCGCTGCGACTTTAATTCGTCTGCACATGGATCTCGATACAATCATGGCCGGTCTCCTTCACGATGTCGTTGAGGATTGCGGAATTTCTCCTCAGGAAATTGAAAAAGAATTTAATCAAGGTGTCGCTGATCTCGTTGTAGGTTTGACAAAAATTTCAAAGATCAAATTTAAATCTAAAGAAGAATCGCAAATTGAGAACTTCCGCAAGATGGTCGTGGCCATGGCGAAAGATCTTCGCGTTATCATCGTTAAGCTTGCAGATCGCATGCATAACATGCGCACACTTCAATACGTGTCCGATGAGAAACAAAAGAAGATTGCCCAGGAAACGCTGGATATTTATGTTCCACTGGCCTCTCGCCTGGGGATTAACTCAGTAAAGTCTGAGCTTGAAGATTTGTGTCTGCGCTTTTTGAAGCCTGAGATTTACTACCGTCTTGCTGAGAAAGTTTCGATGAAGAAATCGGAACGCGATACTTATATCAGGGAAGTTATTTCGACTATTAAAGAAAAACTTCTTGAGTATTCTCTTCACGCTGAAGTGAAGGGAAGACCGAAACATTTCTACTCGATCTATAAAAAAATGACTTCCCGTGGAGTTGATTTCGAGCAGGTTCAGGACTTGCTTGCTTTCAGAATTATCGTGGGGAACATTACGGAATGTTATAAAGCGCTTGGTATTATTCACTCGTCTTTTACGCCCATTCCAGGACGATTCAAAGACTATATCGCCATTCCTAAAGTAAACAACTATCAGTCGCTGCACACGTCAGTCATCGGCCCGCGCGCAGAGAGAATTGAGATTCAGATCAGAACAACTGAGATGGATGAAGTTGCTGAAGCAGGGGTTGCTGCTCACTGGAAGTATAAAGAAGGTCTCGCTGGTAAATCTGCTCCTAAACTCGACTGGGTTCAGGAACTCCTTGAGTACAACAAAAATTCTGACAACAACCGCGAGTTTCTCGACGTTATCAAAAATGATATCGATCTCGATGGTGTTTTTGTTTTTACGCCGAAGGGCGATGTTCGTGAATTAAAATACGGCGCTACTCCGCTGGATTTTGCTTACGAAATTCACACCGAAGTCGGTCATCACTGTGTGGGCGCAAAAGTTAACGGAAAGATTGTTCCTCTCCGACACGTTTTGAAATCGGGTGATTCAGTCGAAATTCTCACCAGTAAAACTCAGTCTCCAACAAAAGACTGGTTGAATATTGCCAAGAGTTCTAAGGCGCGTTCTAAAATCAAGCAGTGGCTTCTTAAAGTTGAGCGCGACGAAAACAGAGAACTTGGACGGGATATTCTCGAGAAAGCTTTCAAGCTTCTCGGGACAAGTATCAAGAACCTCCTTAAGAAGAATGACTTTAAAGAATTTTTTGATGAAAACCATATCATTGATGAAGAAGAACTGTGCGTTCTCGTCGGATCTGGAAAATATTCAGCGAAAGATGTCATCAGTGCAATTCCTGCATTGAGAGATATCGCCGAAAAACATGTCATCCCGGAAATTGAAGAAATTGAAAAATATTCAAGCGAGATGACGAAAAATGTCCGCAAAAAAACTCATGGGGACAATGCAGTTATTGTCGATGGCATGAGCGACGTAATGGTTCGAATGGCAAAATGTTGTAACCCGATTCCGGGGGATACAATTGTCGGTTTCATTACACGCGGCCGGGGAATTACTGTCCATAAAGGCGATTGTAACCGCGTTGATGCAGAAACTCTTCTACGCACAATTAAAGTTTCATGGAATAAAGGATTCAATTTCACTCACCCTGTAAGCGTGAGAGTCATGACTCAGGATAAGCCAGGGATTCTTTCCCTTATCTCAAAAACAATCAATAACAGCGGTATAAATATCCGTTCTGCGATGGCGAAATCGATGCCTGATAGAAAGGGAAGTTTTATCTTTGAAATTGAAGTAAAAGACTATTCAGAGCTTTTAAAGACGATCAGTTCTATTGAGGCCCTTGAAGAAGTTATTTCCGTTACCCGCGTTTAATCAGGAAACATCAATAGGTGATTTTTGGTCCCAGAACATCAGGAAAATCTTGGTGCGAATGAGTTTGAACGTTTCGATATAAAGAAGTTTGATATTTCTTAAATGTAGATAGCTGGATGGAACAGCTGAGAAGAAAAACTCGAACTTATCTTCTTCACGGATCAGCGTATTGATAATCTGCTTAATACGCATGATGTGATAATCGCTAGAGATAATCAGAATTTTATTTAAGCCGCGGTTATTTCTCAAATACTTCAACGTAGAGATGACGTTTTCAACTGTATTGCGGGCAGTATAATCAATTTCGATATGATCGGTCTGAG